>JAKVAS010000232.1 GCA_022448165.1 Crocinitomicaceae bacterium | reverse complement strand
TTACGGTATTTAATTGTGTTGCTGTCATATCGCAAAACTGAGATTGAAGTTCAGTTTTGTTTGAAAGAATTGGGTCAGTAGGGTTTCCAAGCTCTATTGATGAACAATTAGCTGTATTTACAGTTGTGTTAACAGTAATATTGCCATTAATTAAATAAGGTTTATGACCGAATTCGGAAGCACTATAATAGTAGTTAATCGGAGATACTCCAGCATCAAAACGCTTTAAGTCATAGAAGTTAATGTGTTCTTGTGAAGGAGGGGCGTACTGATATTGAAAGGTATTTCCAGTAGGATTAAATTCACTTCCTTGATCAGGAAGTGTAGCATTTATTCGTACAAGTATTCCCACCTTGTTTCTAATGAATATATTGCAACGAAATTGCAGCCCGTCTTGTGTGTTAGGATCTTTATTTATACCATTTATTTTAATTGCATTTTTTAATTTGGAAAAAGTGTTGTTTGTGATTTCTTCATTTTCACCATGATTATTTTGAATAATGATTCCAGTTCCTAGATGTACGTCCGAAGCACCTGAACCTAGGCCATGAACAATTGATTTAAAAGTGTTTTGACTAACCTCATAACCTTTACAATTGGTAGCAATAAGGCCTGTCATCTCTGTGTTGTTCGGTCCATTTACATAGAACTCGTTATGAGTTATGTTTACATGATCTTCAATAGAAGTAAGTTCAACTCCAACAGAACAGTTTTTGAAGCTAGAATTAGATATTTCAAAACGTGTGTAATCGCTTGCGCTATAGTTGGTTCCCAAAACACCTCTGTAATACTGATTGAATGTGTTTTGCACTTCAACTAATGTGATAGGGTTCACATATTTATTGAGTACCATTGATGCGTTTTCGGACCAAATGGCTGATTTCCCATAATTATTTAAAATTTGTGGGGAAATATGACCTGATATAAAGTAATGAATGTCTGAAAATTCACAACCTAAAAACCTTACCATATCAACATCATGTAAAGAAACACAAGAATGAATATCTGAAGAAGGTAATTTTTGAAAATTGGAACTTGTCAGGAATCGGCATAGATTGAAGTATGATTTGTTTCCTACGGGGTTGTTTTGACCATCCATATGTGTATATGGGGTAAACTTTAGATCTTTTTGATTATCAAGAAATGTCGTATTATGGGCATAGACCAATCCTCCTCCGGTATTAGGCTGTATAGTTCCATCATTAGCTTCTCCAACAAGAACACCTACAAGTGCCTTCTCTATTTTAGCATCCTGGAGTACAAGTCTACCTTGGTGAGATATTGATTGTGAAGAGTTACTGTTTCCAATTACTTCAATTCCGCCCCATGTTGCTCCAGAACAATTTTCATTGTTTTTAATAGTAGCTCCAATGATGCGCAGTTGACCACCAGGTTTAATAATCATTTTTTTTCCCTCCGACATCCGTATAATTGCATCATCATTGATTTCAAGTCGGGCTCCATTCTCAATGACAACATCACCTTCAGGAGTTAGATCAGTATCCCATACTACATCAGGGCTTGTAATAGAAATATCACCGGAAATGTAATTTTCAAAATTAAAAGTCTGATTTGTGATTAGTTGAGATACGCAAATACAATCCGTAGTTGCGGTCGTGGTTGTGTGCGTATGTTCAACAAGGTTATTAAGATAAGGGGATGAGCCATCCTCCATAATAATATGGCCGGTTCCTGTGATGTTAGCAGTTGGAGCAATGCATATATGCCCATGTTTTTCAATGATCACCTTTCCAGTTCCTTGAATATCAAGTGTAGCGCCGTCTTTTACATAAAGGGATGAATAATTCTTTACACGAAGTGTTGCCCCATCTTCAATTGTTGTAATCGTACCAGATTCTAATTCGAATAATGTAGGATAGGAAAATAATTTTGTCCCATCAGGATTAGTACGAATTACATCTTCATTTGTTGGTGTATAGTTGTAATCTAACTCTAATGTATTGTTTTGAGAAATAGTAAGTCTTGTTTGAGGAAATCCATCTACTTGCGCGTCTTTTAATACAGCAAATCCAGTCCAAACAAGAGGAGTGTTTTCATGCCCCGTAATTTCGTAATCTTCGTAAGATACTTTTATGTTGTATTTTCCAAAAACGGTCGATGGTAAAACTTCAACAGATAGATTGTGAATAATTACAGGCTTAATCATATGGTTTAGATACCCTTGATTAATTGTAATGTATGGGTTCGAGGATATGTTTAATTTGTCTCCGGGTAAGAAATGTGTTCGATGGCCAAGATGAAATATTTTTTCCCCATTTAGATAGTAAATATCGTCGTTTTCAGCTGGCGCACCAAAGCCGTTAAAATTTGAATTATGTTGAATGTGATCATCTCCATTGTAATCAAACATTAGTTTGGTATCTCTGTTTTGTTGTCCGAGTGGATTTTCTCTTCCCTCTGTAAAGTTTGGTAAATCCCGTCCTGCAGTCCAAAAATAGTGAAGATTACCATCAGTATTTCCATAGAAACTATAATCATGATTTCCATGCGCATTTAGCATTCGTATTCCATTCACATTTCCATACTTGGCCACTTCTGTATGATCGTATGCAAATGATTCATCCGTTACGTACATGTATAAACCTTT
>JAKVAS010000231.1 GCA_022448165.1 Crocinitomicaceae bacterium | reverse complement strand
TACCCGAATCCTTTTAATGACCAGCTAACAGTTGAATTAGAGTTATTTGAAGAAACTGAATACAAAATCTATTCAATATTGGGAGAACTTCTGATAACGGGAGTTTTTAATGATGGAGTTAACAAAATTGATTTATCATCGCTATCTCAAAACATCTATTTCTTGAAGGTGGATAACCAATTAATAAAGTTGATAAAATCAAAATAAAGAGCATAACAAAACCTAAAACCAATTAAAACTGGGTTTTAGCTAAACCGTTATGGGTAATTCAATTAGCTCCATTAAAATCCTGTTGGTATCTCTGAATTTCTTAGTTGCAATATGCAGTTTTAGTCAGAGCAACATTCGAATTGACCAAAACGGAATTTCTCACAATCAGGAATTATTCATTCTTCCTTTAGATAGTGGTCAATTACACTCAAAAATTGGAGTAAGCTCAATGAATACTTCTACTGAATACGGAACTTATTATTGGCATGACCAAGGTCTTTTTGCAACATATCTTACGGAAACTAAAAAGATCACTGGTTTCGGAATTACATTTTCAAAAAAACATCTTAAGCGAAAGAAAGAGCATGGCACTAGAATTTTGCTCGAGAGAACCAATAGAATATTTAAAGGACAATTAACTTTGTTAAATAAGTCTATTGATTCAAAATCTTTGAAAAAAGATTTTCAAAACATAGGATTTACTGATGCCCAACTCCTTGAAGCTATCGAAAAGGTTCTACCCTTCGGCACAGTTCGTGCTTACTTCAGAAACAATAAGCTACTTGGCATTTTTGTGGAATTTGCATGAGTAGAAAACTACCCATAACACAATAGCTAAAGCTAACGTCCGACCCTTGGCAAGCGCGCTTTCACCCATTACGTGTCCATAATCCGGGCGGCCATCTCGGTCGGACAGCCAAAGTCCGGGATTTTTTGCCTACACACTTCGCACGCAATAAATTGCTATATTTACTCAAACGTTAGCGTTTATTACCCAAAATGAAGTATTTAACTACAATCGTTCTTATAAGTTTACTCATAACTGCTTGCGGAACCAATGATAGCATAGTAAATGAAGACCCTGTTCCAATTGCAGACTCTCTTTCAACATCCACATTGAATGATGAACTTGCTCTACCTATTCTTGAAACATACGAAGACTCGATTCGAATGATCGTTTATCAGGCTGAAGGATCTTGCAACGTAAATTCACCCAAAGAGTTTTTTAAGAATGAAATATGGACTTATTGTAAAGTAGAGGAAAATATAGAATGTGCATTTATCGAAAAGAGAAATGATAATGTATTGATCACCGAAGAATTCATCTTAAAAAACAACATGCTAGTGTATGCGCTCGAAGTTGAACGTACGGAATATGAAACAGACACCAGTTGGTGGAGTTGCGAGTACATAGTTCGCGGCAGCACAGTCGAAAAGTTTTCTTCCATGGGGCATGGTGAAACCGAATTAGATGAATGGGAACCAGAATCAATACTTACCCAATGGCAGAGTCATAAAGACCACTATAATATGGTGAAAAACAAACGCTAACATAGTAAGTAAATATCATTTCCACCCTTTTTGCCATCACTTTTCCCGCCCAATTACGTGTACAATCTCCTGGGGTGCCAGCGCGCGGAACGGACAATATCCTGGGCTTGGCCAGCACACTAACGGCGCCATCTAAAAATGGCTATATTTACTCAAACGTTAGGCGTCATTCCGAATTCTCAATTTGTGATTTCCGCAAGTCCGCTAATTTCTATGCTTTTTTCAATTATGTTCCCATGTATGCTGGAAGTATTTTTACTTCAGAATCGGAACAATGCAAAAACAGATTTTCATACTCATAATAAGTCTGGTCGTTGGACAGATGACATATGCACAGTATTACAAGCAGAAAAATAACTCTGTTCAACTTGTTGGTGCAGCAGGTATCGGTGTAGGCCAGGAAAACTTAGTTAGCATGCCCAAATTGAGTGGACTAATGTCTATCAAACTTGGTAGAAAATCGAATTCAAAATTCGGGAATTTCCAGAAGAATGCTTTTTACGTTGGTACCGAAGCTTCCCTACTAATATTCTTCGCTGGAGCTTGGTCAATTTCAGGAACATCAGGAATTAAAATAGACAGATTTACAATTGATTGTTCCCTGACTAGACTGTGGTTAGCAAACCCAGACGGTGACATTGTTTCAAGACAAACAACAGTGAATCCTAAATTTGGAATTATGTTAGGTCCTGTCTGGCTAAAAGGAGGACCCTCTTTTCTACTTACCAATGAAAATATCTTTCGAGAATCCTTTGGCAACTTTATGCATATTGGCAAAGTACCTTTCAATCTGGAACTGAACTATAACTTAGCGTGGTAGAAAACGCCGCCTAACACAATAGGTAAAGTTCATGTCCACCCTTTGGCCGGCCCTTTTCTCTCCCATTACGTGTCCAAAGTCCTGGGGTGCCATCACGGGCGGACAGCCAGTATCCGGGGTTTCTAGCCAGCACACCTCACACGCAATAAATTGCTAACTTTAGCCAAACGTTAGCTGTAATTGAATAAAACTAATGGATACAAGACCGATTTTGAATAAAAAAATAAGTATTAAAGATTTTAAAGAGTTTTATTGGCTCAAGGAAGAATTGATTAAATTTTGTAGAATTGAAGGGTTAAAGACAACAGGTGGCAAAATTGAAATAACTGAAAGAATTGAAAATTATCTTCATACAGGTGAAAAAAAACTAAAAAGAGAATATATTAAGGAAATACCAAAATCAAAATTTGATTGGAAAACAGAAAAGTTAACTCTCCAGACAACAATTACAGATAATTACAAAAACACGGAAAATGTCAGAAATTTTTTAATTGATCAGATAGGGAAACATTTCAAGTTTAATGTGAAATTTAT
>JAKVAS010000230.1 GCA_022448165.1 Crocinitomicaceae bacterium | reverse complement strand
GATGGCACATTAGTCGCACGTTTATCCAAAGAAAAATCTTTTTTGGGGAGACGTTTTAAACTTGATAAGTTAGGAGATATAGAAGAAGGAGAAGATGAGCGTATGTTGTTGTCGTTGATGATGATGACGCTTTTGGAAAGAAGAAGAGGATAGATATATCTAATCAATACATTGAGAAAAGATCATCTGAACGGATGGTCTTTTTTTGTTTGAAGCCTTTTTTGGTATTTATGAGGACATAAAAAAGCCGCTTGAAACTTGTTTTAAGCGGCTTTTAATTTACTGAGTATCCAATGGACGGATACAATTATTTAGCTCTTTTAGTTATAGAGTATTTCTTCAATTGTTGATTTAGAAACAAAGTGATAGTTATTTTTTGCTTCATCATATACTTGTTTAGCCCATACTAAATCATCAGGATCATCAGAATCTTTTAGTGCTTGGTAGATACGCTCTATATACCAACGTCGTCCAACTAATACAAGATGCTCCTTCATTTCAGGACGAACAGACTTATTTCCAACACGAACAGCCAATTGATACCATTCAACTTTTAATTGACGATTAGCTTGATCGCTAAAATGCAGTTTTTCGTCAATTTTAATCATTGTTTCTATAGAGATATCTGTAGATAGTCCGCGGATAAATGCCTGCCATTCTTGAGTGATAAAGTCAGATCGTTTTAAATCTCCATCGCTTCCCATGAAAATGTCCTTTCCGTTATTTACATCTTCAGCCATTTTGATCATTCTATTCAGACGGCTAGAAGTAATATTTACACAATTATTTGGAAGACCAGGTTGATAAATCCATTCTTCAACATTGAAGTCAATTGAATTTGGTTCGAGTAGTTCTGAATCCAGGTAGTTTACGAATTCTTCCGTTGAAATTGTTTCGAAAGCATGAGAGTCAAAGTAGTTTCTTAAGAAGGTGTCGAATTTTTCACGACCTGCTACATGTTCCAAAGTACGCAAGAAATAAGCGCCTTTGTTGTAGGCGATGTCTGTCATTCCGTCGTCAGGGCTTCGATCGTGTAAGTGAAGTTTTAAATGAGTGTCTTCAGAATGGCCATCGTTTTCCATTTCTTCAAGAGCGGTATCTAATTCTTGTCTTTCAATAACTGCTAAAATGTCAGCGGTTTCTTTTCCGTAAAGCTCCTCCATGATTCTGTTTTCAAAATAAACAGTGAATCCTTCATTTAGCCAGAAATCATCCCATGTAGAATTAGTTACTAGGTTGCCTGACCAAGAGTGTGCTAACTCATGAGCAATTACAGTAACAAGACTTTGATCTCCTGCAATTAAAGTTGGATTAGCGAAAGTTAATCGTGGATTTTCCATTCCTCCAAAAGGAAAGGAATACGGAAGGATAACAATGTCAAATTGTTCCCATCTATACTCACCGTATAAATTTTCCGCAGCTTCAATCATCTTTGGCATGTCCGTAAATTCAAAAGCGCAATCATCAGCGTAAGCGGGCTCGGAATATACACCACAATTATCTCCAAGGGAATTATAGACTATATCACCAACCGCAATAGCGATAAGATAAGCTGGAATTCGCTGTTTCATTTCAAAGTGATATTCTCCAGTAGAACTTTTCTCTTTAGGGTTGTTAGCACTCATGATAGCTAACAAGTCAGAAGGTACCTTAACATCAGCTGAATACGTAATACGATTCATAGGCGTATCTTGGATCGGAATCCACGAGCGTGTAAGAATAGCTTGTCCTTGTGTATACATATAAGGATGAATCTTGCTTGCTGTCAGTTCAGCAGGGAGCCAATCAATAGCTTCTGTTTCTTTAGTTGTTTGGTAATAAATATTTATGAATTCAGTTCCTGGGGTAATTTTTACGAATAACGGGCTTCCAAGGATTTCATCTGCCTCTCCAATTACAAAGTCAGTTTCTTTCTCGTTTGATTTACCAATTGTTATTTTGTCAATTTGAAGCCCCTTCACGTCGAATACTGCTGTGTCAGCATCACTTTTCGACATTTGATGTCTAGCAACTCCTGAAACACGTTTTTCGTCAAAGTCAATTTCGAGATCGAGATGTAGATGCTCTGTACGAATTTCGTTGATATTGGCGTAGGAATGTTCATCGCGAGTCTCTGAAACTTCACCACTATGCCTATTTGTATCGGCAGGAGATGAGGCACATCCGAATAGTAGGAGACCTAATAAACACATTAAACTAACTAGTTTCATATTGTCGATTTGATGGAATATAAGTACGCAAATGTAAATCTTTTTTTAGAGAATATAGTGGAAAATATACTAGAATATTCCTCGTTAAGGCTCTAATGTGCAGCTCTATTTAACCGTTAAATTTCACTCGTCGAAGGAATTAAGGGTTTGGAAGATTTTTTGTAGGTATTCCACGTTTTATTATTATTTTCACGCATCAAAAAAAAAAGACCTTATGAGTTCTCAAGTAGCGCAATCATCTAAGACTATTTTAGGACATCCCGTCGGATTGTTCATTTTATTTTTCACTGAAATGTGGGAGCGATTTTCTTATTACGGAATGCGCGCTCTTTTAGTATTATACATTTCAGCTACTGTTGGAGATGGTGGGCTTGGTTGGACAAAGGCCAGTGCGCTTGAATTATATGGTTGGTACACTATGTTAGTTTATGTAATGTCCATTCCCGGAGGTATTATTGCAGACAAGTTTTTAGGACAAAAGAAATCAGTTCTTTATGGTGCTATTATTCTTGTTATTGGTCACGGTATTCTTGCAGTAGAAGAAATGTGGGCGTTTTATTCTGGACTAGCATTGATAATTTTTGGAG
Source organism: Crocinitomicaceae bacterium (assembly GCA_022448165.1). Taxonomy (GTDB): domain Bacteria; phylum Bacteroidota; class Bacteroidia; order Flavobacteriales_D; family Crocinitomicaceae; genus UBA4466. Next base: position 115 of record JAKVAS010000230.1, on the reverse strand, counting down.
TTGGAATGTTAAAGCCAAATATTTCTACAATGGTAGGGGGATTATATCAAAAAGGGGATTTAAGAAGGGATAAAGGTTTTACAATATTCTATATCGGAATTAATGTAGGTGCTTT
>JAKVAS010000023.1 GCA_022448165.1 Crocinitomicaceae bacterium | reverse complement strand
TTAAATAATTCAAGAATGTATCATTCATATTCAATCCAGCAATAAAATGTTTAATTGGCAAGCCCATCTTCTTCGCGATCAAACCTGCTGTGACATTCCCCAAGTTTCCTGAAGGAACAGAAACAAGAACTTCCCTATTTCCAAATCTTGATTTAAGCTGTTTATAGAGAAAAAAGTAAAACAACATCTGAGGTAATAATCTTGCCACATTGATAGAATTAGCACTACTGAGAACATTTGTTTGTCTCAATTGAGTATCTAAAAAAGCTTCTTTAACCAACTTCTGGCAATCGTCAAAAGTTCCATCAACTTCAATAGCCTGAACATTGCCTCCTAAACTTGTCATTTGATGCTCTTGAAAACTACTAACCTTACCTTTTGGAAATAGAATTTTAACCGTTACACCTTCCACACCGTAAAAACCATTTGCAACTGCGCCTCCAGTATCACCAGAAGTAGCAACCAAAACAGTGAGTTCTTCTTTTTTGTCAGCATAAAAACACTTTAAACAGCGTGACATAAATCGAGCTCCTAAATCTTTAAATGCCTGGGTAGGACCATGAAACAACTCCAATACAAAGACATCTTTCTCTACTGGAATAATTGGAATCTCAAAAGACAACGTATCCTGAATAATTAACCTTAATTCTCTGTCACTTAAAGAATCACCTACATAATGAGATAATACTTGAAACGCAACTTCACTATTTGTTAATTCCTGTATATTTTGAAAAAAATCCGTTGGTAATACCGGGATAACCTCTGGTAAATACAAACCTCCATTTTTACTCAACCCATTTAAAACTGCCTCTTGAAATGAGACACGTTCTTCATTTTTTCTTGAACTTATATATTTCATCCCTCTTATTTTAATAATCTCGCCCCACTATTGTTAGTAATCTTATTTATCTCAGTTTGAACAACTAAATCAACCTCATCAAAAACTGACAACAACTCTTTAAGCACTTCTTTTGACTGTCCTTTTCCCTTCACAATTGCAAAAACAGAAGGTCCTGAACCTGAAATACCAAATGCCAATCCTTTGGCTTTCATAACAGCTGATCTCATTTCTTCAAATTTTGGAATAAACCTACTTCGAATCGGCTCAACAATAACATCTTGTAATGAAGCAGAAAAACGTTCTAAATCCTTCTCGTACAAGCTTGAAACAAAAGCTCCCATCAAGCCCACTTGCTTGACAACGGCCTTTGATTCAATATTCGTTTTCAGTACCTTTCTAGAATCTTCCGTGTTAATTTTGAGTTTTGGAAAAAGCGTAATCGCATGTAAATCATCTATAACAGGAAGTTGAATAATTTCCTTTTGATCAGTTCCAGTAACTAAAACAATCCCACCTAAAATCGCCGGTGCGACGTTATCAAAATGAGCAGTTCCACATGCGACACGCTCACCTTCCGAAGCAAATCTAATTAGTTCTTTCCGCCCGAAAGGCCTCCCCATCAATTCATTATATCCAAAAGCGGCAGCAGCACTACTTGCACTACTTGATCCCAAACCACTTCCAGCGGAAAAACCTTTTACTATCCGAATATCAACGCCTCTATGAACGTTCAATTTTTCTTGCATTTTCGCAATAACAACGGAACAACAATTCTTTTTAACATCTAAGGGTAAACCATCCCCGTTTACAATTTCGATAATTGCATTATTTTGACGTCCATTGAAAGTAAGGTGAACTTCATCTCCTATATTATTTAATGAAACACCTAACAAATCATAACCAACATTAAAATTGGCAATTGTTGCAGGTGCATAAGCTCTAACTGTTTCCATACTATTTATTTACTATTGACATTAAATCTGCGAATACACCACTTGCAGTTACTCCCGCACCTGCTCCCGCTCCCTTAATCACTAAAGGCTCATCTCGATATCTATTTGTATTAATTGCAACTGCATTATCTTTTCCATTTAAATGATAAAAAGGGTTTTCTGAAGCAATTTCCTGTAAAGAAACCTTCATTTCCCCCTGATTCATAGAGGCCAACACCTTTAACTTATTTCCATTTTTGAGGGCTCGATTATATCTAGATCGAAAACCTGATTCATGCATTTTTAATTGATCAAATAGTTTCTGAGGACAATCTATAGAAACACAATCCTTAGGCAAAAAACTATCATATTCAACATCTGAAAGCTCTCGTTTATACCCTGCTTCTCTCGCAAGTATTAAGATTTTTCTCATTACATCTAAACCACTGAGATCAATTAATGGATTAGGTTCTGTATAACCTTCATCTCTCGCTCTTTTCACAACATCAGAGAAGAGAACACCTTCCTTATATTCATTAAATATGAAATTCAAACTTCCCGAAATCACCGTTTCAATTTTGGAAATCCTATCTCCACTAATTATTAAATCTTCTATTGTTTTAAGAATTGGTAATGCAGCACCTACTGATGTTTCATACTTAAAATAACAGTTGTTTTTTCGTGCCAACTGCTTTAGTTCAATATAATTATCATAGTCCCCACTACATGCAATTTTATTACAAGTCACAACAGACATACTTGCTCCTAAAAGATCCATATAACGCTGACTCACGATATCAGATGCTGTATTATCAATAAAAACAGAATTTTGAAGATTTAATTCTCTTGCAGAATTAACAAAAGAAGAAAATTCTTGAAAAGGTTCTCCAATCTTATTTAAATCCGTTACAGATACTCCATTAAACTCATCTATTAGATACTTTTTACTATTTGCCATGCCGACAATTCTCAACCTGATATTGTGTTTTTCTAGTAAGTTTTCTTTTTGAACCTCTAAAATTTTCAAAAATTCTCTTCCAACATTCCCAACGCCAGCAATAAACAAATGAACATTCTTTATCGTATCACTGAAGAACTTTTCATGAATTGCATTTAATGCTCGATTCTCATTCTTCTCATCAATTACAATTGAAATATTTCTTTCAGATGCACCTTGAGCTATGGCAGTAATATTTATTCCATTCTCACCTATTACACTAAAGACCTTTCCACAGAGTCCAATCGTATTCCTCATATTATCACCAACCAGCGCAATTATACATTGATTACGGATCAATTTAACAGGGTTTATTATTCCTCTTTCAATCTCATGTTTAAACATCAAATCCAATGCAGCTACTGCCTTTTTCGCATCTTTCTGAAGTACTCCAATTCCAATACTCTGTTCTGAACAACTTTGAGTAATCATGATAACGTTAACAGAGTTTTCTTCAAGTACTTGAAAAACCTTACGCGCTTTTCCTTTCTGTTTGGTTAAGCCAATTCCAGAAACAGTAAGAATAGCAATGCTATTTAACGAGGAAACTCCTCGAACTTTTCGCTTGTTAGATATAGAATTCTCTCCAATAAAAGAACCTTTATGCGCAGGATTCATTGTGTTCTTCAAATAAACTGGAATCCTTCTTTTCATAACGGGAAGAATAGATGGAGGATAGACAATTTTAGCTCCAAAATAAGCAAGTTCAAAGGCTTCCTCATAGCTCATACTATCAATTGGTTTCGTATTCTCTATCAATCGAGGATTTGCACTTCGAAAACCATTTACATCAGTCCAAATCTCTAATGAATCTGCGGATACTGCACTAGCAAAGATTGCCGCAGAATAGTCCGAACCTCCTCTTCCTAATGTCACTGTTTCCTTTTCCCTGTTGGCGGAAATAAAGCCACCTACGAGGTAATTAGAAGCTCCAATCATATTCGAAATGTTTTGATTTGTTTCTTGAAAGTTAACTTCTCCATTCAAGTAATCTCCGTCAGTAACAATCAATCTTTCACTATCTAATAAGACTATTTCTATCCCAGATTTTAATAGATACTCATGAACAATTAGAGTTGATAACTTCTCTCCAAAACTTTGCATTTTTGCCATTGTTTTATCCGAAAGTTCTTGCAACGACCAAACACCTCTACATAACACCTCCAATTCATTGATATACTGCTGAACCTTCAATAAAACATCTGTCTGACTAGAAATATCAAATAGCTTTTGTACGATTGAGAAATGCCTAGATCTTAACTCTTCTAACAAAACTTCTACATCATTCTCTAAAGCACTACTCGCAAGGCATTCTAGGTTATTCGTTACTCCAGAAAACGCCGATATAACAACTATATAATTTTCTTTTTTCTTTTCAAGAACGGAAACTATCCGCCCAAGATTTTCTTTGGAGGAAACACTTGTTCCCCCGAATTTTATTACAACCATCTTAGAAATGATTAATATTTTATAAAAAAAATGATTTTTGTAGAATTCAACTTCTACTTACGATTGGTGCGAACACCTGATATGTCTATAAGAGCCCCGGGAAGGGCGTAGTTGTTGTAATTGTAGTTGTTGTAAGAATTACTGGTGCACAAAAAGATACTGGACTTTGAAAAGCCTCAAGTATTAGAATGTTATTTTGCACCTTTCTTGACATTTACAACACGAAGGTATGATAAAAAATAATTCCCTTCATACTCTTCATTAAATTATTTTTCAATAATCAAAAAATAATCGATTATAAAACATTTTGTTTCCTTGATAACACAAGTAATCAAATATTACTTAAACTATCCAAGAAATAGTTTTCAATAATATAAGAAGGACAATATTTTACTCGCCTGGTGGGGCTCGCTAATCAAAAGCTAACGCTATACTCGCCTGGTGGGGCTCGCTAATCAAAAGCTAACGCTTTTTCTTCTTCTTTCTTCCTTGTGGGCGGCGGTTATTGTTATTCTGAGTGTTATTCAAACCTAATGCTTTTAACAATTGATTTGTTCCTGGAAGCTCGTCTAAATTTTCAATCTTCAATTTACCTTCCGAAAGTTCATTTAATTGATCAGCGATAACCTTATTTTCAACAGCTGTATTATTATACGTTAGGAATTGTTTCTTCATGAAACGCCCCATTGCATTCGTTAAAAATTCCTTTTCTCCTTCGTCCGTAATTTCACCTGATTGTTTCAACACTTTTTGAGTATGTTGACCGTAATGTCCGTAACGAATTTTACTTTTAGGATAAGGCATTATTTCAGGCTTTTCATCCAAAACCTCCTTATTAGGAACTTCATAGGGAGAGTCAACATCCAGAGCAAAATCAGACATAACAAAAAGGTGTGTCCACAATTTGTGACGATAATCGTCTACATCTCTTAAGTGCGGGTTCAATTGTCCCATCACCTCGATAATTGCTTGTGCTGCACGGTTACGTTCCTCGCGCTCCTCGATCTTCATTGCGTGCTGAATCATATTCTGCACATTTCTCCCGTATTCAGGGAGCATCAATTTTCCTCTCTCCGTATTATATTCCATACAATTCTCTTTATCCTTCCGAAACTACTAATTTTCTAAGTGCTTCGCAAGTGCATTATCAAAGACATCTTTCGCTTCTTTAATGAATCCAAAGTGTTCATCATCAATCATCATCTTACCTTTCGTCACATGTCCAAGCAATGTGAAATTCACTTTTGAGCTTGCCATCTTCTCAATGAACTCATCTTCGAAATCTTCATTTACAGTTACTAACGCACGGCCTTGACCTTCTCCAAATAAGAAAGCATCTTCACGTACTTCTGAATCTGTCACGATATCAAACCCTAATTCATTTGGCATCCCCATTTCAGTTAATGAAACAAATAGTCCTCCATCAGAGATATCATGTGCAGCATTAATCAAACCATCATTGATTAATTCTTTCAATACTTGTTGCATTTCATACTCTTCTTCAAGATTGAAATATGGCGCTGGAGATTCTTTTACCCCATGATATGTAGCCAAATATTCTGAAGAAGAAATATCATCATGAGATCGACCTAATATAAATATTAAATCTCCTTTATGCTTAAAATCAAGAGTCATCATTTTGCTCTTGTCTTCCAAGATTCCAATCATACCAATTGTTGGTGTTGGAAAAACAGGAACTTCAACTCCATCTGTTACCGTCTGATTGTAAAAAGAAACGTTTCCTCCAGTAACTGGTGTTTCAAACTTCAGACAAGCAGCCGACATTCCCTTTATAGCTCCAACAAATTGCCAGAACGATTCCGGGTTATAAGGATTACCAAAATTCAAACAGTTTGTAATTGCACTTGGGTTTGCTCCTGTACATGCAATATTTCTTGCTGCTTCAGAAACAGCAATCATAGTTCCCACTTCAGGGTCAGCATTTACATATCGTGAATTACAATCCACAGTCATTGCTAACGCTCTATTGGATCCTTTAATATTAACAACACCTGCATCCGCTGGCTTGTTAGTCACCATATTTTTTGTTCCAACCATTGAGTCATACTGTTCGTACACCCATTTCTTAGAAGCTATATTCGGCATTTCCAACAACTTAAAGGCAACTTCCTTAAGGTCCTCAGGTTGCTGAATACTATTGATATCAAATTTCTTATACTCTCGATAATATGCAGGCTCAGTATATTCTCTTTCGTATACAGGTGCTCCTCCACCAAGAACAGCAGATTCAGCAGGAATATCTCCAACTAACTCTCCGTCCATAAAGTAACGAACACGATCAGAATCAGTAACCACTCCTATTTCCTCCGCATGTAAATCCCATTTATCAAAAATATCTTTTACAATTTGCTCTTGTCCTTTTGCAACAACAACAAGCATTCTTTCTTGTGATTCTGATAACAGAATCTCATATGGCAACATATTCTCTTGACGAGTTGGAACTTTATCCAAATGTATGTCCATTCCAACCTCTCCAGCAGCACTCATCTCACATGATGAGCAAGTAATTCCAGCCGCTCCCATATCTTGCATTCCAACAATAGCATCGGTTTCTGCCAATTCCATAGTAGCCTCAAGTAACAACTTCTCCATAAACGGATCTCCTACCTGAACTGATGGCAAATCATCTGCAGATTCTTCTGTAATATCTTTTGAAGCAAATGCAGCCCCTGCAATTCCATCTTTCCCTGTTGAAGAACCAACAATAAACACAGGATTACCTGGACCTTTTGATGTTGCAGAAATCATTTTCGTCGGATCAATAATTCCAGCAGAAAATGCATTTACTAGTGGGTTAGTATTATATGACTCATCAAAGAACACTTCACCTCCAACTATTGGAATACCGAATGAGTTACCATAATCTCCAATTCCTTTCACGACTCCCTTTACTAGCCATTTAGTGCGATCACGTTCAATACTTCCAAAACGTAAAGAATTTAATTGTGCAATTGGTCGAGCCCCCATTGTGAAAATATCACGATTGATACCTCCAACTCCTGTTGCAGCTCCCTGATAAGGTTCCAAAGCACTCGGATGGTTATGTGATTCTATTTTGAACACACACCCAACGCCATCACCAAGATCAACAAGACCAGCATTCTCTTCACCTGCTTTTACAAGCATTTGCGGGCCATCCTTTGGCAGTTGTTTCAACCAAAAAATCGAGTTCTTATAAGAGCAATGTTCTGACCACATCACCGAGTAAACGGCTGTTTCAGTGAAATTTGGAGTACGCCCCAAAATTCCCTTGATCATTTCAAATTCGTCAGGACGAAGTCCTAGCTCTACTGCTTGCTCTACTGTTGCTACTTGTGTTGTTGTGCTTTCCATAGTGAAATTATCTGGTGCAAAAATAAACATAAAAACTATCGCGGCATCGCTTGAAACATCACTTTATTCACCAGTTTTTAACATTCTCAAGATCAAAAGGGATTATTGGCCCCTTTTAACCCTCTAAATTTTAACAAATCTCTTTATAGATGTGTCTACCTCAGTAGATGAAGAAATGAAATAAACCCCACTTTTCCAGCTAGATACATCAATCGTTATTTTTTCGTTGATAGACTCATTTAGTACAAATACAACTTGCCCGTTTACATCATACACTTCAACATTGCTCAATTCTCCAAGAACAGAAATATTTAGTTGATCATTCACTGGATTTGGAGAGATGACCATCTTTGAATTATCTATAGGGTCTATTCCAAAAGTTTGAAAGTCGAAACATTCGGAAGTATTCACACAGGTTCCATTTGTAACCGTAACAGAAAACTCTCCACCTTGTACATTATAGTCTATAGGAAAAAAAACAGCATCTGTCTCCCCTATAATTGGAGTATTCAAATCACAATCAGTCCATTGATATGTTCCCAGATAATTGGTAAGTAATGTATCTCCCATGGACATAACAACAAATGGATCATCATAAAAATGATCAATTACTAAAGGTGATTCTAAAAAATTCGATTCTGTTCCTGATAAAGAAAAGTTTTGTAAAGTACCATTAGCCGAAGAAGAACCAGCGTCCATTAAAAATGATTCTGAAGCATTATCCATTCCTCCAACACCCTGATTACATGAATAAGAAACAATCAAACCAAACTCATCTCCCTGAATTTCAGAACGTCCATAAATATCTATTTCGCAAACCTCTTTTACTTCAGACCAAATTCGGACCTCATCAATTTCCCCAGAAAAAGGTTGCGCTCCATCGGTTCTAGCTCCAATAGTCATCTGTCCATTTGTACCTGTAGAAGAAATAAAGAAACCAACAGCAAGTACAGACTCAACACCATTAATGACAATTTTAGCTTCTGTATTGCCAGCATCCCAAATTACTGCAACATGCGACCAATCATTGACATCAATAGCTTCAGTACTTTGAATACTAAAATCTGCTCCATTATTTTGAATATAGAACAACACCTCCCCATTATTATTAATACTGATACTCATAAAGTTAGAATTATCCAACTGTGCAAACAAGATTCTTGAAAAAATTATAGTTTCAGGCTTGACCCAACATTCTGCAGTAAAATCTCCACCAGCGATATTAGAAAAGCCTGCAGGTAAAGTGAGAGAAACATAATCATCTACTCCATCCAAATGCAATGAGTTTCCAGCCGATTGAGCATTTACACTTATTGACAAAAAAACAAGCGTGTAGGAAATTAAAAAATATTTAATTCGTGACATAGTGGTGTATTTTAAGTTAAACGTAAGTTAGCGTTAGAAAAAATACAAAACAAAACAACAATATGCAACACCACAGAAAATTATGCAGGAGGAATTCTACATAGATTATTGTTCATGAAAAAAGCGCATACTCTTAAAACAAGGTTTTTCTAGTTCTCTTATAATTTTTCCAATACTGCATAACCCCAAACGAAATCACTGCAGCCGTTGAAATTCCTTCTAAAGCAAGAGTTAATAATACTTCAGACAATGTATCAGTATTTGCGAACAACACCCCTGATGAAATACTTGATATAAAGTCAGGATCAAAAAATGCAACAAAACCAGCCAACCCTAAAACGCTTAACAATACACAAATGACGTTCGCTTTAAAAACAGAACCTAAATTCCTTAAGTAGCCGATATTTTCATCGTCTATAAGGTTAACTTCTGCAAGTTTTGCCGTGAAGAATATAACAATGAAAAGATTTAAAATTCGAAATTCCGACCTATGTCCCAAGCCCAATAAATATAAAATCATGAAAAAACCTCCAATTCCTAGAAACATTTTTACCGCATAACGCACTGATTTATCAAATTTTACCATAATGTCCTTTTCTTTTTAAGTTACTCATTTACAATCACAAAAAAAAATAGAGCAACTATTTTATTGAAACATGGTCTACTCCAAATGGTTTGGAATTCCTCCTTAGTTTGGAATAATTCATTAACTTCGCACCTATCAATTTTTGAACATTATGAGTTACGATATTATAGTTGTAGGTAGTGGCCCTGGAGGTTATGTAACTGCCATTCGAGCATCTCAACTTGGTCTAAAAACTGCCATTGTTGAAAGAGAATCACTAGGAGGCATATGCCTTAACTGGGGATGTATTCCAACCAAAGCGCTTTTAAAGAGTGCAAATGTATTTGAATATCTTTCTCATGCGGATGACTATGGAATTTCCGTAAAAGATGCTTCGGTAGATTTTGGAGCCATGATTGAACGTAGTCGTGGAGTTGCAAATGGAATGAGCAACGGTATTCAGTTTTTGATGAAGAAGAACAAAATTGATGTTCTTAAAGGAAACGGTGTTATAAAAGCCGGAAAGAAAGTTGCTGTAACGGACGAAGCAGGAAAAACGACTGAATATAGTGCTAGCAAAGGAGTTATTATAGCAACAGGAGCAAGATCTAGGCAACTTCCTAACCTTCCTCAGGATGGTGAAAAAGTAATTGGATACCGTGAAGCAATGACTTTAAAGACTCAACCTAAGAAAATGGTTGTTGTTGGTTCTGGAGCGATTGGTGTAGAATTTGCTTATTTCTACAATGCGATCGGAACAGAAGTAACAGTTGTTGAATTCCTACCTTCAATTGTTCCTGTAGAAGATGCAGACGTTTCTAAACAATTAGAAAAATCATTGAAAAAATCAGGCATCAAAGTTAAAACTGGTTCTTCAGTTGAATCTGTTGACACTTCGGGAGATGGCTGTATTGTTACAATGAAAACAAAAAAGGGAGAAGAAAAAATTGAGTGTGACGTGGTTCTTTCAGCAGTTGGAATTGAAGCGAACATTGAAAATATTGGACTGGAAGATTTAGGAATTGTAACAGACAAAGGTCGTATCCTAGTAAATGATTTCTATCAAACAAACATGCCGGGTTACTATGCAATTGGAGATGTACTTCCAACCGCTGCTTTAGCTCATGTAGCTTCTGCTGAAGGTATTATTTGCGTTGAAAAAATTGCAGGTCACAACCCTGACGCTTTGGATTACGGAAACATCCCTGGGTGTACATATTGTTCTCCTGAGGTAGCTTCTGTTGGAATGACTGAAGCACAAGCAAAAGAAGCAGGATATGATTTGAAAATTGGTAAATTCCCATTCTCAGCATCTGGAAAAGCAAGTGCTGCTGGTGCAAAAGATGGTTTCGTTAAACTAATTTTTGACGCTAAATATGGAGAGTTACTTGGTGGACATATGATTGGTGCAAACGTTACTGAAATGATTGCCGAAATTGTGGCTATTCGTAAACTGGAGGTCACTGGAGAAGAATTGATCAAAACTGTTCATCCTCACCCAACAATGTCTGAAGCTGTTATGGAAGCTGCTGCAGCTGCTTACGATGAAGTAATTCATCTATAGACTAATAGTTAAGAACAACTGATTAAAATATAAGCATCGATTCTTTTAGAGTCGATGCTTTTTTCTTTTATAAACTCATGGGAATTCCTACTTTCACCCTATGGTTTCGATACTCATGCCTTTTTACAACATGGAACGCTGGATTCAAGAAACAGTGCATTCTATCCAATCTCAAACCTTCAAGGATTGGGAACTTATATGTATCGACGATTTTTCTACCGATCAATCCAATCAATTGATCAAAAACCTTCAGTCAAAAGACGAACGAATCCAACTCTACCGAAACACTTCCAAAGGAATAATCCCTGCTCTTAATCTAGCCTTGAAAAAATCCTCAGGTAAATATATCACCCGTATGGATGCTGACGACTTTATGCCGCAAGAACGATTAAAAAAAATGGTTAGCACACTAAGTCAATCTTCCGAGAAAACAATTGTTACAGGAAAGGTTCAATACTTCTCCCGTGAACCAGTATCAAATGGATATCGAGAATATGAAAATTGGCTCAATCAGCGAGTAGACAATAATGATCATTGGAAACATATTTTTAGAGAATGTGTCATTGCTTCACCAAATTGGATTGTTAGAAAGAGTGATTTAATCAAACATGAAATTTTTGACACTTTAAAATACCCAGAGGATTACGACATGACTTTTCAATGGATGAAAAAAGGGTTCTCTATTACTTCTATAGCTTGTACAACATTACTTTGGAGAGAACATCCAGATAGAACCTCTAGAAATTCACTAATTTATCAACAGAATTCCTTTTTCCAGCTAAAACTAGATTGGTTTCTAAAAATTCATGGAACTGAAAAAAAAACCATTGGTATTCTCGGAGCAGGTACTAAAGGAAAAATTACAGCACGCTTTCTAACTAAACACGCTCAAAACTTCAACTGGTATGATTACAAACACAGCAACTACTCTGCTGGTTTACAAGGTCACAAAATATGCGATTACAATGACGTGAGCACAGACTTATTATTAATCGCAATTTACCCAAAAGATCTAGACAAATTAACTCGCTTTCTATCTCAAAAGGGATATAAAATTGGAAAAAATGCATGGTTACTGTAACAAAAAATCCCACCTCTAAACGAAGCAGGATTTACATTAAATAAATTCGCGGGACTACTAATCTTCCATCCCTATAGAAACTTTAATCCCTACCGTCGCAACATATCTTGAACCATTAGAAAAATCTTCTTGCCAGAAATAATTGTAATCTGTACCATTAAATTCCGAACCAATTTGATATCGTTTAACATCCTGCATACCAATACCTAACCCCGCAAAGAAATCAAAAGCAAAAGATTTAGAAACCCATAGTTGATAACCCATATTAAATGTGAAATTGAAATTCGTTTCACTCGCATTCTGATTTGATAAATTTCCAGAAGGATCATTTGCTACCCTATTCATTATCTTATATTTTAATACAGGCGAAATATAAAAACGGTTCAATGCTTCTGTTTCATCCAAAGGATAGTATCGATAAGCGACTGACCCAAAAAAGCCTAGCTTACCATCATACTGAGCATAAGGTGTTGTGTTAAAATAGTGATTATCTACACTTCCAAACCCAATTTCAGAAATTGTTGGACCGAGTTCGATTTCAAAACTTGACTTTTGATTAATCATACGTTCGTAGCCAAAGTTAATCTCACCCGCTAACATTTGAAGAGGAGAAAACTTAATTGCGGAGGTACTACTATTCGTTTTGATCTCGCGCGGTGCACGTGACTTTTTTCTTGATTCTTTATCAATCACAATAATTTCTCTCTGGCCAAATGTAATTGTGCAAAGAGAAAACAATGCGATGGAAGTTAAAATACTTTTCATGTGGTAAAGTTTATATTAAGTTAAATATATAACGATTTTGCCCCTAAAACGGTTGGGTCATTTTTTTATTGTATTACAAGTTTCTCTTTTTTGGAGAACGATCGTTTCTTAAATTCAAAATCAATCCTTCCTAAGTTAATCCCGGCCCATCCAACTTGATTGATCAACACGGTTTCACCAACGCTATTCTTTGTTTCTGTGGGTTTATCCAAAAAAGTATGGGTATGCCCACCTATTATTAAGTGTATATCTTTCGTTTTCTTCGCTAAAATCAAATCTGACACCTGATCATCATTAAAATCATATCCAAGGTGAGATAGGCATATAATCAGATCACATCCTTTTTCTTTTAATTCCTTCGCCTTATCTTTTGCCACCTCAATCGGATCCAAGTATTTAGTTTCACCAAACTTCAAACTAGGAACCAAACCATCAAGCTCCACTCCCAAGCCAAAAAGACCAACTTTAATATTACCCTTTTGAATAACCAACGTATCTTCAGTCAGCCCATATATGGGTGTGTTTTTAAAGTCATAGTTAGAACACAAGAAGGGAAACTTAGCATATTCTTGCGCTCTTACAAAACCTTCAAGACCAGCATCAAAATCATGATTCCCCATCGTTCCAGCATCATACCCCAAGTAACTCATCAGCTTCATTTCTAGCACACCTCCAAATTTATTAAAGTAAGGTGTTCCTTGAAAAATATCTCCAGCATCCAATAAAAGAACGTTTTTTTCTTCTTTTCGGATTCTTTGAATCATATCAAACCTATTGGCAACACCTCCCTTACCAGCATACCTCGAATGATTTTCTGGAAATGGCTCAATATTCGAATGCGTATCATTTGTGTGTAAAATAGTCAAGTGATCATCTTCATTTTCCCATCCTGACTGAGCGGAAATAAGAGAAGGAGCAATGACAACTCCACCAGATATAATTGTTGTATTCTTTAAAAAAGACCTTCTATTCATCATAGTACAATTCTATTCTCATCACTCCAAACCAATACCCCTTGCAATTTAGCTTCATTAATCATTGCATCACGCATTAATAAACCTGTTAATCTAGCACTTATTCTTTTCTCAAAAAACACCATTCGATCACCACCATTCATAAGATAATCAGAAGTTATCACCCAAACTTTTTTTGTTTGATCATTAACCCCATCAATTTTCAACTCTCCGTTTTCAACATGCGCTCCAGCAATTGGCTCCCCTCCTGAATTCTTCAAATAAGCCTCAATATCTTTCATGCATTCAATGGGCATTTCAACCCAAACAATCTCATTATCAAAAGGCATTACTTTATAGATATCACCGAGTGTAACATCTCCTTTATTAATTGTGTTTCTCAAACCTCCAACATTCAGTAAACAGAACGTAGGGGCTGAAAGTCGTGTATTTCGAATTTGCGATTGTAATATCACATCTGCCGACCAATTATTTAATGAGCCAGAAGGTCTACCTTTCACAAAATCCTGATTCGCATATGCAAGCACTTCGAGCATTTCGCTTTCTAACGAATCTTTATATGGAGAGATTAAACTGTCTATAATATTTTCGCTATTTGAGGAGGCAACAACTTCTATACTGTTCGAATCAGTTTTGACCTTAACAGAAGAGCAGGCCAAAAGACCTGCTCCAATAATTATCGCTGAAATATATTTTACCATTTGATTACTCAATGATCATTTTTCTTTTTGCTTCCCCAAAAGGAGTCTGAATTATAACAAAATACGTCCCTGCTCCCAGTGTCTTTCCATTAATCGAAATTTTCGGAAGGTTAACGCCTTCTTCCGAAAGTACAATTCTTCCTTGAAGATCGGTTATTTCATACCCATTAATTTCTACACCATTTATCTGAACATGCACCAAATCACTTGATGGCACTGGATAAACTACAAAATTGGCTTCTAATTGCTCAGTAATATTTGCCAAACACCCGTCAGCATCATGCGTATTAGCGAAAAAATCAACATAACACGCATAATCCGTAGAATCAATAAACGGATTACGATTCCCTTGTAAATCATAAATATACTCATGTCGAGCAATCTCATAATTATCGGGAAGATCTGCAAAATGCCAAGCTTTTAATACTTCTTGACTTTGGTTATCAGACGCCGCATTTCCGTTTAAAGGGAAATCATACGCAACAATTGTATACATAATTGCTCGCGCTGCGTTGCCTTTATGTTCGTCTCTAGGCTCATAAACCGTTTGCCCGCTTGCATCATCACCTACAGAACCACCCAAATACGTGAATACCTCAGTCCCAGGAACAACATCTCCCAATGGCAAGTTACTTCTTGGCGAATTTGCTTGTGCTAGATTTGCTGGATACAAATTATGTTGATCAGTATACTCAGGCTGTTCAGGACTATCAGCAGGAAATGTTGCCATCCAAGAATGAGGAAGAGTATGCTCACGACTATATCCTGTAGCCACCCAATCGAAAGGATCATTAAAGATCATTCGTTCTCCTGAAAGCGCACACTCAACATACGATTGACCATTTGTCGTATCCTTTATCTCGAACTCACTCATCATTGTTTGCTTATACAAGAAATAAGTGATAAACGTATGTGGATTAATCAATGCGTTTAGATCATCATTGAATGTTCCTGCTGTTTTATCAATTCCATCGTAATACGAACCAATTTGCTCTCCTGTTGAAGTAACATTTCCAGTTAAAGGTGCTGTCGTAAGATAGTTCTCAAATCCGCCTGATCCATTAAATGCATATACCGCAAAATAATAATCTTGATTAGCTACCACACCTCTCGGAGTAAATGAAGTTCCCGCTCCCATATATGCAACTCTCGCATCTCCAACAATATCTCCGCGTAAATAAGTATTCCCATCTACTGGCACTCCTGTTATTGGACTACCACTCTTCCAAAGAACTAAGTAATCGGTAGCACCAACCCCAGGATTATATTGTCCCCCTAAAGTATATGCTTCCAACAAAGGGAAGGTCAATCCAGTAGGATTCGCTGTTGGCTCCGTAGCAAACCCATCAACCCCTACACCTTCTAAATAAATAACATAAGGATTTTCATCCGAATCATTACTCCCAATTTCGAGCGTGGCAAATTTAGAACCATTTGTAGTTGGTACAAAGGTCAATGTATATGCTCCTGTGGATGATGCTCCAACAACCCCGGCAACAATATCAGATGAAAATGCAGCTGCATCAGCACCTGTAAATGTAGCCCCTGTAACGGAAAGTCCATTTGATCCCGTATTCTCTATTACTATTGGCGTAGATGTCGAGTTACCAACAAAGTAAGTCCCTCCATTTAATACAGTAGCTCCATTTACCAAAACATTAATTTCTTCAGAAGGCGCCACATAAGGAATTATATCTTGAAGGTCTCTAGGTACCAACTGATAGCTCGCATTATATTGTCCTAACGCTCCAACAAGAGTAACTGCTCCTGTAGGAATTGCAGTCCCTGCAATATCCGTAGAACCATTAACACGAACATCAAAAGTGTTTGTACCATCCGTAATTTGAACCGTACTGTTTCCTCCTGCAAAACTTCCTGTTTGAACAAAAGTTACATTATCCATTTGTACTAACTGTGATTCTAGTGTTTCATCAGCTGCCAAAATTGGAATTTGTAGTGGTGTCGGCTGAACTATCGCTTGCCCGTGATTCACCATTGTTGCCACAGTAGAAATCTCCAACAAACCAGCAAACTCGATTAACGGCCCTGTAATCGTAATTGAATCCCCTCTATTTGCTCCAGTAATCGGCCCGCCATATCCGGCAATACCTGCTGAATTATCTTGCATATAACGGATACTTCCTAATTCAGATCCATTTGTAGCAATACCCGTCACAGTAACAGTTTGTCCGATACCGAAAGTCCTAGCATCTGCTATATCTGTTTGAGCTATCACTGATATCCCAAACGAAAACGCCGCTATTGACAATAGTAATTTTTTCATTCTAATATGTATTAGTTGTTATTGATTAGTTTAAAATTCAAATCCGACAGAAACATTAATTCTTGTTCCTTGACCTATAAATACTGCCGCTGAATTAGCGTCAAAATCATTGCCGGCAAAATTGTTTTTAGCATCTGATATATATAACGTGTTTAGAACATTAAATACATTCGCCCTAAAATTCAAAGTACCTTTTTCCATTTTTAATCGATATCCCGCATGTATACTCATTAGTCCGTACCCTGGAATTCTCCAAGATTCCTTCCCAGCAGTTTCGCCACTCAACGAATTTGGATTAAAATCTGAAAAATATCGATCAAAGTATGCGTATTTCACTTTCACATAACCGTTTTTCACAAAACCATACCTTATACTAGCCGCATAAGTTGATTGAGCCGAATTACCAACATGTACTCCTGCCGCATCAAAAGTCAAAGAATCACTTCCAGATATTGCAACCTTTTGAATAGATTGCCAAGTCCAATTCCCATAGCTGACCATTCCTTCAACTGTCAACTTCTTATGCACTTTGTAAGCAAAATCAATCTCTCTTCCAAGATGTAACGCATCCATTCCCGGAACATTTATCGCAATTGTCTCTAAAGGATCATTTGGATCAGGAACCGTAAGTCCGAATGGTAAAGGTCTATTTTCCCAGCGCGTGTAATACGCATTCAAATTTGCGCTGAATTTCTTAAAACGAAATCCATATCCAATTTCAAATGCTATAATTTTTTCATTTACAAGAGTATCATATACCCTATTTCTGGAATTATCAATAACGTTAGAAAACTGAGGAGTTCTATCTAAATACCCTACATTTAAGAAAACATTCATGAATTCATTAATGTTATAGTTAGCCCCGGATTTAATTGTTCCTCCCATTCTAGAAACCCAATCCGTTTGATTATCTCTTAATCCTTCAGAATCTCTCGTATATGTTTGTCCATTATGCACAATAGTATCATAATAGCCAACTTCAAGAACTGTATCTTCCAAAACCATTTGACGACCTAAGAAATAATCAACTCCTTTGTAGAAATTGGCTACTGCAGATACATTTACAAATGCTGACCATTTAGGTTTAACATACTCTACCTGACCAAAACCTCCAGCCCATTGTACTAAACCATCCCTATGATTATGCCAAGGCTGACGCCCAATTTTATCCCCAACAACGACCATTGCTGATTCGGCATTTTGATTTTGATTATTCACAAAATATTCTCCACCAAGCAAGTCAAGCACTTCATTGTAATGTGTCCCTTTGTAATTTCTGTAATCAAGTCCTCCTGAAATTTTCCAATCTTTATTTGGTTGATAATCAAATTGAGATAGCCCTCCAATCCAAAAATGGTTATTTACACTTGCCGATAGAATCTGCGACGACTTCAACAATGTGGGATCATACGCGGCATCTACCGTAGAATATGTTGTTCCAAATAACGTTTTCCATTGATTATTATAAACCAATTGATTCCAATCAATTTGACCGTTAGAATCATATTCAATGCTAGATGCAGAATTAAAAAATCTCTGGCCTCCACCTCTACCGATGGAAACATAAGCCATATTTGACCAAGATATTTTTTTATTGACTTTCCAAAAGTCCTTTAATGTAATTTGTGGTTTATGATAGTAATTTCTTCTTTCGTTTAGGACTTCTTTTTTCCCATCCACTGTCCTATATCCCCAATGCTGGTTAAAATTAATCCCATTATCTCTGTTGATACCAAAAAGAGAATCCGGGATCCCTAAACTTCTTGCGTAATCAGAATCCCAGTATTCAATTTCTTGCGAATATGATCTTTGAGCATGCTCTTGAGGAGCTCCAAAACCACTTAAAGAAACCACATGATTTTTAATTCTTTTTTGAATTTTCAAGTAATAGAATCCACCTCGTGTATTCAAAGCATCAACCCAACCTGAACCTTGCTTATATGAAGCTGAACACAATATTCCCCATCCATTTTTCAATGTTCCCGACTTATACGCCAAGGATGTACGAAGAAAATTTCCAGTACCATATTCTTGCTTTACTTTAATTGAACGCTTTCCTCCTGTAGCTTGGGTAATAATATTCATTGTTCCTCCGACAGAAGGCATTGCGAGTTTAGTTGCCCCCAAACCACGTTGTATTTGAATCTGCCCCGTAATATTATCCAAACCAAACCAGTTAGACCAGTATACCCAGCCATTTTCCATATCATTTACAGGTACTCCATCGATCATAACCCCAACATTACGTTGGTCAAATCCACGAATTGTAACTCGTGCATCCCCATCACCACCACCTTGTTGAGTCGCATGAACCCCGGGCTTAGAGTTTAAAATCATTGGTAAATCTTGTGACCCCAATTCTTCCGAAATTTCTTTTACCCCAATATTCGTAACTGCTACAGGTGTTTTTCGATCTTTAACCAAATTAGCAATTACCTGCATTTCTTCTTGTTCTAGCGTTTTTCCAAATGCTAAGTCTCGATTCACAGTCGGAACATCCACGGAAATGGATTCAGTCAATGTATCCATTCCTAGCATGGTAACCACAATTGTATATTCACCATAAGGAACATTAGACAAACTATAAACTCCTTCATCATTTGTTTTCGTACGAATCGGTGTCTCAGCTGGAAACAACTGAACCTTAGCCCCGCCTAAAGGAGAATTATTCAAGTTATCAATAACGCTTCCTGAAACCGTTGCAGTTTGTGCGTTTATGGAAAGCCCTACAAACAAAAGAGCAATTGAGATAAAAAACTTCATGATTACGATTGACTAAAAAAGAGACCAATTAACACTGATCTCTTTTACTATTTTTTACTTAATAATTACTCTTTTAGTAATTTGACTTCCGTCGTTGTTTGTAACCTTCACGAAGTACACACCTCGTTTAGATCCTAAATCAAATGATACTACTGATTTTGTATTATTATTTATTTCAGCAACTGTTTGTCCAATCGAATTAACAATTGAAACTGATTTAAATTCTCCATTCACAAAAAACTCACCTGTTGATGGGTTAGGAAAAATTGAAGTTTGAATCGTAGCCACTTCATTCACCGATGAAACTGCACAATCACATGTGTGAGAACCTAATGTAGACCAATTCCCCTGCGTCAACCCTCCAACTTGAATTGTAGCAGGAATTGAATCATACTGATCCAATGGATCGAAGAAAGAAATAATTGGATTTGTTTCTCCTAATAAAACAGTTGATTTTCTAATCATAGAATGATCTTTAGTTACTTCTACACCTGCTCCAGTATAAGGAAAATCTGATGTCCAAGCATCCCCAGGATCTTCACCAATTTTACCAAAAATATCAACAACCTGTGCAGTTTCCGCATCAACATCCGCCAATGAACCTTTAGCCAAAACGACAGCATCATCACCGTTGAAATACATCGCTTGAGAAACATTATAGTCAGGACAGTAAAAACCATCAGCTTTCGCTTGAAGAGAATCCCATACAGGGGCTTCTTGCTGTGTGCCTGCCGTATCTCTCTTGTCGATTACAGCTACATATACATCATAAGGATCAATTGTTCCAGATAACACAACAGCTCTATCAGAGCCAGCTGTTGTAGCACCATTAGAGTAACGAATAATCACATAATCACTAAGATCAATTGCAGCATCAGTAGGATTATAGATTTCCAATGCTTTATTGTTTGACCAACCTTCTACATATTCAGATATAAATAAATCTGAACAGTCTTGAGCAAAAGTCATTGATGCAAAAAATGTACTTAAAAAGAGTAATGTTCTTTTCATAACGTATTGATTTATTGAGTTTTAAAAAATTACAGTATAGAAATGATTGATCGTAGAATTGAATTGGCAAAGGAGAAACAAAGAAAAGTCGCTTGGGTAGCACTTTTATTTGTTGGGGCAATACAAAACATTATTTCATCAATCTTATTTTGGATATTTCTTGTGGTTTCAGCTATCAACTCGAGCATCAAGGAGGACACAAAAAATATTACGTTACAAAGGTAAGACTTTTTAGAAGCACATACATAATCAAAGTATTAACAAATTGTAACCAGTTTTCAACGAAATAATAATCAAACCTTATCTCTAGAGAATTTCTATTTTAGCATATTCTAATAAAATAAGAATATTTGACTCATGATTTTACGTTTTAAACTCCTCCTTTCTTGCCTTCTCCTGGCAACTACAATCCAAGCTCAAGAACTATCTGTTGAAAAAATATGGAAAGACTATGAGTTCTTTGGCGCTTCAGTAAGCGGGTTCCGTTCCATGAACGACGGAAACTACTTTTCTAAAAGAACAAATTCAGAAAAAGGTGAAAGCATTACAAAACATAAGTTTACAGACTACGAAGGCTCAGGGGAAGTATTAATTCCTGCGGATGCAATCAAAAGCCTGAAAATGGATAACTACTCCTTTAACGCAGACGAAACAAAAGCTTTGATCATGACCGAGTCGAAATCAATTTATCGGCGTAGTTATTCTGCGATTTACTACCTATACGACCTTAAAACTCAAGAGTTAATCCCCTTAGATAATTCCCGTCAACCACAAACGCTGGCAGAGTATTCTCCGGATGGAACCAAAGTTTCATACATATATAAAAACAACCTATATGTAAAAACCATTGCCTCTGGAAAAGTAAAGCAATTAACGAAAGATGGAAAACGAAATGAAATCATTAATGGTACTACAGACTGGGTTTACGAAGAAGAATTTGCTATTACTAAAGGCTACGAATGGTCTCCAGACAGTAAATACATCGCTTACCTTCGATTTGATGAACAAGAAGTTCGAGAGTTTAATATGAATTTCTTTAGAACACTTTACCCTGATCTTTACACATTCAAATATCCCAAAGCTGGAGAAGACAATTCTAAAGTAACTATTCATTTAACCAATGTTAAAAAAGGTAAAAGCAAACAAATACACCTTGGTGATTACGAATATATTCCAAGGTTAAAATGGTCGAAAACGTCAAATGATTTGGTGATTCAGACATTAAACCGCCATCAAAATAAGTTAAAGTATCATTTGATTAAAATGAATAAAAAGAAATTTTCTTTTAGTTCATTTTTCGAAGAGAATTCAAAAACATATGTTGAGATTGATAATAACCTACTTATTTTGAAGGATGGAAATACGATCTTAAGAACAAGTGAGAGTAATGGATATAATCATATCTATAAACTAGGATTTGACGGTAAATCATCACAAATCACTAAAGGTAACTGGGATGTTATCGAATTTTTGGGAATTGACGAGGAAAAAGGTTGGATTTACTATACCTCAGCAGAATCAGGAGCTATCAACAAAGCAATATATAAAATCAAGTTAGACGGGAGTGAAAAACAATTGCTTAGCGAAAAAGAAGGACATAGCTCAGCTGAATTTTCTAACGGCATGAAATTCTTTATTAAAACATGGTCAGATGCCAATACCCCTCCAGTATTTACCTTATGTAGTAATGAAGGGAAAGAAATTACTGTTCTAGAAAACAATATCAAATTAAATGAGATACTTTCTCAATACACATTATCAAAAAAGGAATTTGTAACATTCAAAGGAGCTCAAATTGAACTAAACGGATGGATGATCAAGCCACCAAACTTTGACCCTAACAAGAAGTATCCAGTTTATATGAATGTGTATGGTGGACCAGGGTCAAATATGGTTGAGAATTCTTGGGGAAGCGTAAACTACATGTATCATCAGTTACTCGCTCAAAATGGATACATTGTTGTTTCAGTAGACCCCAGAGGAACAATGTATAGAGGTGAGGAGTTCAAAAAAATGACCTACCTCCAATTAGGAAAACTAGAAACTGAAGACGTGATTGCTGTAGCCAAAGAGCTACAAAATTATGATTATGTAAATCCAAAAAGAATTGGAATTATGGGTTGGAGTTACGGCGGATTTATGTCTTCTTTAGCCATGACAAAAGGCGCTGATTACTTCAAAATGGGAATAGCAGTTGCTCCGGTAACAAGTTGGAGATATTATGACAACATCTACACGGAACGTTTTATGCGCACCCCAAGTGAAAATGCGGCAGGATATGATGATAATTCACCTATTAATCATGTTCAAAATCTCAAGGGGAAATATTTATTAATCCATGGATCGGGGGATGACAATGTGCATTATCAAAACACAATGGAAATGATTAACGCACTAGTGGCAAACGATAAACAATTTGATTTATTCATATATCCAAATAAAAATCATGGAATTTATGGTGGAAATACACGAAACCACTTGTTCAACATGATGTTCGAATACACACTTAAAAATCTTTAGTAGTAAGACAGCGTACAAAATGCACGCCAAACTTGATAGTAACGAAAGGAAATGTTAATTTAGGCACCAAATTAATTCAAAAATTAAATCATCGAGAAGAAAGAAATGAGTGAAATTGCAAAACTAGAATTGGACGGAAACTCTTATGAGTTACCGATAATCGAAGGAACAGAAAACGAAAAAGGTATTGATATCAGTAAACTGAGAGGTGGAACTGGTGGATATATCACTTTAGATCCAGGATTCAAGAATACAGGAAGTACAAAGAGTGCTATCACTTTTCTTGATGGGGAAAAAGGTATTTTACGTTACCGCGGTTACCCAATTGAGCAATTAGCTGATAAAGCTTCTTTCTTGGAGGTTTCCTACTTATTAATTGAAGGGGAACTTCCTACACAACAGCAATTAACTGAATTCAAAGAAAGTATTACTAAGCACACATTGGTGCATGAGGATATGAAACAATTCTTTGAAGCATACCCAGCAAAAGCTCATCCAATGGGAGTTGTTGCTTCTATGGTTTGTTCTTTATCTACATTCTACCCTGAATCATTGGATCCAAATCGTGGAGAGGTTGCTGTAGATTTAACAATCCACCGTTTAATTGCTAAGTTGCCAACATTGGCTGCATGGTCGCACAAAAATGCGATGCGTCATCCATTCATGTATCCAAAAAATGATTTGGGTTATTGTGAGAACTTCTTGCACATGATGTTTGCTATGCCAACTGAAAACAATACTGTTGATCCAGTTGTAGTAAGCGCCCTTAATAAACTATTGATTCTTCATGCAGATCACGAACAAAACTGTTCAACATCAACTGTTAGAGTTGTTGGTTCATCTCATGCAAATTTATACGCTTCTATTTCTGCAGGTATTTCTGCACTTTGGGGACCACTTCATGGCGGAGCCAACCAAGCGGTAATCGAAATGCTTCAACAAATCTATAACGATGGTGGTGATGTTGATAAGTGGGTTGCTAAAGCAAAAGATAAAAACGATCCGTTCCGTTTGATGGGATTCGGACACAGAGTGTATAAGAACTTTGACCCTAGAGCTACAATCATCAAAAAATCTTGCGATGACGTATTAGCAAAACTAGGAGTTAATGACCCAATGTTAGAAATTGCTAAGAAATTAGAAAAAGTAGCTCTAGAAGACGATTACTTCAAATCTAGAAACTTATATCCAAACGTTGACTTCTATTCTGGAATCATTTACAAAGCTATTGGTATACCAACTGAAATGTTTACGGTAATGTTTGTATTAGGACGTCTTCCTGGTTGGATTGCTCAATGGAAAGAAATGCGTGAAAACAACGAGCCAATTGGTCGTCCACGCCAAATTTACACAGGAGAAAACGCTCGTGATTATGTAAACATCGCGAATAGATAGACTTTAATAAATAAAACAAAAAAGCCCGCTTAAAGCGGGCTTTTTTGTTTTATTTACCCCCTACAAATTATCCATTCCACTAATCTATAATCTACAAAAATCACCTCCATTTCAAATTCAAAGAACTGACCAATAGTAAAATTTCTAAACCCTAAAATTGATAATTTCACTGTAAAAAAAGCCGCTAGAGTAATCTCTAGCGGCATCATAGATCTATAATATCAATAACTTTACTTATTCTCTATACTAGTATTTTCCTTCCCCTCCTGGTTATTCATATATTTCCCTTTTTTGGATCCTTCATAAATAGAATATCTGCGAAAACTACACTCTAAATCACCATTATACACCTTCACCTTTCTATCCGGGCGAAGTCCAACATGTTTAAACGCTTCAAAATTTGAGGATAAAATCCAGCAATTAAATCCGGACATCTTTGTCTTCATCCAATTCCCAACTTCCTCATACAACTCATCAATTTCATCTCCCATACGCTCCCCATATGGAGGGTTAGAAATCATAATCCCTGTTTCGTCTGGCTTATCAATTTCATCAAAACCATTTACATTAGTCTCAACAAATCTACCGATAGACAAACCTCTTAAATTTCTACGAGTCTTCGTCACCATATCTGCACTTAGATCCGATCCAATAATTCTACATGGTAACCCAGTAACTCTCTTTGGCACATCTGCCAAAATTGAGTCCCAAAGTTCAGAATCAAAATTTTCAAAGTTTTTAAATGCAAAGTGATTACGTTCAATCTGTGGAGGTAGACCGGCTGCCATTAATGCAGCCTCTATCAAGATAGTACCAGAACCACAAAAAGGATCAACTAATGTACTTTTCATATCCCAACCAGATGTGCGTAAAAGTCCTGCTGCAACCACCTCATTCAAAGGAGCGATTCCAACTTCCTGTCTATATCCACGCTGAAACAATGGTGCCCCACTCGTATTTAAAGAAACCGTCACTTGATCTTTATTCAAATAAACATCAAAAACAACTTGCGGAGTCTTAATATTTACATTTGGACGATCATCAAACTTATCCCTAAAAGTGTCTACAATTGCATCTTTTACCAATAAAAATGGATACTGAGAATGACTAAACAAATCGGAAAAAACAGCCCCCTTAACTGCGAAGGTTTTATCCAATGTAAAATATTTTGTCCAATCAATTCTGCTGGCTTTTTTATACAAATCATCTTCGTTTCGAATTCTGAACTTCTCTATTTCCACCAATACAGAAATTGCACAACGAACATGTAAATTCAAAAAATACACATCCCTTAAACTCCCTTCGATTTGAACTGCTCGATTCAACACTTTAGTTTTTTTAAAACCAAGTTCGGCAAGCTCTTCTGCGAGTACTTCTTCTAAACCATAAATGGTTTTTAATGTAATTGTTAATTTTTCTGCTGACACGTTACTTATTTTTTGGATGGAAAATAATCTCTTACTTTTGTACAAAAGAACGAATTTGAAGTTGAAACAACTATATCTACTGCTTTTTTGTTGCTTGATTTATTCGAGCACGTTTGCTCAACAAAAAGTTGGATTAGTCCTAAGTGGTGGTGGTGCTACGGGATTCTGCCACATAGGAGTAATTAAAGCACTTGAAGAAAATAACATCCCAATTGATTATATCACGGGAACTTCCGCCGGTGCCTTAGTAGGCAGTATGTACTCCGTTGGGTACAGCCCTGAAGAAATCGAAGCATTTGTATTAAGTGATGACTTCCAAACGATGACCAATGGTGACGTACGTTCCGATCAACACTTCCTTTTTAGAGAAGAAGAGAAAAATGCAAAAATGATTAGTTTATCGCTTTCCAAGGATAGCCTATTTAACAAATCACTACCTACCAGTTTCAACTCTTCTGCATTCATTGATTACTTTTTGATGACACACTTGGGGACAGCAAGCGCATCTGTACAAAATCAATTCGATAGTCTTTTTGTCCCTTTTCGATGTGTTGCTTCAGATATTCAAAACAAAAAAAGCATCATATTTAAAGATGGGTATCTCAACGCAGCTGTTCGTGCCTCAATGACATATCCCTTTTTCATAAAACCAACACGCATTGATGGAATCTTATTGTTCGATGGTG
This sequence comes from Crocinitomicaceae bacterium, assembly GCA_022448165.1. Lineage (GTDB taxonomy): Bacteria > Bacteroidota > Bacteroidia > Flavobacteriales_D > Crocinitomicaceae > UBA4466. The sequence goes on along the minus strand of JAKVAS010000023.1, from coordinate 5,210 downwards.
GACTATATAATAACTTCCCAGCAGACGTTATGTGCGAAGACTTCTCTCCCGACTTCACCATTGGAAGTAATGTATCATACAATGCTGCTCCACCAACAGAAGATGACCTAATAAGTCAATTAACAAATATGCTTGTATCCTACTCAGACTACAGTATCCCCTGTAAAAATGGTTTCATTATTGATCCAAGCACCTCTGTTTCCACATTTGACTTCCTTAGTGTCCAGCAAGCAATCGAAGATGGCTATAATTCAACCATACAACAAATCGACTCGTTAAAATCTTTAATCACTTCAACCCGAACAAAGAAAGAAGTTAATGAACGAAGGAAGAAATTCAAATCAAAAATAATCCCACTGAATGTATCGTCAATATCCTCCAAAACAAATGAAAAAGAGCTAAGGTATACACGCCTTTCATTAATTAAATCAAAAAAAACAGAATTATTAAGTGAACAAGAATTTCAACGTCGATATTTCCGTTTATACGCAGCTCCTCAAATAAACTTCATCTACCCTATGGCCCAATTAAAGAGCGACAGCTCTTATAATATTTCAATGACAGTTACGAAGTCTAAAGACTTCAAAATTGACGTTGGTGGCCATATTTCATCACGCCCTGTAAACACCGGATATCTAGGTCTCACCTATCAAACTATTGGAAACATCATTACCAGATCGCATCTTGAATCATATTTTGGAAAATTCTACGGCTCCTTACGAGGAGATTTTATGCTTGAATTCCCAGCTATTTTTCCAATTTCAACCACTGGGTACTTTACATTGAATCGTTGGGATTACTTTAGAAGCTTTGCAACTTTTTTTGAAGATGTTCAACCATCCTTCCTAGTACAAAATGAACTATATGCAGGATTTAAATTGAGTATTCCCGTAGGAAACACAATGAAAAGTGCTCTCGATTTTCGTTACTTCAAAAATGATGATAGATATTACCAATCAGATGTATTTTCTAATAAAGATACTGCTGATTTAACCACATTTGAGGGCGCTTCTGTGAATTGGGGCATTGAAAAAAACACCCTTAACAGAAAACAATTTGCTTCTTCAGGACACCAACTTAAATTTAAAGCGAGATACGTCTTTGGGCGAGAACATAGTATTCCTGGCTCTACTTCTTTTCAAAATTATGAGTTTACAGAAACGCGTTCTTGGGTAAATCTAAATCTAGAATACCAAAACTTCATCATTGATCATTCAATGTTTCATCTGGGGATTCATGGACAAGCAGTCTATAACAGCCGTGTGCTTTTTTCAAACTATACTGCAACACTACTTACCTTAAATGATTTCAATCTACTTCCTGATCCCGCTACCTATTTCCTTCCTGAATATCGCTCACCGCAATTTGGAGCTGCTGGTTTGAACACCATTTTCTCACCACGAAAAAATGTTGATGTACGTTTTGATATTTACCTATATCAACCACTAATTCTTGTAGATCAATTAGATAATGGTTCGATTGTATTCACTGACTATTTTCAAGGAAGAACATTTGTGGCTTCCGCATCAACTATTTTTCACAGCTTTGTTGGTCCAATCCGAGCCACCATGAATTACTACCCTAAACAATCCATGCCGTGGTCTTTACAGTTTAGTTTCGGATATGTATTATTCAATGAGCGATCAGTACGTTAAGTAAATCGTATATTTGCCTTCTATTTTTGAATTATGGAAAAAATTATCTGCGGAATTCAACAAATGGGAATTGGTGTTCCCGACGTTCAAGAAGTATGGAAATGGTACCGAAAATTTTTCGGAGCAAATGTTCGGGTCTTTGAAGAGGCGGCTGAAGCACCCCTAATGACAAGATATACAGGCGGTACTGTTCAATCAAGAACTGCAACATTAGCCTTAAGCATGGAAAGTGGTGGTGGATTTGAAATCTGGCAATTTACTTCTAGAAATACAGAAAAACCAAAATTTGAAATTCAAGTAGGAGATTACGGTTTATATGTCTGTCGTATAAAATCAAGAGATGTTTCGGCTTCATACAAGTACTTTAAAGAAAATGGAGCAAATATTCAAGGTACACTTGCTACTGCACCTAACGGTCAAAAGAGTTTCTTTGTAAAAGATCCAAATGGAAACCTTTTCAATGTCGTACAAGGAGATGGCTGGTTCAGCGACACGAAGCATCCTTCAAGATGTGGAACTGTAGCAGGAACCATGATCGGTGTTAGTGACATTGATAAATCGCTCAATTTATATCAAGATGTTCTTGGGTATGAAACAATAGAGTATGATGAAACGGGAGTTTTTGATGATCTATCGGCTTTACCCGCAGGAGAAAAAAAAGTAAGACGTGTTCTACTCACACATAAAGAAGCAAGAAAAGGACCTTTTGCAAAATTATTAGGACCAACCAAAATTGAACTTATTCAGTCATTAGAAAGAACGGATTGTCGTAAGATATTCGAAAACCGTTTTTGGGGAGACTGGGGCTTCATTCATTTATGCTTCGACGTACAGGGAATGGACCAACTTCAAAAAGAATGCGAAGACAAAGGCTTCCCTTTTACCGTAGATAGCGCAGACACATTTGATATGGGAGAAGCCGGGGGACGTTTCTCTTACATTGAAGATCCCGATGGAACTTGGATTGAATTTGTAGAAACTCATAAGGTTCCTATAATGAAAAAACTAGGATGGTATATACATCTTAAAAACCGAAAACCTGGAAAACACCTTCCAAATTGGATGTTACGAGCAATGGGTATGAACAAGGTAAAAGATTAACATTTATTAAACTGTCTCATACATTGATTAAACTGAATTGTTGCCTGACGTTTAATTTTCTATATTTGAAAGATATTCTTAACTAGAACATGAAAAAAATACTCTTCGCTTTATTCGTACTCGCTGGAACGCTAATGATTAACTCTTGTAATGAAAAGATTGATCTTTCTGGTAATTTTAAAGAAACTGCAGTAGTCTATGGGTTACTCGATCAGTTTGAAAGCGTACACATGATTAAAGTCAATCGTGCCTTTATAGGTCCTGGTGATGCACTTCAATTTGCTACAATCCCGGATTCAAACTACTTTGAAAATGTTGTGGCTACTGTTGAAGAGTGGTTAAGTGGGAGTATTCAAAGAACATGGACATTGGGAGATACAACAATCATCAATAAAGATCCAAATGGAATTTTCTACGCTCCTACTCAGGATTTGAAATTTTTCAAAACTGATGCATCAAACCCTTTGAACCCTAATGCTATATATCGTTTAAAACTGGATATTAACAACGGAGAATTTCAAGTAACTGCGGAAACAGGAATAGTTGATGGACTTACTATGAATGTTTCAAGTACAAATGCACCCTTTAAATTTGTTGAAAATCCTGGTGAATACAAACCTGGTGCTATACAAGTAGGAACAGGAAACTCATATCAAGTAAACACAACCATAGAAATGCACTATAACGAGCGCATCGGGTCAAGCTATACTCCAAAATCCTTTAGTTGGAATGTTGGAGAGGTTGAAGTCAACCCTGGTGAATCGAAACAGTTCGCGTTAAACGGACAAACATTTTATGATCTTGTGAACCAATCATGTTCTACAAGTGACCCATTAGTTGATCGTCGTTTATTTGATCGCTTAACAATTACCGTAACTGGAGCAGCTGAGGAATTTTACAATTACATCTTGGTAAACCAACCGAGTAGTGCTTTGGCTCAAAGCAAACCAACATATACAAACCTTACAGCAACAGGTGACCATCCGGTAGTAGGGATATTCTCCTCTCGTCAAACAATACAAGTTGAGAAGCCTTTCTTTGTTTCTGCTTCGCAGGCATACATTCGCGCGATTGACAAGAAGAGTACTCAGGAACTTTGTACCGGACCAATAACAGGAACATTATTGTTCTGTAGTGATCATCCTGGAGACAACATTCTTGGATCAGAAGAATTTTACTCTTGTAACTAAGCTATAATTTCATCTTTTTCTCCAATGTTACTACCTTTAGGTCATGCCTGAAAGGAAAACAATTTTTGTAAACGTAATACTCCCTGTTCCTATTCGAAATGAATTCACCTACAGAATTCCGTTTGAATTAAACGAATTGGTATTTGTAGGAGCGCGTGTTGTTGTACCCTTCGGTAGAAGTAAATTAATTACGGGAATAGTAACAAAAATTCACGAAGAAATCCCCCAAAAATATCAAGCTAAATATATTGAGCACTTATTGGATACACGTCCAATTGTAACCTCAAAACAATATACATTTTGGAAATGGATATCTTCCTACTACATGGCACCAATTGGCGATGTAATGAACGCTGCACTTCCTGCTAACTTCAAATTGGCAAGTGAAACGAAAATAGTTCTTCACCCCGACTACACTCTTAAACCATCCTTATTGACAGAGCGAGAATTAGAGATTATTCAAGCACTCGAAATGAAGGAAACCTTAGACTTAAAAGAGATATCAGAAATCATTGGTATCAAAACAATTCAACCCATTGTTAAAGCGCTAATAGATAAAAAAGTTGTCATATCCCTTGAGGCGTTAAAGGATAAGTTCACTCCAAAAACAGCGATATATGTTTTTCTTTCAAAACAATATCTTATAGAAGAAAATCTTTCAACATTTATTCAAAGTATTGAATCCAAGAAACAAAAAGAAAAACAACTTCAATCCCTTTTATACCTCATCCATAAAGGTGGTTACAATAATGGTGAAATGACACCTGTCCTCAGAAAGGAAATTATTGACGCCGGGCATTCGATTTCCTCGTTAAATACACTAGAGAAGAATGGTATATTAATACAAGAACGATATGAAATATCGCGATTTGGACATACGGAGGAAATTGGCGATGAATTCAAAGAGTTGTCGAATAGTCAAGAAATTGCTCTAGAAGAGATAAAAAAAGGATTTGAAAAAGACAAAGTGACCTTACTTCATGGAGTCACGGGGTCTGGAAAAACAGAGATTTATGTACAGTTAATTCAAGAGCAACTGGATCTCGGAAAACAAGTTCTTTTTCTCCTACCAGAAATAGCACTTACAACACAACTTATTCAACGTCTATCATTGTATTTTGGAGATCAAATCGGGGTATACCATTCCAAATTTAACCAAAATGAGCGCGTGGAAATATGGAACCACGTTTTACATAATGATCCAAATAAATTTCGGATAATCCTCGGAGCTCGATCCTCAATTTTCCTCCCATACAGAGAACTC
>JAKVAS010000229.1 GCA_022448165.1 Crocinitomicaceae bacterium | reverse complement strand
GAGAAAACGTGTACTATTTGTAAAGAGCCTTTTACCTACAAGAACAAATCAAAGCAATATTGTTCTAATGCCTGTAAGCAACAAGCCCTGAGGAATCGACAAAAAGTTAAATTAAAGCAGTCTATCTATGCTATGGAAGGATTGAACGGAACACATAACGTTAAACTCATTAATCGAATGTTCAATACTTGCATCAGACAAACCGAATCTATGTGTAAAGGAATGTCGATTCATTATTCCATCATAATATTCATGAAGAAAATGATTCAATCCTTAAAGCTAAATGCTCCTGTTGATTCGAAATTGAAAAAGCAATTAGATCGAATGAAAGGAATAATGACAACGCTTTATAAGTATTCAAAAAACAACCAATGTGAATACGGTTATGTTTGTTTTGATCAAAGGACGTCAAATAATACCTTAAACGCTTTGAATCAAATTAAACGGTTGCGTAAAAAGTCAGACAGTAACAATTGACACGTACTGACATGTCAGTAAATCATTAATCTTGAAAATCAATAAACTATGCTGATTCAGCCAATATGTCTGAGTTTAATATTTTGGCATTAATTTGTATTACCATATAGTAAGGTAATTTATATAAATCCAGAAAATAAAGGAAGTGCATACTTAAAATAAGACTAGACGCACTTCAATACAGGATTTGAACAGTGATGTAATTTTTACATTACTTTTACGTTATATAAATAGGTGAATTGCAATTTTATGGAAGCAGAATTCAAGGAATATTTAGAAAATGTTAGACAGGTGACGGAGGTCATGTTTGAAGAGAATTTTCAGCTATCCGATATTGGACTGTCTTCCAAAATTGCGTTTGATTGGTCAAATGCTGGTGTTTACTTGAGAGAGCGAAAGAGTAAATACCGTAGAAAGTACAACGGTATTGAATATGTCTGGTTGAGATTGGTAAAAGAACTGCGTGAGTTTGGCTTACCGGTCCCATCTATTTTAAAGTTGAAGAAATTTCTATTGTCTGAAATGGATTTAATGGAGCATTATACCTCTTTGTTTGAGCGTGACGAAACAGAGGATCCTTATTGGAACGAGTTCATTCAAGGAATTAAAGAAACCTTTCAAACACCAGACAATTTAATTGCTGCTGTTAAACAGGGAAGGAAAACAGTTTACCTGAGTAATACGACATTATCAGCTCTACTGTTTTCTACAATCCTTTCGCAAATTAATGTGCATTTGGCAGTCACAAAGGAGGGTAATTGTATGGTCTTTGAAGAAAGCCCTATGCAAGATTTACTTTCCTCCTCTATGTTAATGAGTCAACCTTATATCTGCATTCCGATTAATCATATTGTATCGGAGTTTATGGGGCGGGAAGATTTGTATAAGTTGAATCTAAATGAGCGTGGATTAGATTTAACAGAGGAAGAAACCAAAATCATTGATTTGATAAGTGAGGGTGGTATCAATTCATTAACCGTAAAATTTGTTGACGGAGAAGTCAATTTAATTGAGACGGAAGAAAAAATGGACATCAAAGAAGCCAAAGGGCGTTTGGTGGATTTGATTCAAAGAGGAGGTTATCAGGAAATCTCCTACAAAACCGTAAATGGTAAAATTTTCAGTGTGAAACGCACGACAAAGCATAAATAATGATTCATTCGTGTGTGTGTGAAGAATCATCATTTAATTTAAGAAAGGCGACTGGATGAATCAGCGCAAGTAGAGAAGGAAAACAAGTTGTTATCAGAAAGACTGAAACCGCTTGTGAAGTATCAAAATTAAATGTTGAGTATTAAAAAGTGTAGAGAATTATTAGGAGAGACGGAAAAAAAGTGGACAGATAAGCAAATTGAAAGTGTTAGAAATTTTCTGACTGATTTAGCCAAAATCAATGTGTCTATTTTAAAACAAGTAGTGAAAAATAACCCAAACAGTGCTGTCTATAATGCTGTTACAAACAAAAATCAAAACGTATGAAGAAGGTAGCAATAATGTGTAGAGTAAGTTCAGATGAACAAGCGAAAGGGTATAGTTTGGATGCGCAATATGAAGCGTTGACGAAATATTGTGAACGGAATGAATACGAAATAGTGCACTCATTTCGAGAGGATCATTCTGCGAAAACCTTCAATCGACCAGAATGGAAGAAATGGTTTGAATTAATTAAGAAGAGACAATTAAAAGTAGACGAGATTCTATTTGTTTCCTGGGATCGGTTTTCCCGAAACTTTTCGGAAGCCGTTTCCATGATTTATAAATTACGAGACACCTACAGTATTACTCCACAGGCTATTCAGCAGCCTGTGGATTTTGACATTCCAGAAAGTTTATTGACACTTTCCATCTATCTCGCTAGTCCTGATGTCGATAATCAGAGACGGTCGGGTAAAATCCGTGATGGAATTCGACAAGCCTTAAAGCAAGGACGTTGGATTCGCCCTGCAATTATTGGATATAAAAATGCAAGAGATCAATTCAACAAACCAATTATGGTTGTTGATCTGGAAAAAGCGAAACATATAAAATTTGCTTTTGAAGCTTTTGCTAATGGTAGAACACAAGTTGATATTCGATTAGAATTAGAGGACAGAGGAATTAAGATTGCCAAAAGTAATTTTTCCCAATTACTGCGAAGAGTAGCCTATATTGGAAAAACGATTGTTCCAGCTTACAAAGACGAACCACAAGTAATAGTTGATGCTTTGCACGAAGGTATCGTTGATGAGGAAATATTCTACAAAGTACAAAATCGTCTAATGGATGGGATTAAGAAAACAAGACGGGTAAGTAAAACCATTACACGAAGGGATGAAATTCCATTGCGTGGACATTTATCTTGCTCCAAATGTGGCGAGAATCTAACAGGAAGTGGTTCAAGAGGCAGACATGGTAAACGTTACTTCTATTACCACTGTAATTTTTGCAAAAAAGAAAGGT
>JAKVAS010000228.1 GCA_022448165.1 Crocinitomicaceae bacterium | reverse complement strand
TACCTATCTCCTAATGTATAATTAATTGCAGTTGAAAAAACAGGCCGAATCATTAAAGAGCCAGATTGACTAGACGTCAACCATGTACCACTGACGTTGAATTTTATCTTTAAACCATTATCAATATTCCGATCCATTCCAACATTAAAGGACTGGCTCTCTATTTGCTCCCATCCCACGTAGAATTTTTTTGGAACAGGAATTGCGGATGGGTAGTCTTGATTTAAGAATTCATAATACTTAAATTCATTCTTAGACCAACCATACTGCGGATAATGAGGTGTAAAATAGTCATCTTGATACAAAACATTACCTGGAACACCATTATTATCGTCCCAAATGGTCAATAACATTATATAAGAGCTCACATCATGAACTGTAGGCACAAAATGCATTAGCACCCCCGTCAAAGTATCCGCCTCATAAGCATTAAACTCGTAAGCCAATTGTGAATTCGAACCTAAAATACCATAACCAGCTTCTGCTGAACCATCATCATAAGCATAATAGTTTTTAAAAGATTGCTGCATATAAGTTGTATCATTTACAGCATGTAAATTTGAACCTGCTACTGCTGCTTCAATATTAATTTTGACATCAAAGATTGCCATTGAATCATTAGCAGGATCATCAAAAGTATGATTACTTTCAACGAAAAAAGGAAATTGATTGACACCCAACTCCCAATTACTTGTCCAGGGAGATATTCCACCAGGGTTAGGCAAAGTATAAATATCCGCTGAACCATTTTGGGAAATCTCTAAAAACATTCCAGTTCCGACATTCGTAGCTGTATTATCTGAATTATTCACTTGTAAAAAAGCAGTATCTATCATTACTTCTGTTGGATTTGATAGATTCAAATAATGATCCCACGGTACAGATGTGTAGTCTTCAATTAATGATGTCAAAGGATAACTTATAGCCAAATCTTTGTATTCATGAGGTACAACAGGGTTATCCTCATACATCTCTACATAATCAATATGCCAATGATCTAGCGCACCTGAAAGTGTAGCTTTATTGTGAATTCTAAATTTAAAATCATTCACCAATAAAAACACAGGCACAGCAATTTTACAGGTATCCCACTGATCAGCAACCAAAGGATATGTAGGTGTAAATGCCTGTCTGACCCAAACTCCTGTTGTTGGAGACCAAAAATCTACCATTAGAGAATCTTCATCTTCGGGCATATTCCCATGCCCTTTTGCCTGATATAAAAATTGTAAAAAAACATTTGATGTTCCATTCAAATTAATGGATTTAGACGTTAAGTAATCTGCATCACCATGTGAATTTAAATTTCCAAAATCGTAGGGCATTCCAGCAGAGTCAACCCCATCAAAAGTTGCAACACCAAGCGACCATGGATCAATTGCATAGCGATAATTCCTACAAACCTTATGATCTATCCAAATTTTAGATGGATCATTCATATTCGCCATAAATAATCGAATACTATCCTGAGTATATGTAGGAATAGAAGTGTACCAAATGGTATCTTGCGTTGGATCAGGAACCCCATCTATTAAAGAATCTACTAAGACATAACATTCATCATACATATCAACAACTTGTCCGCTTATCGGATAAACATTCAAGTCATTTACCCAAATATCGTGAGGAGTAAATATAGAACTAAGAACAGTATCCTCTACTCCAGATACAACAACAATCGTATCATGATGCGCGTATGCAGAATCACAATATTTAGCCAAACTTGGTTCTGGAATAGTATTCGTAACATCCAAAAGATAATAATACACTTGAGATGTAACATTAGGCGCACCAAAGGCCGGTGGGTATTCCACAAATTTATTTATCGAAAAATCATCCCACACGTCAGTAATACCCAATGTACCATAGGTATATATAAAAGTAGAATCCAAGCTAGTTCCAGATCTTAATTTATTGGTTTTCTTATATAAAGTCGGGTTGGTCATCAAAGGTGACAACAACTCTTGAGAGAAAACTCCAAAAGAAAGAAATAGGAATAAAAAAGATAGTATGCTTTTCATTTCATTAGTATTTATAGACCTCCCTTAGTCCCCCAAACAGTAACTGTTGTCCCTGCCGCTACCGTAACACTCTCTCCTCCCGCAGGATTTTGCCGTGTAATTACAGCATTCATGATTTCTTCTTCAGTTACACATCCTTCACATTCAGGATGAACAGTCAAAGCCAAAGTAGAAAAACGTTGTTGAGCTTCTTTTATTGTAAGACCTACCACATTAGGTAAAGGTGTTGCCTCTCCAGAGTTCCCTTTTGAGACTACCAATTCAATTCTACTCCCTTTTGGAACAAAAACCCCAGAATCAATTGGTTTACCATTCAAGAGTTGTTCCATAATAAAACCAGGCGCATAGGGATGAGGCTTATAAGATACCTTTGTTTTAATACCTAAAGAATTCAAAGTTGTTTCCCCCATACGTTTGGACATATCCGTTACACGAGGTACACAAACCATTTTTGGACTCATTGGAACAACAGACAACTCAACTGTTCGTCCCTCTTTTATTCCCATACCCGAAGAATCAGTTGGTCTTGGATACTGCCAACAGACAGTCCCTTTAGGCCAATCGTCTAGATAAACTGAATCAACAATTGCGTACTTAAGATTTTTGTCTTTCACAAATTCATCCAAATCATCAAGATGTATCTTATAAAAAGAAGGAACTTCAATATTTTGACCAAAATTAGTTGTACTTTTTAAGTACCATTTATCCAACTGGATAATAAGTATCCAAACTACTACAATGGCAGCGATATTCAGTAAAAACTGCTTACTAATAAAAAATCGCAAAAATCTCTTCATTGAATCAAATTGTTTAGCAGAAACAAATATACGTATTCATTCAAATATATAAGAGGATTTGACAACAACTTAGTCTGCCTTTATTAATTGTTCAAGTTTTTGCTGTTTCAGAAACAAAAC
>JAKVAS010000227.1 GCA_022448165.1 Crocinitomicaceae bacterium | reverse complement strand
TGAAGAACAAACGCATCCAGAAAGTGAAACTGGATGGTTAGGTCGAATTTTGGACCTCGAATATCCTGGATTTCCGAGTAACTATCCAAATGCAAATAACCCTGATCCTTTTGCTATCACTTTTAGTACCACGCCTTCAGGAACATGTGAGGGGCACGATGGAAACTTTGCACACCCGATAATTGATCCGAATAACACATCTAATATTGCAGGAGGTGTCACTACTGGTATTGCTAATTCATACAATGCAAGTCATATTGAGTATTTGCAACTATTGGGTGAACAAACTAATGAGTATAACAGTAGAATTAATGATTCGGCAAACGCAGGAAGCACGCTGAGTACGAATTATGGAACAGATGATGTTTCTTTAGCAATGCAAAATGTAGCAAGATTAATATCCGGAGGTTTAGAGTCTAAAATTTATGTGGTAGAAGTCGGTGGTTTTGATACGCATAGTAATCAGGTGGATTCAACAGATGTTACTGAAGGGAAACATGCGTTGTTATGGGAGCAGATTTCTACTGCGATTGCAGCTTTTCAAGAAGATATGCATTTACTAAGTTTAAATGAGCGTGTGTTAGGGGTGACTTTTTCAGAATTTGGAAGGCAAATTGCTCAAAATGGATCAAAAGGAACGGACCATGGAGATGCATCATGTATGTTTATGTTTGGGTCTTGTATAGAAAGTCAAGTGGTTGGCAATAACCCTATAATTGATGATTTTATTGACAATGGAAATGGTCTTGATCAAGAGATTGATTATAGAGATGTTTATAGTACTATCTTGAAAGATTGGTTCGGGGTTGTTGATAACGATATTAATCAGAATTTTGAGGATTACGGAGGAGTAAACTACTTGAATTTAATTCAGGCTTGTTCTTCGGTAGGGGGAGACGAGTTACAAAAATCACCTCTTAACGTTAAGTTATATCCGAATCCTTCGAGCGATAGTATGTATGTTGAAATGGAGTTGCTGCAAGGAAATGCCCAGTTCACCATAGTGGATTTACAAGGTAAACTCGTAGGTCAATTTGAACGAAATGTTCCTTTTGATGGAGAGCATCGTTTAACTTTACCCGTTGAACAATTGAAGGCAGGCAGTTATTTTCTACGAGTTCGATCACGAAATCTTGATAAGAAAGTGAAATTCATTATTCAGTAGAGATAGTCTTTATGATAAAAGGAAGAAAGTTGATCTTTCTCTGTTAAAATAGGAGCACCACAAAAATCATAGATCATTTCTCTTGCAATAGTAAAGATCTTCGATTCATTATTGTCATCATCGACAATACAACACAAGGTATTATGTTACTTGAGTTTAGTACTAGAATTTAAAAAAGGGGAGAGGAGCCAATGTTAATTACTTTATTTTGGTGGAATCACCCTTTAATTGATGATGACTTTTTCTACAGTTACAATTTCTCCCTCAATAAATCGAAAGAAATATACTCCTGATGTGTTAATGCTAATTTCTTTAACATTTTCATGATGTTGAATAACTGTACCGTTAAGGTTTACAATTTCAAGTTTAAAATCTCTGTCAGTGCTAATTTTAACCTTACCAACAGAAGGATTGGGATAGAGATTAAATTTACTTTGGTTAAGACTCTCTAAACTCAAAGGCTGCGCTACTTCTATATCGAATAAAAAGTCCAATTGGGTATTGTTTCCTGTATGAAATGCATCCCCGCCAGTATAGCTGCCACCACCAAGCATTGGAAAAGTACCGGAGTTAAATTCGACTGTGTATTGATTACCGCTTACAATTGGAAAAGAACCAGTAATATTAAATAAAACTGGGTCGTTTGGGTTAGCGATGTTTATGTTACTGAATGCTTGTGTATATGTTGGAGATCCATTTGGTGTATTTGCATTGTACATATTGAGTGTTACTCCACTTATTGTACCTGTGTTAGCTGAATAGAATTGTACTGATTGTAAAAGTCCATCACAATTAGCAGTGAAACTTTGCGCGATTAAACCGGGGACAATGGCACAGATACCGGTATTATTGGCTACAGTACATTGGGAGCTACTTCCAAAAGATAATGTTGAGAAGAAAAAAAGGAGAACGAGCGTATTTTTCATATCATTTAGTTTTCATAAAAAAGGTATGGGTTTACAGTATGTATTCCTATGTGAATTTACACATTTATAGGAATTCTATTGTTTAGAGTTACATATTTGTACTGTTTAACAGATCTTTAAGTCCTTAGAATATGGGAGATTATGTTAAATAGAATTGTTTCGATTATAATGATCCAAGTGCGAAGCGAAGGCCAGTTCAAACGGCGGGCGTGTGCAATGGCTACGCGCAGCAGCTTCGGTTCGAACTTGATTTTTTGGCTCTTTTTCATCAAGGAAAAACGAGCGTTAAACTTTATTGATTCAACAAGCTGTTTCAATTAGAAAGTTTATGTGTAATTCAAAAACGTGTATATATTTTCTGGCTTAGTGTTTTAAGGAATCCCTCAACACAAATCTAAAATAACTGATATCTGAGAATCGCGTATTTGAAATCAACTTGAACATCTGTACCGAATATTAAAATTTTCAAATTCTCTAGAATCGCATATTTCTATAGAATTGGATAATCTTCCAGGAAATAAAAAAACTAGGAGCGTCATAAAATAAAAATGAATTGATCGTTATGAGTAGTCAGTCAAAATTCTTTCATCAGAAATTAGTGAAAAGGATGTGGCTTAGAATCGTGTATAATTTTCAGAATTGGATAACGCTGTCAAATAAGCTGAAATTTGTAAATCTCAGAGAATGGGTAAGACTGTTGATAAAAGATGAAAAATATATAAGTACGGAAAATCGATTAATCAATTGAAGTAGGAACCCAGAATACCTTGAAATGTCAGTAGTATTATGATCCAGCGTCAATTCTCGATAAAAGGTCAAAATATACTTGTGTCCTATAATTAATAATCAGTTAAATAAACTTAATTTGGTTATCAGTTTGTTACAAAGAACGTAACAAATCAAGCGGTTTA
>JAKVAS010000226.1 GCA_022448165.1 Crocinitomicaceae bacterium | reverse complement strand
AATAAAAGGAATACTTGATTTAAACGCCTCTGATGTTTCCCAACTTTCGAATGGCGAAAATGATCCTCGGGCTGCAGCAATGACTGAATCATTTCAGCCTAATGCAGGTGTTGGAATACTATATAAATCTCCTAAATGGTTTTTAGGAGTTGGAGCACCTAGAATATTAACTGATCGCGATACAGCTTCTAATGGAGGTTACACAAACGAAATGGATGCTTATTTACTCGCTGGAGTTGTTCTTAACTTAAAAAACAAGTGGAAATTTCGCCCTTCGACACAAGTCCGACTTGGACAATCCACTTCGCTTAGTATTGACGCCACAGCAACATTCATCTATAATAACATTTTTTATATCGGACTTAATCACCGTATATATGAAAGCGTCGGAGTAATTGCTCAGTATCAAGTTAGTTCACGCTTCAAATTAGGATATAGCTTTGATCTTGGTGTATCTTCAACGTTACGAGCCACCAATTTTGGTTCTCATGAGGTGGCATTATCCTATGATATGAATTTTACAAAATCTTTAATCGCAACACCAAGATTTTTCTAATCAATTGGACATGAAAAAATACACTCTAACCATATTATTCTTTGTATTTGGACTAACTACCGTCTTGAGTCAACGTCCAAAGAATACATTCTCATCTAAGAAAACAACCGACCCTAGAAGAGTTCAATACACCATAAAAAAATCTCCTGTAAGTTCAGTTGAACATGCAGACTTTGGTGCCTATATGAACAACGGAAAAATGTATTTTTTGAGCGATCGAAAATCATGGCCTGTATCATGGAAAGATGAATATCAACAAGCATTTTTGGATCTATTTGTAGTTGACTTGAAAACAGACTCTGAAGTTCAATTCGCAGGCCCTCGGAAAAATGATAAACTAAACGAAGGTCCTATATGCTTTACTAAAGACGGGACACGTGTATATTACACTAGAGATTATAGTGGAAGAATAAAA
Organism: Crocinitomicaceae bacterium; assembly: GCA_022448165.1. Taxonomy (GTDB): domain Bacteria; phylum Bacteroidota; class Bacteroidia; order Flavobacteriales_D; family Crocinitomicaceae; genus UBA4466. The sequence goes on along the minus strand of JAKVAS010000226.1, from coordinate 1,808 downwards.
AAGGGGGATTCAATTCCTCTCGCAATATATACAGCAAGAGTAAAAGGAGATAAATGGGTAGATGAAAAATCACTATCCATCAATAATCAAAATTACTCTGTAGGACATCCCGCAGTCAGTAACAACGGAAAATATCTATATTTTAGCTCAAACCGTCCTGGTGGAAAAGGAGGCTCAGATATTTATCGTGCTGAAATAAAGGAAAATGGCGATGTCGGTAAAGCGGAATTACTTCCTGGCGATGTAAATACTCATGGGAACGAGCTCTTCCCCTCTATTGGAAGCAATGATGAGCTCTACTTTTCAAGTACAGGGCATGAAGGCCTCGGCGGAATGGATATATTCATGGCATTATTTAAAGGAGATCAATATACGCGTATTAAAAATGTTGGCTATCCAATTAATTCTCCAAAAGATGATTTCGCATACGTACTTGGAGCATCAAACAAAGGCTACTTTTCAACGAATAGAGATGGAAACGATGACATTTATAGTTTCCATCAAATAATCCCATTTAGATTCACCCCAGTTTTATCTGGTGTAATAACACTAGAAGATGTGGATGCAAGAGAAGGAATAATCATTGAATTGCTGGATGAAAACAATAATCTAATTAGCAGTCAAACAACCAAAGAAAAAGGTAATTATTCTTTTGATTTAAAAGAAGAAATGCAATACAATGTCCGTGTCACAAAAAATGGTTACGATCCGCTAAACATGAAAGTTTCAACCAAAGGAAACGGATTTGGACTAACGAATGACATTGTTCTAAAAAAAGACAATGGTGTCGTAATTTCGTTACAATTAATTGCTCTAAAAACAGGGCTTGCTGTAGAAGGAGCAAAGGTTAGGATGACAAACAACTTAACCAATGAAGTCTTTATGTCAGAACTTTCAGATCCCTCAGGAATTGTTTCAGAACCAATGCTAAAACTTAAAGAAGGTGACAGTCTTGACTTAAGTATAAAAGTTGCTAAAGAAGGATACCTAACCAAAGAAGTTCATTTTACGCATCGACTATCAACGATGGATGATATTGAACTCCAAGACTTTTTTGGAAATGCATTAAAGATGAATCGTATCGGTATCGGTTTAAGGTTAGGAACTGACGTCGCTAATTTGATCGATATTAAACCGATTATCTTTGATAGTACTGATGTTATTATTCAACCAAGAGCTGGAAAAGAATTAGATAAAATTGTAGCATTTATGAATGAGAACCCTTCAATACGCATTGAATTAAGGTGTCACACTGACTCAAGAGGAAGTGCAACTTCAAACCTATCTATATCTTCAAAACGCGCTGAAGCTGCAGTCAAGTATTTAGTACAAAAAGGAATCGTCGCTTCAAGACTCTCAGATAGAGGTTATGGTGAAAAGAAACTTCTAAATAACTGCCAAGATGGAACTGAATGTACAGAAGAGCAACATCAAGAAAATAATCGGATAGAATTCATTATTACTAAGTCCTAAATGATTATACGCCAACTCAGTTTCTACGTCAAGATACTAACCTTGGTAAAAATCAGGAATAAAGTTTTTCACCCCAGTTTCTTTCCTGGTTTCACCGTAAATATTCAGTTCTCTCGACCAAACTTTATTTCCAGAATCATCATAAGCCTCCGTAGGAGTTCCTAGATGATCTGCGATAGAAAAACAATTCTTAATTCACTTTATTAACAATTTAACTAAAAAAATCGCCTTTCGTACTCTTCCAAAAACTCAATCTCTCCCTCTAGCTTACAACACCACTTATAAAATCTATCTTTATAGGGGCTCAGGATTACATAACCTTCAGCAAGGATGTA
>JAKVAS010000225.1 GCA_022448165.1 Crocinitomicaceae bacterium | reverse complement strand
AACACCCACTTACACATACGCTTGGACGAATGGAGCTCCAGCAGTGGAAGACCCAACTGGATTAGTGGGAGGAACATACGATGTAACTGTTACCGATTCAAACGGATGTACAATTACTGATTCATACGTAGTCAACTCGCAAGTTGGAATTTTTGAGCTGGATCAATTGCAATTCAACGTATTCCCGAACCCCAGCAATGGAGAGTTTAAATTGACCCTGAATTCGAATGTTTACTTTAACATTCACGTTATCAATAGCCTTGGACAAGTGATTTACAAAGATGAGCTCTCAGGTTCTTCGAAAGAAATCAAATTAAACTCGACTCAAGTTGGAGTGTACTTCGTTCGACTGTTCAATGATGAATTAAGCACAATAAGACGAATTGTGATCAAATAATAGTAATTCAATTAACACAAAAGAGTCTGCTTTCTCAAACAGACTCTTTTTTTGTGCTCTTTTTTCTAATTCGTTGATTCAACAAAAGACCTATCTGTCAATGCTTTTAAAAACTCAATCAAATCAGATTTATCCTGATCGTTGAGATCGAGAGAATCTCCCGGTAATGTTTGATGAGCGATATCCAATCCCAATCCGATTCCTCCTCCGTCGTTTTAAAAATCAATCACTTCTTCTAATGTTTCATACACTCCATTATGCATGTAAGGTAAAGAAAAATAGATGTTTCTGAGTATTGGTGTTTTAAATTAGTTTTTGAAGAAATCCGATCTTTCCGTGATAATTCCATTATCCCAAAATTCAGAATAAAGTGTATCTCCATTTTCTTTAAAATAAGTCCACTTTCCATTCGGGTCGCTACAGTAAACGCGATCCCAAATGTCATTCCAATCTCCTTTAGGGTTTTCTTTATATGCTCCTGTCAATTCTAAATTTCCATTTTTGTAATAAGTTTTAAACCAACCAACTCCTCAATCAGTACAGGAAACAGATTCTCTTATTAGGTTGTCCTTTTCATCATAGGATTCGAGTATACATGGGCAGCAATTCTCCATGTTTTTCCAAGTCGTTTAATATTTTTTGTAAGTAGGCTTAGAAACCTCTTTACCGTTAACCTTGTATATATCTTTCCCATTTATTGTATTCCTTGATGTTCCGACAGAATAGAATTTTTTCGACTTAATATTCTTATAAACGGGCGAACTATCCTTCTGCCTGTGAACATGACTAATAAGAGTAAACAGAATGAGTGTTGATAGTAATGACTTCATATTTATAATTGGTGCTAAAGGTTTGGCTAAACTGCGCTTCAATGCAGTTTAGGTTTTGTTAACAATCGTTTTAAAGGTTGTGGATGGGGTAACTTGATCAATGAAAAGAATACCATCATAATTGTCAAGAATATATTTCAGCTCCGAAGAAATTATACTTGAATCATTAAGACTTTGTCTGAACGATTCAACATCAACAAAAATTGATCTTTCGCCCTGATTAACAGAGTCGTATAAATTGCGTAATGACTCATAATATCTTGAATTAAAATCAAAACTTTTAGATGTCAAACCATCTATTTCAAAAGGCAGTCCTACCTTTCCACTTATTGGAACAATTGTTAAAAAATATGCATCTACTAGTTTTTGCTTTGCTAGAGAATCGACAAACCATCCAATATCATGAAAACCCGCAGTATTTTTTGTTTTCATAGTATGTGAGGCGCCAAATTTGAATAACACATTTTGACTAGTCAAATCAGAATTGTTAATTAAGTAAGACATCCTATTGACCGTATATTTGGCTCGAGCCTCCATGAAATTTGGTGGGTATTTATGATTGAGGGCATACTTAATTAAGCTTTGTTCGTATTCAGGACAATCATTAATCAATTTAGATAGGAACTGAATTGTTCGCTTATTTATTTTGGACGACAAAAATCCCTTTGACAAATCTCTAGAGTGAGATTCAATTAACTTTCTTAATGTATTGATAGTTCTGGTATTTAGATTGCCGCTGTTTGAAAGTTCAAAAAGAATTAAACGGATTGCTACTGGATGGACCAAATCAACTCCATCAAAGGTAGTATGAGCATCTTTTAATAAATTTAGGAGTCCTATTTCTTCTTTGTAAGAATACATAGAGTATACTCCTGGCATACGGTGCAGCAAAGTGTCTGAGATGTTCATGTGTTGAGTAATGTAATCAATTGAAAAGGAATCTATTTCAGTAATAAAGTGATCGATTTTCTTCACGTGAGCAATCTGCTTAATGAAATCGGTTGATTCTTGCACACCATGGGTTTCACCAACGAGTATAAAATTATTTTCCAACACCTTCTCTCTTAGTCTATTAACAGTTAACTCGTTGATGGGTTGATTTTCATTACTTTGAATTGGGACAATAAATTCAGAAGTAATTGTATACAAAGTATCTGATTGAGCAAAACTGAAAATACAGTGGAAGGTGATTGTTAATTGTAATATTGTCTTTGTTGCGTTCATTTTCAATGTTTGTTAGCGGTCTTGTATGTAAAAAGTAGCGGATTTTTAAGCACTAACTTTTCGGTTAAACAAAGACCTTCGTTTAAGCGATTAAACCGCTATTATTTTTATACATTGTTACCACGTATTATTCCTTAATCCATTCCATTAAATTTCTTGCGTTAACAATTGACCAACTATGAGGATGTCTGTCCCCATTTGCTCGATAGCCTTTATTTTCTGTTTCAATTAATTCAAATTGATTCCAGTTTTGGGTTCTCAAATCTTTTCCTATTTGTTGGATAGTGTATGCATTGGTACTTTCAAAATCCGTTTGTCTATTTTCACTCCACCACAGACTGTCGGGTTCTGTATAAAATCGAACTTTAATGTTTTTTAAATTTGACACACTCGTATACTTGCTTTGTAAAGTAAATGGTGATACATTCTGTATATTCGGCAATAACGAATCTTTGGTGAATTCTTTTTCAAAATAATCGACTATCCATTTGGGTTCTGCCAATCGTTCTTCATCAAAGTTTGGATTTGCAATGTCTTTTAGGGAACTTTCGTAAAGTCCATATAAGTCAATAGGTGAATCAACAATAAAAGTGCCTTTTGGGGCAATATTAATGTTATTTTGATGCAGATAGTTTGAAAGTA
>JAKVAS010000224.1 GCA_022448165.1 Crocinitomicaceae bacterium | reverse complement strand
AAATACCTAAGCTGCTTCCCTTCATCACTAAATATCTTAACCCCTCCATTTAAATAACTAACCCAAAAAACACTATCACTCTTCAAACCTGAAGCTATTGGTCTCAAATCGTGAACAATCTTACTAAGTACGACATCATTCTTTATGAAACACATAAAATCATGAAACGCAAACATTCCAACATCTCTATTTGGAAGATACACTCCCTCTAACGGGATCAAACCTAAGTCTTTACAACGTATAGCATCCCGTCCAACTGGCATCTCATCCTCTTCAGATCGATACATGAAAGAATCACCTGAATCTTCTACTACGAATGAACAAAACTTATTTGTTTTCGCAGCATCAATTGGCTTTTGAATACAATTCCCCTTAGCGTCAATTTTTAGCAAGGTGTGCTTCGACTGAAAAGACAGTGAAACACTACCGTCATGATCCAATAAGAAACCATCTACCACTCTATTCGGAGCATATTTCAAAATTGTATCATTATATGCGTATGCTTCAAATAAAGGCTCTCTCCCCTTAATAATGAATAACTTCTTGGATAAAGTTGTACACCATATCTCGCCATTCTTCATTTTATGGAAATCAAATACTACATTATCTGTTAATCCATTACTTGAATCAAAATTTTCAAATGAATACCCATTAAACCTGCTTAATCCTTGATCGGTAGAAAACCATAAATAACCATAGTTATCTTCAATTATATCATACACCTCATCACTTGGCAAACCATCATCTACAGAGAAATTCGCTTCTTGACAAGAAACCGATGATGAAAAGAAAACAAATAACAGGCACACGACAAAAAAGAGAACCTTTTTTGAATTCCAAAAAGCGTTATTTATAATAGGTTTACTCCACATAAATATCAATGGAGGTCAATTTTGATTAATTACTCCATTCCAGTTCGAGTAACTCTTTGAACCCCCTCTACTTGTTCAAACTTTCTCATTAAAGCATTTAAATGCTCAACATCATAAACCATTACAGTCATCTTTCCTTCAAAAATTCCATCATTCGTCCCAAAGGAAATAGATCGCATATTTACATTCAACTCACTCGAAATAATCTGAGTTATCTGATTTACAATTCCTACTCGATCAATACCATCAACTGTAATAGCGGCAACATTCTCTTTCAAGTCAGCCTCTGTCCACCGAGCTTTCAAACATCGATAAGCCATCTTAGACATCAAATGTTCAGCATTAGAACAATTATTTCTATGAATTTTAATACCTTCACTAATAGTCACAAATCCAAAAACAGAATCACCGGGAATTGGATTACAACATCCCGCCATTTTGTACTTGATGTTTTTGAAATCTTCCCCAATAATGATCGTATCTTTCTTATCAATTTTTGAGTGCCCATCCTTCTTCGATTTCTTACGAGATGAATCAGGTTTGTCAAGATGTAAAAGACCATTTGTATTTTCTAATTCTCGAAGTTTTTTTAGATCAATCTTGCCTTTTGCAATTCTAAAATACAACTCCGTTGCAGTAGGAACCTTATAGAATTTCTCAAGAATTGAAATATTTCCAGATTCAAAGCGAATATTATGTTGCTTAAACTTACGCATGAGAATTTCACGTCCATCCTGAGCAATTATCTTTCGCTCTTCATTCAGCGATGATTTTATTTTCTGCTTGGCACGAGCAGTAACCACAAAACGCATCCATTCATCATTTGGCTTTTGCTTAGAGGAACGGATAATTTCTATTTGATCACCACTTTGTAATTGATAGCTAAGTGGAACCAGGCGATTATTTACCTTACCACCAATACAGGTATCTCCTACCTTTGTATGAATGTCATAAGCAAAATCCAAAATCGTTGCGCCAATCGGCAAAACACGTAAATCCCCTTTAGGTGTAAATATATATATTTCATCATTGAACAAATTCAACTTGAATTCATCGATAAAATCCATTGCATTTACATCTGGATTCTCCATTAAATCGCGAATTTCAGATATCCAACGATCAAACTTTGACTCTCCTGATTTACTTTCTTTGTATTTGTAATGAGCTGCTAATCCTTTTTCAGCTATTTCGTCCATACGTTCAGAACGAATCTGTACTTCCACCCACTTCCCTGTTGGCGACATCACTGTTGTATGCAATGATTCATAACCATTCGCCCGAGGTGTTGAAATCCAATCTCTCAGTCGGTCAGGACTTGGTTGGTAAAAATCGGTTACAATACTATATACACGCCAACAATCAGGCTTCTCTAATTCTTGAGGAGTATCTAAAATAATTCGAATCGCAAACAAATCATACACCTCTTCAAAAGGAACACCTTTGGTTGTAATTTTACGCCAAATAGATGAGATAGATTTGGTTCTAACCTTTATTTTAAAAACATATCCTTCATGCGTTAGTGCTTCCTTTATTGGCTGAACAAACTTTCGAATGAATCGATTTCGCGCATCCTTAGTAGATTTTAATTTTCCTTCTATCTCGGCAAAAATGGATGGTTCTCTATAAAGTAAAGAAAGATCCTCCAATTCACTCTTAACAGAATATAGGCCTAATCTATGTGCTAGAGGAGCATAGAGAAACTTTGTCTCAGAAGCAATTTTCATCTGCTTATCTTGACGCATACTTCCCAGCGTTCTCATATTATGCAAACGATCTGCAAGCTTTATAAGTACAACTCTAATATCATCTGATATCGTAAGTACCATTTTACGGAAATTCTCCGCTTGAACGGAAGCATTCTCATCAAATACTTCTGGGATTTTTGTTAGTCCGTCGATAATCATACGAACCTTGGGGCCAAATAAATCCTCAATATCTTCCAAAGTAATATGTGTATCCTCTACTGTATCATGGAGTAAAGCACAGACAATGGAAGTTGTCCCCAAACCAATTTCTTCAGAACAAATACGAGCAACAGCAATTGGATGATAGATATAGGGTTCACCAGATTTACGACGCATCTCTTTATGCGCTTCAACAGCCACATCGAACGCTTTTCGTATTAATCTTGTATCTTCCTTTGAACGATCTTTAGCTGTACGCATAAGACCACGGAAAGCATTTAAGATTTCCTTTCTTTCCTTCTCAACATCTATCTTCGTAAT
>JAKVAS010000223.1 GCA_022448165.1 Crocinitomicaceae bacterium | reverse complement strand
ACTTTTATCCCGAAAGTTTATATTCTAAAGTACTTAAAGGCAGGTCTTCTGACTTACTTCATTTTTTAACCCTTCCCGTTAACAAAGTGTCAACAGTGGTATTGTTAAAAAAGTGCTCATCTAGTGAACAGAAGCTTACAGCTGCGGGAACAGTTTTGGATTTGCACCAAATTCCCTTTTAAATCTTCAGTTAAGAAAATACCCAAAAGCGTCACAAATTTAATGTTCAAACATTAATTGTAATGTATAAACCTACTTTTATTTCTCCCTATTCTTTTATTCTTGAATCTAAAACCTTTCTTTTTTTTCGTTGTTTCTTCATTTTTCTTCGAACAAATTTTACACCTAACCCTACTCCTGTAAAGCTTACAAATGTTCCACCAACCAAAAGAAGAATAACTACGATATCCCAAAGTGGACGATTTTTTGTCAGAAACGAAAAATCCAAGCTGTGTAAACCATTGTACAACCAACGATTTGCTCTATTTTTTGGAGCACATTTAAACGCAACTTCATGCGTTGTCGGATTAATATAATATGCAATTTCAGAAGCTGTCGTTATACGAACTACCGGAAGTACTTTCTGATTGTCTCTATCGTAATAATAGTCATCATACTCATGAATTAACTTACTTTCAAGAATAGGGTCAGAAGGGTTAAATGCACTTACTTTTGTGTCATAAAAACCGATATCAGGGTTTGTATGCTTTGAATTCAAGCCCATTGTTTGCAAGCCATTATTATCATAGCACTTTGCAAATACCTCACCATTGAAAAGACTGAATTCAATTTCTTTCACAGGACTATTTTCCGTTTCTTTCAAAAATGTTTCCCAGGATTGATCCGTGAAATCATCTAGTTTGAATGCATGATTTTTCCATATTAAATTCTCGTGTTGACTCAATTGTGTACTTGGTGTCCAATCAAAAGGCGTCATACTCATAAAACCACTGAAAATCCATGTGCAAACGAAAAGACCGAAAAACAGTCCTAAATAATAATGGAAATTGTACCACTTATTTTTAAAGCGTTTGAATTTTGCTTTTGGCTTCTTTTTATACCGCACTACCCCGGTAACAATGCCTGTTATTGTCATGATTAGGCCCAACCCTGCAAGAAACTGAATTAAAAGAGACCAAAACGTATTGTGCACACGAATATCCTTAAAATAAATCCAATGTGGAATTGCACCTACCCAAGCCCATCCCCTTTCAGATCGGGTATTGATATTGATTAATTCACCTGTTACAGACGAGATGTAAACACGTGTACCTTCTATATCTTCAAGTTCTACCTTATAAATGGGCAGGTGTTTCAAAAATTTTGTTCTTGGAATCCATTGATCCAAATCATTTAAGGTAGTAACTACAGATTTACCTGAGTAATTCAGACTATTTCTGGCAATTTGCTCCGCTTCTACAGCTCCAATTATTGCTTTGTTTCCATTATCGGCATACCGGGAAATCATTTCTCCTGAACCAGTTGTTAGGTGGTAAACAGGCCGATTCAATTGATGATTCAACCTCAACGTATGAACTTCATTCACGGAATCATTTTGGAAAACAATTCTTGGATTAAGCAAATTGCCAGCATCTAATCTTCTCAGCTGATTTGACTTGATTCGTTCAGTAGTTGATAAGGATGGAAAACCATGATACATCATTACAAAACCTGATAAAAACCAAACCAAGAAGAGAATACAGAAAAAGTTACCTAACCAGTGATGTAAATTGATTAGTTTTTTCATTTACCTTTTAAAATCGATATCCTAAACTCAATCTAAAGTTACGCCCTTGTCCGGGAAAGAATTGGTTTCCGTAGATTGCATCTGTGTAATAAAGTTGATCTAACAAATTATTGGCATTGAATCCGACTCTTACCTTGTCTTTTTGATAATAAACTGTTCCATCTAATGTAAAGTAACCCGGAAGTTTAAATTGATTATTAGCACTTGTATAGTTTTCACTTACGACATTCATTCCTGCACCAATACCTAATCCTTTGAGGAAAGAAGTTTGTACTTCATAATTTACCCATAGATTAGCCATGTGGTCAGGGGCATATGCCAACTTATTACCTGCTTTTATAACTTGCAAAGTATCGATATCAGCGGTTCTTATTCTAGCATCCGTGTAGGTATAACCAGCTTTTATATACATTCCTTTTACTGGCTCAACTACAACATCTAATTCAACTCCTTTAGAATCGGCTGTACCAATTTGTTGAAAATCATCAACCGTTGTTCTTTCTACAATGTTGTTTTTCAATAAGTAAAATCCTGACAACGTTAAACTTATCTTATTTTCTTGAATCAACTTAATACCTCCTTCAACCTGATATCCTGTTTCTGGATCAAATACTTCTCCGTTCACTCCAATTCTACGTGAAGGTTTAAAGTAATTAGAATAAGAGCCAAAGATGCTCATTTTTTCAATCGGTTGATAGACAACTCCTCCTCTATACGTTAATGCAGTTGAAGGAATCGACGTCTCTTCTCCTTTTGCCAGCAAATTTCTATTATTATCAATTTCATTCGTATAATACACACCTGAAAACAGATCATATCTCACACCAATCAGTGCTTTTAACTTACTCGAAAGGTTAATCCAATCTTGAAAATAAAATCCGTTTACAATTTCTTCTTTTACCTGAACACGATTGTCTACCGCCTCAATATGACCTTGATTTAATATTGGGTCATTCACGGCAACTGTTGTAAAGGTTCCCTCTCCAATAACATCTCCTCTGTATGTCTTTCGATCCAAATAGCTAAATGAATGTCCAATTACTGACTTATGTTCTATTTTACCTGTTTTAAAACGATAGGTAAAATCCAATTGATTCTGAAGTGGTTTTGTAACGTGATTAAAGTAAAAAGGAAATCCTCTTGTAATTGAATCTTGCGCTTCGTTAAAATAAAGCCATTCTGTAGATAAGTAATCAATATCATCAAATGACCATGAAGTAAGGTTAGTAGCAATTAATTTTGAACGAAACTTGTGTGTATATCTTAATTGAAGATCAGTACGTTTATGTTTTAAATAATCTTGTGGATCATTATAACGTGTTTCAGGATTCATTCCTGGTACCACTTCTCCATTCTCATCAACAGGAATTCCTGTGTCCGTGTCATATAGATCATCATTTAACTG
>JAKVAS010000222.1 GCA_022448165.1 Crocinitomicaceae bacterium | reverse complement strand
AGATCAGCACTATCAATATTGCAATCCATAGATAAATAATAATCAAGGGTAAAAGATGGAAGATTCGCAGTCAACTGACCACCTGAGTAATTCTGAGTCGCATATACATTTATATTTCCACCAGAATTGACGGAGCTCTGAGAAACCGAAAAATTTGTAAGAAAAACATCTTCTGGCCCTACAGGACAATCAATTAATATATCATAACTACTTCCGCTACCATCATCTGAATCAACAACTATATAGTATGTTTGTCCGGCAACAGCATTAGAAAAAGTGGCCGATGACGAAGAAACCGTTCCTAAACAATCCAACGGATCGCAACTACCTAAAATATAAACGTCTAAATCCCCTGAAAAGTTAGAAATCGTAGCGGTAATAATACCGCTACTTGTTGGAGTAATAGTATGAACCCGCTCCGGACCGGTTTCCGTCCAGGAATTACAACCATATGTACCCACATTTGATATGGACGTTGAAGCGATTCCTGAATATACCACTCCACAACTCAATGCAATTGCATTCGAACAATCTAAACTATCAGAGTTCGTGCATCTAAAAATATTTGCAGGATTATAGTAGTGATCTACAATCCAATCATAAGTTTGTCCATTTAATGCCCATCGCTGACTCCCCCATTGACACATTCCTCTTCCATGTCCTGCTCTGGTATATCCCGAACATAGATTATCAGAAATACAGGGGTATGTAGCTCCTGTACCAGAAAAACCATCACCACAACTAGTTCCAGCTGAAGCACCAAGCCCATTGTTTTCGGCAGAATACTCTGAAAACGCTATATCATTCGAAGTTGTAACTAAGTGCTCTCCTGCTGTAATAGTAGCCGCATTAACACAGCTTGTTGTAAAATCATTATCCCAAACCTGTTTACATGTAGTGCTGGAAATATCATAATTTATATTAATCGGAGATTCAACATAGTAAGCACCATAAGTCCTATATGCAAGACTTCCAGCTTTCAATGATTCCGTTTGCCAACTTGGAATCCACTCATCATTAAGGCCTTGTTGAACATAGGTTTCAAGGCTCATAACACTGACCGTAGTACACGTATTACAAGAGCAGTTAGTGCCAACTCTAATAGAAGTTGGTAAAGGAGCGCATCCCGATTGAACAGATTTAAAAGCTTTAAGACCACTTTCTTGAAGAATTAAACTGGTAATACTATCATCTTTAATTTCCTTACTCAAACTGTATTTCGGAAAAAAGAATGGCTCCAACGATTGCGATTTAAAAAGCTGTACCGGAGCATAATGATAATATTTTGTAACTGGATTAAACCCGAAAGAACTCACAGTATAGATCAAGCTGTCACCTGCTTTCATCTTCTTTTCTGATAAGTGATCCTTTAACAAGCGAAACCTCCCATCTAAATCCGTCGATAAATTTAATTGCAATTCAGGAAACTCAATGGAGGCTTTAAGTGCATCACCGGTATTTCTATCATATATTACTTCTTCCAACAACACCTCGTTTGACTCATTAAATGTTGGCATTTCATTGGGAGTTAGCAGCACTTCTACATCCAAAGCTTCCAAGGATGAGAAATATGTTTCTAAAACCCCAAATGACTGATCATAAAAAACAATAGAAAACGGTTCATTACTTAGGAAAGTAATCCTTCCAAATTGATTTGATTGAAACATCTTTCGTTGCCCTCCATTAAACGTTATTTGCGCATTAACATTCTCTAAACGGTCAAAAGTAAATGCATTCTTAATAGTAAAAGAAAACCTATTTTGACCAGAAGCATTAAAAACTTGAAAAAATATAACGAATAGAATGAAAGTTGATTTTATCATAGGAGTAGTAATTGCAATTTCATTTTTCGTCCAAAACATCTAATTAGAAATCATGTCTTCTAAAAAGTTTTAAACCACTGAAAATGCGATAAAGTAGTAATTACGTTGTTAATCAAAAATAATCATTCAAATCGAGAATATCAATTCAACAAACAATACAATTGAGTACTATATTACCTCTATTAATCAACCTTTAACAAGCATGGCTATATAACGAAAAAACGTCAATACAATTAAATGCATTGACGTTAACCTTGAACAAAATATTTAAGTTTAAACTCTTCCCTTAAGCAGGTTCAGGGGCCATTGCTTTTTTCGATTTACGATATGTAAAAGAATTATAAATATTTCTCTTTGCAAATCTTACTTGTTTATCAGAGTTGATTAATTTTTGGAATAAACCGGCATTAACACCGAAATACTCATATACTGAACCATCAGTAAACGAAATTTCTAACAACAATCCTTTATGCTTATAGTTTTCTATTCCACACTCCATGATTGTTTTGTTATACTCCTCTAAATTTGCTGCCTTAGTTTCAGGAGCTATACTAACCAAAAAATGGTAACCATCAACAATCTTCTGCCCCATGATTTCAGCCTCTTCTCGTCGAGCATCACCTTCCTGAAACTTATCTGGGTGCCATTCCTTTACCAACCCTCGGTATGTCTTCTTTAACTCTCTCAGCTCTAATGCTCCCGTTACTTGAAATAATTTTTTGTATTCGTTAATTCGTTTCATATCAAAGTATTGTTATTGAACCTTTGGGTAATTCCCTAATTTTCTTCTTAAACTGGGTGCAAAAGTACTCCTTTCGTATGAAACTATCTTCAAATTTTATTTATATCGGCAAGTATTCTTTGAATTCATTCATAAGTTATGATCAACTTTCCTCTTATTGCAAATCAAAGATTGAGTTTAATACAAAATGCCCCCCTACTAGAACAATTACGAATCATCTTATTTCATGCTAGAAAATTAATGCACTCTAAGACGATTGGAGTCAATAACGAATTTGTATATTGCAGCCATACAACCTCTACTCAAACAAACATACCTGTATGAAAAACCTGATTTATCTATTAATTACTTTTACCATTTTAAGCTGCTCTAACGAAGAAAATAAAATACCTGATGACTTTGATTTTGGAACTACTGAAAATGGATTATATAAAAATGATTATTTCGATTTAGAAATTACATTTAATCCTGATTGGGCTGTTCAAAACAAGCAAGTGATGAATGATCTAGTAAAAGCCAATACTGAACGTATTGTTGGTGAGAACAGCTCACTCGAAGCTGCAATTAAAGCTGCAGAAGTAAACACAGCATACCTCTTGACT
>JAKVAS010000221.1 GCA_022448165.1 Crocinitomicaceae bacterium | reverse complement strand
ATTAACACAGACAAAGGGTCTGGACCAAGACATTTCACATTTCATCCAAATGAACCATTTGCCTATTGTGTTGAAGAATTAAGCGGAACGGTTTCCTTATACAACTACAAAAATGGTCAATTGAGCCTGTCTAACACATATAGCTCTTACCAGCAAAAACAGGAAGAATACGCTTCCTCTGACATTCATTGTTCACCAGACGGGAAATACCTTTATGTGTCAAATCGTCAAGATGAAAATTCAATCTCGATTTTCAGAATAAACCAGAACAATGGTAAATTGATGCTGAAAACACATCAATCAACCTTTGGTAATATTCCCCGTAGCTTTGTTATCGATCCTACAGGAAAATACTTAATAGTCGCCAACCAAACCTCAAACGACTTGGTAATATTTAGTAGAAATTTTGAAACGGGATTATTAATCAAAATAGGCATAATGACTGGATTAAAATCTCCATCTAGCTTGAAAATGATAAAATACGGTAGCTAACAAAAAATAAACAGCATTAAAACTACTGTTTATTCAAATCTTTATCCTCAATTTAGTTTACGTATCAAATTCGTTCCGACTCATTGGGCAATTAATGATAATAAAAAAAAGACCGAATTCTCACAAGTTCCGATTCTGTTAATTAACTCAAACAAGAATTTCCATAAATTCAATGCTTAGTTAAATTGCCACTCTATATGAAAAAAAAAGCTCTATTTTTCCTTAGTTTTTTATAATTAAGCATTAGCTGCGCCCAAAATTTTGAATGGGCATTTACATTTGGGGGGGATACCTAATGAAACTGTAGGAGAAACATGTATTGACAGCCAAGGAAACATTTATTTTGTTGGTTCTTTTTCTGGAAAGATTTCGATCCTGGAGTTGGAACATCAAACATAACTTCCGCGGGCTCTGGAGATATCTTTGTAGGTAAATATACTCCAGCTGGTGAATTAATTTGGGTCAAAGCTTTTGGGTCGTAAGGAGGTGATGCGACAAATTCAGTGGTCTGTGATCAATCGGACAATGTAATTATTGGAGAATTTTTCGACGAAACTGTAGACTTTGACCCCAGAATTGGAAACGAGACTCGTATATCAAATGCGACCGATTTTTTTTTGTTAAAACTCAATACGAACGGTGATTTTATTGATGTACATACCACAGATTTTTCTAATGAAAATGAAGTAATCTTTGATTTAGAAATTGACAATAATCAAGAAATTGTTGCCACCGGATATTACTCGGGAACTGCAGATTTTGATGATGGGACTCGAACGATTAGTTTATCATCAGCATGTGATCGCGATATTTTTATCTTAAAAATAGATACTTTAAGCAATGTAGCCTGGGCACATGGAATAGGAGGAGCTGATAGAGACTATGGTCAAGATTTGGCGATCAATGATTTGAACGAGATTATTGTCACAGGATATTATGAAACTACGGTTGATTTTGATCCTTCTCTAAATGTGGTTCAACATACGGCTATATTCACTGAGGATTCCTTGTCTTAAAATTAGAACCTAATGGAGATTATCTTTGGTCCTTCTCGTAAGGTGGAGGGGCACAGGACGAAGGAAGATCAGTCATTGTTAAAACTGACAATTATATTTTAATTACTGGAAATTATGGACAAACGGTAGATTTCGATCCAGGAATTCGGATGACAAATTTGACTTCAAATGGGACGCATGAAATATTTATTCAGAAAATAGATCAAAACGGTAATCTAATTTGGGTTAAATCCCTGGGTGAAACAGCTGTGGATTTAGGGCTTTCTATCGCAGAAGATGACATATTTAACATCTATGTCTCGGGAAGATTTGGAAATACAGTTGATTTCGATCCCGGACCCGGAACTCAAAACCTCACCGCATTGGGAGGTTCGGACTGTTTTCTTCTTAAAATTGATTCAAATGGAGACTTCCTAGATGTTGATCAATTTGGAAACCCTTCTCAGGTTTGGGGCAACGACTTGCATTACAAAAATTCCACATTGCTTTTATGCGGTCACCATTACTTGACTAAGGACTTTGATCCAGGACCAGAAGTCCTCAACTTCATGGCCAATGGAAATAGAGATGCCTTTCTTGTAAAATATTCTACTTGCTCTGAAACTATCTCTGCTTGTCACTCCTACACCTGTCCAGCAATAGTCAAACTTACACATCAAGTACAACGGACGTTGCAAACTTGACCAATGTAGCCGGATCTGATTCGATTTTAACGCTTGATCTTACCATTTATACCGGATATTCAAATACAGAAACAATCACTGAGTGTGACAGTTACACCTGGGCAGTGAATGGATTTACTTACACAACAAGTGGAACTTATGTAGAAACATTTACAGTCCCAAATGGATGTGATTCTACTTTGACACTTGATCTAACCATCAATACAGTTGATGTCTCTGTTACTAAAAGTGGGGAAAATCTTACTGTAGGACAAACTGGAGCATTGTATGAATTGGCAGAATGTCCAGCCATGTCCTTGGTTGTAGGATCTAATCAAACTTACAATAGAACTTACAATGTTGACTTTTCTGTAATTGTTGACCTTAATGGATGCATTGACACATCAGCTTGCTATACCATAGACAGCAGAAATATCACCATAAGAAATCGTATTACAGAAGTATGCTACAGTGTACAAACCACCGTTGATGCTATACATAACATTCCCATTGACTACCTAACCTCTAATAAAAATGATGCTAAAGCAATGGGACCAATGCTTAAAAGAGCAGTTGAAATAATTGGTCACAACAAATTTACTGCGCTTTATGACAAAGGATATCATACCGGTTCTGAACTGAAAATGGCTACTGAAATTGGTGTCAACACAATTGTATCGGCTCCTGATTTAGGCAGTGCTTCTAGAGCACCAAACCCAGCATATAACGTGCAACACTTCAAATACGATCAAGAAAATGACCAATACATCTGCCCGCAAAATCAAGCACTCAAGTCAAACCAAAATTGGTACACCAACTCTAACACCAGAACACGTTTTAAACAATACAAAACAAAAGCATGCCTTAGTTGCAAAGTCAAAAAGCAATGTACATCCGCCAAAAACGGAAAACTTATTTCTAGATCTGAATACCAATATTACTATGAACAAAACAAGATAAGCTTAGAGGAAAACATGCCTCTTTACAGACGCAGACAAGCAATCGTT
>JAKVAS010000220.1 GCA_022448165.1 Crocinitomicaceae bacterium | reverse complement strand
TATTTTAGCAAATTGAATTGTAAAATGTCCGCAAAACGACTTAAATTAGCCCATCATTAATCATTTGTTTGAGCTTTTTAGACAAACAGACGTTATGCACAATGAAAAACATGTATAAATATATTATTTTCATATGGGTCAGCACCTTGATTACATCATGTGGAGATACAGATCTTGTAATTGAAGAAACTGATTATTTCTCCTTTGAAAGACCCGCTAAATCCGAACTTGATACAATCATCTATTCAGAGGAATCATCAAATGTATCTGATGCTCAAAAAGCAATTGGAAATAGTGAAAACTTCAATTCACATATTAAGGGAAATTTTATAATCGATGGAATTGGAATTTATTTTGCATTGAAAAATCCTAGATCTAACAATATAGTTCCTTGTTATTGTTCAGATTATTCAGAAGACTATATTAAAGGAAATGGAGAGTTTTTCTCTCAAAACTCAAGCGAGTATAGAATCGTTGAAGGGAACAATCACACTAATAAACATTGGATCGAATTATGTATAGATATGAAACATCAATTTTTCGTTAAAGAAATTGAGAAGGAGAAATTTAACATGATCAAAGATTTACTAAAAACAATAAGAATAAAACTATAAAACAGTGCATAACAAAAAATAAACTGCATTAAAACGCAGTTTATTCAGACCGTTAGCCTCGATAACACCCCCTTAAATTATTAATGTTTTACGACTATTAATTAATGATAAACATTAATTATAGAATTTTATTTATAATTTTGTCGCTCAAACTATGAATAGAATGAAAATTCCTTTGATCCTCACCATAACGACCTATCTCACATACAAAGTTATGGTCTATACTACAGGATATCCGCTAGTCTCCTTGTTGGTATTCATTTTACCAATTCTTATTCTATCTAGTCATTTGATATTAAGACGAAAACTTAGATACCGATCCTGGTTCCTCAATAAATCCAATCGATTGGTGGAACGGATCCATCAAGAAACAACATCTGATATTTCAAGTGAGTTACTCTTTGAAAAATTGGTAGAGGTTATTAATAAATCCGAATTCAACCTATTGGATACTGACCCAGTAAAACTACAGGTGCTCGCTTCAACTTCTGTAAATTTCTGGACATGGGGTGAGAACATCTACATTGAAGTCATACCAACCAATGAAACTTCACAAGTAAACCTAACATCCGTAACTATTTTTGGAAATTACTCATGGAACAGAAATAAAAAGAACCATGAGCACTTTTACCGCTCTTTCGAAGAATCTTTAACCATCTAAGTTATCAGACATGGCCATAGAAGTAAAGTTAGATGTGATGTTAGCCAAAAGGAAAATGCTATTGAAAGAGCTTTCAGAAGCTGTGGGAATTTCTGTTGTGAACTTGTCCATCTTGAAAAAAGGAAAAGGAAAAGCCATCCGATTCTCCACATTGAATGCCATATGTAAAGCTCTTGAATGCCAGCCTTCGGACATTCTAGTATTCATTCCAGAAGACCAAAAAGATTAGTGAACTATGTTTTTCTCACGTAAAAAAAAATGCATTGCTCAGCTAAAAGAAGACTTTGGTACGCTCAGAAAAGATTTTTTCAATTTTGATCAAATCAAGAAATATCACATCAACAAAGACACTTCCGAATCATTTCAATTGATTACAGATCAAATCTGGGAAGATCTTGATATGGAACTATTCTATGCACATATAGATCATACTTCCTCTGCAGTTGGTCAACAATGCCTTTACGACCAACTCAGAAACATTAACTATAACCCAGAAAAACATACTAAACAAGAAAATGTCATAGCTGAATTAGAAAACTGCCCCGATGATATAGCTGAGATTCAATACATCTTAGAGAAGTTAAATAATCGTAAATCGTATTACTTGACCAGTTTATTTCAAGGTAAACATCTGAAACTTCCCAAGTGGTTTTTTGTTGTTCCGTTACTCTCGATAATGGCAATAAGTACAATCGTCCTGAGCTTTTTCTATCCTAGTTACCTATTGCTCCTGCTTCTTGTTTTCCTTGTAAATGTAGCTATTCATTATTACAACAAGCTGAATGTAAATCTGTATATCGATTCAATTCCTATGCTGCTGACATTAAACTCGGTGGCAAAAAAACTGATGAAGTTTAAGCAATTGTCTCCCCTATCTGCCAACACAAAAAGGTCGATTGGAATTATCGATCAAATTAAACGAAGAATAGCTGTATTTAAGCTGGAACAGAAGGTAGAAAGCGATGTAGAAATGGCTTACTGGTTTATCCTAGAATTGATAAAGATCATGTTTCTATTGGAGCCTCTACTGCTTTTTAGCGTGATTGGAAAACTCAAAACAAAAAGGAAAGAGATTGAAGATGTCTTTAGCTATGTTGGTAAAGTTGACGTTATACTGTCAACTATTGCTCTGCGCAAAGCCAGTGAGCGATATTGCATGCCTACATTAGATCAAGATCAACACTCCATTGAAGCTGTAGAAATACTTCATCCTCTGGTAGCTAACTGTATTCCTAATTCATTCAAAGCTGCATCCAAATCATTTCTACTTACTGGTTCAAATATGTCCGGAAAAACCACCTTCATAAGAGCAATTGGTCTGAACATAATTTCAGGGTTGTGTTTAAACACATGTTTTGCCCAATCCTTTTCGTTTCCAGTAATAAAAATGCACACTGCCATTAGGATCTCGGATGACATCTCAAGCGCAAGCAGCTATTTTTTTAAGGAAGTAGAAACAGTTAATGCAATCCTACATGAAGCAATAGTTAACCAGGGTAATATCGTTCTGTTGGATGAATTATTTAAAGGAACCAATACCATAGAAAGAATTGCCTCAGCGAAAGCAATCCTTTCGTATTTGCATCAGCACAATTGCTTCGTCTTCGTATCCACACATGATATAGAGCTTACGAATATGCTAAAAACAGAATATGACTTATTTCATTTTGAAGAATCAATTAATTCTGGTAAAATTTCGTTTGACTACAAATTAAAAAAAGGAATTCCTGCAAAAGGTAATGCCATCAAAATTTTGAAATTAAATGACTTTCCTTCGATTATCATAGAAGAAGCTACACGGATTGCATCAAAACAGCAAAAGAAACGGACGCTAACAAAAGTAACTGATGCACACCCCTAATTTTTCCTAAAATTTGGGTTCATTTAAGTCGTTTTAAGCAGTCCTTTTTAAACGCAATAGATCAGATGACCGTAAAATGCGTTGGCGCACAGGGAGTTACTATCGACCCTAATAGCAATAAT
>JAKVAS010000022.1 GCA_022448165.1 Crocinitomicaceae bacterium | reverse complement strand
GTTCCACCTGCACCTGCAGTAATTTGCAAAACTGCCGACAAACCATCTTCTTCTCCTGACAGCATATTCTTAAGCTCCAATTCTTCCAAACCTTTAAGAACCATATCTCTCTGCTCATCAACTTCACTTTCCTCAGCTTCTCCCTCCTTTGCAAATTCATACAGCACCTCCAAATCATTATACCCTGCATCTAACCCGTCAAAAGATTCTACCCAAAACTTCAACCCTCTAATCGCCTTCATTTGTGCCTCAGCTTTCTTTGGATCGTTCCAGAAGTCGGGATCTTGCGTACGTAACTCTTCTTCCTTCAGTTTCATTCGTTTCTCATCAATTTTGAGATATTCTTGAATCTTACTTAGACGAGAGTGTAATGCTTTTAATTGATCTTGATTTATCATAGTAAACAAAGCTAGTTAAAAAGATCACAGATTTGTTCATAACAAAGGCAATTTGAACCCCCTAACAAAACAAAAAAACTTATTTTTGGAAAAAATTAATAAAATGAATATTCCAGAAAATCTTAAGTATACAAAGGATCACGAATGGGTGAGCATTGAAGGAGATATTGCTACAGTAGGAGTAACTGAATTTGCACAAGGAGAACTTGGCGACATTGTTTATGTCGAAATTGAAACAGAAGGTGAATCACTTGATCAAGATGAAGTATTTGGATCAATCGAAGCTGTGAAAACAGTTTCAGATTTGTTTATGCCTGTTTCTGGTGAAGTTGTAGAATTTCACGAAGATTTAGAGTCGCAACCAGAAGTTGTAAATTCTGATCCTTACGGAGAAGGCTGGATGGTTAAAATCAAAATGTCTGATGCGAGTCAAGCTGAAGGTCTTCTTGATTCTGCTGCGTATGCCAAACTTATAGGGGAATAATTTAAAGTGCAATTTCGTTTTATACTTCCTGGAATATTGTGGAGTTCCATAATGTTCCTTTTATTCTTCTCAACTAGTAAGAAGGTCACGTATGCATTTGACCTAATTCCTTACAGATCAATATTACATTGTTTCTTATTTTGGGGATTCACGCATATTTGGATTACTGCTTTGAAGAAACAATTAAAGTATAACAATACACGAAAAAATGCAGTTACGATAACCATTGGTATGGCAATTTTAGTTGCAAGTATATCAGAAGTAATCATGTACAATATTGGAATCACCCAATATGTGAGTTTTTGGAATCTATTTTTTGATTTTTTAGGTACAGGTATTGGTATTTTAAGTTTTAAGCTATTATACCGTACATGTTGTTGATTATTTGGTATGATAATTGCAATTTTATTTAATATATTTATGGTCTAATTCGGAGAAAATCATGGAATTAAAAAAGAGTAAAGAAGCAAACATTGAGAGACTACGTCTTCCTATCATTTTAATGAGTTCATTATTTGTAGGAAGTATTGTATTGGCTTCTTTCACCTTCCGATCGGAATTTGAAAGAAACAACACATTAGACAAGGCTCAATCAGACGGAGACACAGTTTATGAAGAGCAGGTTGAAGATCAGCCAGAACCTGAAACTCCGCCGCCACCAGCAGTAGAAGCACCGCCTCCCATTACTGAAGACGTTGTTGAAGAAGAAAATACGGAAGAAATTCCACCTCCAGCAATTACGCCACCAGCACCGCCGGTAACACCAGGACCAACGACTCCACCAAAAGTTGAATTGGAAATTGTTGATTTCCCTGATGTTGAAGCAGGATTCCCGGGTGGAGCTGCTGAAATGCAACGTTTCATTAGTGAGAATGTTGAATACCCACAGACAGCTATCGAAATGAATGAACAAGGTAGAGTTTACCTTTCATTTGTTGTTGAACCTGACGGAAAGATCACTAATATCGAAGTTAAACGTGGTGTAAGTGGAGACTTAGATAGAGAAGCGAAGCGCGTTTTAAGAAAAATGCCTAAATGGACTCCTGGAGAAGCAGGTGGTAAAAAGGTAAGAACTCGTTGTAGTTTACCAATCAACTTTACATTGCAATAAAGGACATTAATTATACTATATAAAAACCCGCCTTGTGCGGGTTTTTCTTTGTCTATTAAATTACACTCCCTCCTGTTATCATGATTTTCAGTAACGAAAAAACCAGGAATCAATTAATACTCATTTACAATACATGCCACTTTGAAATGGGAAGGTAAATTACTACAGCAATCCTTGATGCAAACGATTAAACCTCTATAATTGATCAAAAAAAGCTGATTGTAAATTTAAATTCAAACCAACAACTACATTAAAGACGTCAAATCACCACTCAGCCCACTTATTAATTAATACGAAGAATTAGCTCCGCCAATATTTTCAATTGGATGCCATGTAGTCTTAGACTCCAAACAATCTGAAATCATTTTTAAGCTTTGTGATCCTGCATTCATCCAATTCTTAGTAAATTGACGAATTCGTTTAAGATTTACCACTGAACTTTCATTCAGAAAAGTCAGAACTTTCTCATCATCCCCTCCATAAACCACAGCATTAACGTCCATATGAGTAACTAAAGGTTTAGTCATCTCCTCTTGATTTCCAGTTAAAATATTGACTACTCCACCTGGTACATCAGATGCATTCAAGACCTCAGCAAAAGTAACGGCACACAACGGTAAGCTCTCAGAAGCTAAAACAATGCATGTATTTCCTCCAGCAATGATGGGTGCAACCAAGGAAACAAGACCTATTAATGAAGTCTCAACCGGAGCTAAAACCCCAATCACGCCCATTGATTCGGGAACAGTAAAATTAAAATGAGAAGAAGCAACTGGATTAACCGCACCTAAAATCTGCTGATACTTATCACACCATCCAGCATAATAAATCAATCGATCAATTGACAAATCAACCTCCTTTTCTGCATTAACTGCAGATTGCCCCTGGATAATCAATTCCGAAATAAACTGAGGTCGTCTTCCCTCCAAGATCTCCGCAATTCGATACAAAATCTGACCACGATTAAAAGCCGGTCTTCCAGACCACCCTCCAAAAGCCTTTCTTGCCGCAACAACAGAGTTTCGAATATCTTTACGCGAGGATAAACAAATATTCCCCAAGCTTTTCCCATCTGCACCCTGAGGAGTATAATATCTTCCAGATTCAGTTCTAGGAAATTTACCGCCAATATATATCTTGTATGTTTTCAATACTTCTACTCTTTCCATCTTAACTCAATTTTACATATGCCTCTAGGCCATGAAGACCACCTTCTCTCCCAAAGCCACTTTCTTTATACCCTCCAAACGGAGAAGTTGGATCAAATTTATTGTACGTATTTGCCCAAACAACGCCTGCTCTTAACTTACTTGTAAGATTAAAAATACGTGAGCCTTTATCTGTCCAAACCCCTGCAGCTAAACCGTAAGGCGTATTATTCGCTTTCTGAATAGCCTCATCTACAGTCCTAAACGTTTGAATTGTAAGAACCGGTCCAAAAATTTCCTCCTGTACAATCCGACTAGACTGTGCAACATTAGTAAACAATGTAGGAAGACAGTAATAACCCTCTTTAGGAAGTTCACAATTACCTTGATACATTTCCGCACCTTCAGCCTTTCCAACTTCAATATACTTTTGAATTGTCAATAACTGATCTTTTGAATTAATCGCACCTATATCAGTATTCTTATCCATTGGATCTCCAACAATCAAAGAATTCATCCTATGTTTTAATTTCTCAATCACCTTATCCACAATCCCTTCCTGCACAAAGAGTCTCGATCCTGCACAACAAACATGCCCTTGATTAAAAAAAATCCCATTAACAATACCTTCAACAGCCTGATCCAGCGGCGCATCATCCAAAATGATATTAGCAGATTTTCCACCTAACTCCAACGTAGCCTTTTTCTTAGTTCCAGCAATTGCCTTCTGAATAAGCTTCCCTACCCTTGTAGAACCTGTAAAAGCCACCTTGTCAACATCCTGATGATTAACTATTGCAGCTCCAGTATCTCCATGGCCAGTAACAATATTAACTACTCCCGAAGGAAGTCCGGATTCATCAATAATCTCAGCCAATTTAAGGGCCGTTAAAGAAGTTGTTTCAGCAGGCTTCAGCACCACTGTATTACCAGTCGCTAATGCCGGAGCAATCTTCCAAGCAGCCATCAATAGTGGAAAGTTCCATGGTATAATTTGTCCAGCCACACCTAGAGATTCAACCTGCTGATTCGGAAACGCATACTCTAGCTTATCCGCCCATCCAGCATAATAAAAGAAATGATTACATGCCAAAGGCACATCAACATCTCTCGACTCTCTAATCACCTTCCCCGAATCCAACGACTCGATTACTGCAAACTCTTTAGCGCGTTCTTGCATTAATCGCGCAATACGATAAATATATTTTGCACGCTCACTTGCTTTCATTTTAGACCACACATTCGTATATGCGTTTCGAGCAGCTCGCACAGCTCTATCAACATCCTCCTCATTTGCTTGAGCAATTTCTGCTAAAACATTTTCATTCGCTGGATTGGTCGTCTCAAAATAATTATTTGATGAAGGCTTCACCCATTCTCCATCAATGTACAAATCATACCTCTTTCTTAAGTTAATATGTTCTATACTCTCAAGAGAAGGAGAATAATTCCACTCCGTAATTTTTATATTCTTTTCAGTTGCCATAATTAATCTATTGCAAAATAATCTGATGATTGATAAACTCCTGTTTCAGCCTTCATGATTTGCATCAGTAAATCATTCGCCAAACTACTTGCCCCGAATCGAAACCATTCATTAGTTAACCATTCATTCCCCAAAACCTCTTTCACCATAACAAGGTTATGTAAAGCCAATTTTGAGTTAGAAATCCCACCTGCCGGCTTCATACCAATTTGAATCCCAGTAGCGTTTTTAAAATCACGAATTGCTTCAAGCATAGTGTAAGTCACCTGCATTGTCGCTGCAGGCTGTATTTTACCTGTAGATGTTTTTATAAAGTCAGCCCCTGCATACATGGCGATATCACTTGCTCGCCTGACATTATCCAACGTTACGAGCTCACCTGTTTCCAAAATTACTTTTAAGCGAGCTGCTCCACAAACTTCTTTTATCGCAGAAATCTCATCAAAGACAAAATCGTACTCACCACTAAGAAACTTTCCTCGCGAAATCACCATATCAATTTCATCCGCACCTTGGTCAACCGCATACTTAGTATCATCCAATTTAACCTTTAATGGCGCCTGACCACTGGGAAAAGCAGTAGAAACAGAAGCGACCTTTATCCCAAAGTCTTTCACTTCATCTTTTGCAACACGAACCATCGAAGGATATACACAAACTGCAGCTACCGTTGGCAAACCATTGTAAACATCATGTAAGTGCTTCGCTTTATAACACATCTGTTTAACTTTCCTAGGTGTATCCTTCCCCTCCAAAGTTGTAAGATCAATCATATTCAAAGCCATCTTTAACCCTTGAACTTTCGATTCATTCTTAATACTTCTTTTCTGAAAACGCGATACCCGCTCCTCTACTCCTACCTTATCCACTGCAGGAGACTTTGAAAAATTCGGAACCACATATTGATTCCTTTCATTTTTCTTATTCATAGGTTGATTAATTTACTTCCTCTCAAATATAGTTATTATCCATTGTGCTTTAACAAAAAAAAGGACCCCAATGGAGTCCTTTCATTTATTATATTCTTTTTATTTATAGCTGTCCATCCGAATGGTATGTTCCCTTCTTGAATACTTTAACCCTCAACAAGATCCCATCTTCATCGTATTCATAAACTTTTCCATCCCAAAGTCCTCCATTTCTGAACTCCCCATCTTGCCAGATTTCATCGTTATTATTATACACTTTATTGTATCCGTTTGGCTTAAATTCAACACCTTTCGTTCTGATTTCATCAAGCTTTGGAGGTGCAACTCTTGGTGTAGTAGGCTCTCCAGAATCTACTGGTGGGCTAACCATATCAATCTGCTCCGAAGACTCAACAGAACCATCCTCGTTGTAATAGATCACCTCTTTAACATCTCCATTTTCATAATACCTAGTGGCTTTTCCCGTAGGAATACCATTCTGCGATTCGTATTCAAACTCTACCTGGCCATTCCCATAGTAGTATTTCACAGATCCTTGCTCTCTTCCAGCATCATTATATACTGCCTCATAAACAACCTGACCTGATTCATCAAAGCGAATAAGGGAATCATAATACTTATTTCTATTAAATGTTCCTGATTCCTTTACCTGACCATTTGGCCAAATTTTTTCATACCTTCCGCTCGGACGGTTATTATGATACTCTCCTTTCAACTTAGGAGTTTTACCATCATTGTGATATTTAATCCACAACCCCTCTTTTCTATCATCCGTATAAGAACCTTCTTCAATCTTTCCTTCCGCAGGAAAACCAGCTGCAGGACGATCCTTTCCAAAATAAATCCATTTCCCTTGCTTCTTTCCGTCAACGGTTTTGTTCCTATCTTGTCCTCCTTGATCATCTCCAGCCCAAACGAAAGATGAAAACATCCCCAGAAAGACTAATGCAAATAAACGTAATGCCATACCATCGTAGTTTTTTTTAGTTTTTGGAGTATAATATTGTGTAGTTCTAGTTCTAGTTCAAACGAATATACAAAGACAATTAACTTAGACAAAGAAAACCCTATGTTTTTCGCTTAACACGGGATTTTCTTCGATGAATATTTACATGATAAATAGCAGTATTTTCCTTAATAATCCAGAACAAAAATCACACTAAAAGATTGACATCCACATTACTAAGCATGATACGAACTAATTCTTCAAGATTATACTTTTCCTCCCAGCCCCAGTCTTTTCTAGCATCTTCATCATTAATAGAACCTGGCCAAGTATCTGCAATTTTCTGTCTAAAATCGGGAGCATAAGTAATTTGGAAATCGGGCACTTGCTTCTTTATCTCTTCCGCTATTTCCTTTGGAGTAAAGCTAACCCCACCTAGATTATAGGATGAACGAATTGCAATATTCTCTTTAGGGGCCTCCATTAACTCTATCGTAGCTCTAATTGCATCTTCCATATACATCATTGGCAGCGCAGTGTTTTCGCTTAAAAAACATGTATATTCCTTTCCTAACTTGGCTTGATAAAAGATATCTACGGCGTAATCTGTTGTCCCTCCTCCAGGTAAACTGGTATAAGAAATAAGTCCTGGATAGCGTATAGAACGAACATCTACACCATAATTATTGTAATAATACTCGCACCAACGTTCTCCTGCTTGTTTAGATATACCATAAACTGTTGTAGGCTCCATAATTGTATACTGAGGCGTATCAACACGAGGTGTTGTAGGCCCGAAAACTGCAATCGAACTTGGCCAAAAAATCTTATTTAAATATCCTTCTTTGCCTAAATCAAGAATCGTAAATAATCCTTCCATATTTAATTGCCATGCAAACATCGGATGCTTTTCTGCGGTAGCAGAAAGAAGTGCTGCTAAAAGATACACTTCTGTAATCTCATTATTGATGATAAAAGATCGAACAGATTCTTTTTCCAAGATATCCAACTTATGATACGGGCCACTTTTCAACACCTCCGAACATTCATCTTTGATATCGGCAGCAAAAACATTTGCATCTCCAATCATTGAACGCAACTTAACGACTAATTCAGTCCCAATTTGACCGCAAGCACCGATCACAGCAATCTTTCTCATCTTTATTATTTTAAACAAATAGACTCAATATTTCACAAAATTCCTAAGAGAACAAGTACTTTTTTGTGGAAACTGTAAAGTTCGTAATCGCTTCATTTTTATTACATTTCATCTTTGCTTATATTTGTGTGTAACTTGTAAGAAAAATGTGGTCTGAACTCAGTATATTGCTTGTGTTTCTAATTAAAAGAAACCCAGAATGATTTGTGCTTAAATAAGAGCTTATCCATAGATTATTGAGTATACATTTTAATAAATAAACATGCCATTTTATCATAAACTTGGTGATTTTCCATCTAAAAGACATACTGTCTACAGAAAGAAGAATGGAGAATTACACCATGAGCAATTGTTTGGAACCATTGGCTTCGACGGAATGTCGTCGCTTATGTATCATTTACAGCCACCAACAATTGTAACAAATTTCATAGAGCAAAAAGATATCTCTCCTGAAATCGCTTCAGAAAAGCAAATGCAAATGCGTAGCTTAATGGGATATCAAGTTGAGCCAAAGGATGATTTTCTAGAAAGTCGTGTTCCAATGCTCGTTAATAATGATTGTCATATTGTTTTAGCCGCCCCAAAAAAATCACTACGCAAATATTTCTACAAGAATGCCGATTGTGATGAAGTCATTTTCATTCATAAAGGAACTGGAAAACTACGAACACAGCTAGGGAATATTGATTTCAAATATGGTGATTACCTAGTAATTCCAAGAGGTATCATTTATCAAATTGACTTTGACACTGAAGACAACCGTTTATTTATTGTTGAATCATTTCACCCGATCTTCACCCCAAAAAGGTATCGTAACTGGTTCGGCCAATTGCTTGAACACTCCCCTTTCTGTGAGCGTGATTTCCGTCCACCTTCAGAGTTAGAAACTCATGACGAAAAAGGCGACTTCATAGTGAAAATCAAAAAAGAAGGAATATTATATTCATACACATATGCTTCGCATCCGTTTGATGTCATAGGTTGGGATGGTTACAACTTTCCTTATGCATTCTCTATCCATGATTTTGAACCAATTACAGGTCGTGTACATCAACCACCACCTGTACATCAAACTTTCGAAACAAGCGCCTTCGTAATTTGTTCATTTGTCCCGCGTCTATATGATTATCATCCAGATGCAATACCTGCTCCATACAATCATAGCAACATTGATTCAGATGAAGTATTATACTATGTTGATGGTGACTTTATGAGTCGAAACAACATTGAAAAGGGACAAATCACTTTGCATCCTGGAGGCATTCCACATGGCCCTCACCCTGGAACGTATGAAGGAAGCATTGGAAAGAAAAAGACAGAAGAACTTGCGGTAATGGTTGATACATTCAAACCACTAAAATTAACAAAGCAAGCCCTTGAAGTAGAGTTTAAAGATTATTATAAATCTTGGCATCATTAGTCGAGAACAACAACATTATAAAAGCCTAAAAATATGAGTGCAAAAATTAAGAATCTAAAAGATCTTCAGAATACAGAATACGGTTTAAAGAAATTATTTGATGATGCAGAAGACTTTCTTCCGCTTCTAGGAACAGATTATATTGAATTATACGTTGGAAATGCTAAACAATCTGCTCATTTCTATAAAACAGCATTTGGATTTCAATCCGAAGCATACGCAGGATTAGAAACAGGAATGGACGATCGTGTCTCTTACGTTTTAAAGCAAGACAAAATTCGTCTAGTCTTAACAACTTCCTTAAAGGAAGATGGAGTAATCAACGAACATATCAACAAACATGGTGATGGTGTAAAAGTTGTAGCTCTTTGGGTTGAAGATGCTACCAAAGCCTTTGAAGAAACAACGAAAAGAGGTGCTAAAGCATTTATGCAACCAACTCGTGAAGAAGATGCCGATGGACATATTATCCGTTCTGGGATTCACACGTATGGTGATACTGTTCATATCTTTGTTGAGCGCAAAAACTACAATGGAGTCTTCATGCCAGGATACAAAAAGTGGGAATCTCATTACAACCCTGAACCTGTTGGATTAAAATTCGTTGATCACATGGTTGGAAATGTAGACTGGAATGAAATGAATAAATGGTGTAAATTCTATGCCGAGGTTATGGGATTTGCCCAAATCATTTCATTTGATGACAATGACATTTCTACTGAATATACTGCTCTTATGAGTAAGGTAATGAGTAACGGAAATGGTCGTATCAAGTTTCCAATTAACGAGCCTGCTGAAGGAAAGAAGAAATCTCAAATTGAGGAATACATTGATTTCTATAATGGAGCAGGAATTCAACACATTGCGGTTGCTACAAACGATATTGTAGAAACAGTAGATGCAATGCGAAAAAGAGGTGTTGAATTCTTATACGTTCCAGATAATTACTACGATGATTTACTTGATCGGGTAGGAGAAATTGATGAAGATGTCGAAGTGTTGAAAAAACACGGTATCTTGATCGATCGCGATGACGAAGGTTATCTATTGCAACTTTTTACTAAACCGGTAGTAGATAGACCAACAATGTTTTTTGAAATTATTCAACGAAAAGGAGCTCAATCTTTTGGTAAAGGAAATTTCAAAGCACTATTTGAAGCCATCGAGCGAGAGCAAGAAAATAGAGGGACATTATAGAATAATATACTTGAAAAATTCTTCAAAGCTGCTTTCGAATGAAAGCAGCTTTTTTATTTCCATTCACCGAACTATACCTACAACTCACCTATTCTTACTTTTCCCTTTTCACTCTTCATTCTATATTTGACCATATAATTACTTTAACTATGGAATCATTATCAAACGAACGAAGACAAAGACAACAAAAATCAAAAATGCTCTCAGGTATTTTCGTTATCTCCTTCGGAGTCATCTTTCTTTTAAGTCGCCTGAATTTTGACATCCCTTATTGGTTAATCTCCTGGAAGACAATCCTCATTAGTGTTGGTATTGTTGGACTTTACCGACACAACTTCAAACATTTTTCAAGTTATATACTCATCACCATTGGTACATTGTTTCTTTTAAAAGGATTCTATCCTCATTTCATTAACACCCAACTAATACTTCCAATACTCGTGATAGTTTTAGGTACGATCATGCTATTTAAAGGGGGTAACATGTTTGGAAAAATAGAAGGAAATACAAACAAAAAATTTACCGCATTTGACTCAGAAATTGATTTTTCTTCAGATGATTTTTTAACGCTTACCACCATATTCGGCGGAGTAACTAAAAATGTTGTTAGCAAAAACTTTAAAGGAGCCGACATTAAAATTGCCTTCGGTGGTACAGAGATAAACTTAACTAAGGCAGACATACAGGGTCCCATTACAATAAATTCAACATCCGCATTTGCAGGACTTACACTCATTGTCCCTTCAACCTGGAAAGTTCAATCGGAATTACTAACCGTTTTTGGTGGAATTGAAGATAAACGTCCAATTTTAAATACCGATCAACAAGACCCCAACAAGGTACTGATTCTTCATGGAAACTGTTTTTTTAGCGGGGTTGAAATTCAAAGCTACATATAAGTCGTGGTAAAATTTATACAAGCATCAAAACCTTCATTTCCCCTCCTCATTTTTCTTGTTATAGCTGAGACAGTCTCCATATTATCAACAATCTGGATTCATTACCAACATATAGCTCTAGGACATGTTATTACTGAAGGACTAATCAGCCTCTTCCTATCAGGTACAGTTATTTATATCATACATGTCACACAGCGCTATTTTCATTCAGGCAACGTCTTCAACCTATCGAATATTGCAACATTACTTTTTTTTACATTACTCCATATAGCAATTTTTCACTTTTCTATATCGGTAATTTATAGCAACAACGTAACACTTCTATCCTATCATATAAACACTTTACTTTATCGGGGAATTATCCTTTTATTTCTTTATTCAATTTGCCTTATGTCATTTTGGATTAATCAACAAAAAAAACGAGAAGAGCGTATTCAACATTTCGCTATTGAAAAAGAACGTGAAGCCATCCGCATTGAGCTCAACAGCATACAACAACAATTCAAACCCCACTTTCTATTCAACAGTTTAAATTCAATTGGAGCTCTTTGCATTAGCAACCCAAAAGAAGCACGAAAAATGATACAGCTCCTATCTGATTTCATGCGCAAAGCTGTCCGTGAAAACGAAAATGACATGATTCAATTAGCCGATGAAATTGAACACATGCAACGATATACAGAAATAGAAAAAATTCGTTTTGGTCATCGACTTTCTGTTATTTACAAAATAAACGAAGATTGTTTTGAAGAACTTCTTCCTTCTTTCATCCTTCAACCAATTATTGAAAACGCAATCAAATATGGATTATACGGAAGCATTGATGATATTCAAATTAAGGTAACTATAAATAAAACTCCTGACAACCTTTTCATCGTTATTTCAAACCCTTTTGATCTTGACAGCTCGCAAGAATCTGGGGGGACAGGATACGGACTTCAATCCATAAGGAAGAAACTATTATTGATCTATAAACAAAGTAATTTACTCTCTACAAGGCAAGAAAACAATATCTTCATTACAGAACTAACCATTCCAAAATCATGAAAAAAGTAATTATAATCGATGATGAACCACTTGCAAGACTGGTCGTTTCAGAATACTTATCATCTCACAACCACTTCACCATAGTAGATCAATGTAACAACGGTTACGAGGGATTAAAATCCATTGAGCAACACAAGCCAGATTTAATTTTCTTGGACATTCAAATGCCAAAAATTAATGGTTTTGAAATGTTAGAATTATTAGATTATCAACCCTCTGTCGTTTTTACCACTGCTTACGACCACTATGCTCTAAAAGCATTTGATGCAGCAGCTGTAGACTACTTGCTTAAACCTTTCTCTCAAGAACGTTTTGATCAAGCTATTGAAAAGTCAACCAATTCGGAATCATTAAAAGGAATAACAATTACGGAAGTTCCGAATAAACAGCCAGATGAACACCTTAGAATTGTTATTAAAGACCGTGATAAAATTAAAATAGTCCCGACAAAAAACATCTCTTGTATAGAAGCGTACGACGATTATGTGAAAATTCACACCCCAAAAAAAACCTACCTAAAAAAGAAAACCTTAACACACTATGAACAGTCATTGAATTCAGCTGATTTTATTCGAATTCATCGCTCCTTCGTTATAAATATTCACTTCCTAACAGGAATTGAAAACTATGAAAAGAACAGCTATCGTGCTATTCTATCGGATGAACGAAGAGTTCCAATAAGCAGAACCGCTTACAAATCTCTAAAAGAAAAACTAGGTGTATAATTGAGATATTTTAATGTCATGACATAGATCACATTCTAGCCATTAAGAAATCATTAACTTTGGCTCCACAAACTGACTCTGGAAAGAAGAATTATGACAAGAGAAGAAATCATTCAAGCAATTGTTGAGAAATATGAAGCTATGGGGCAAAACCCAGATACTCACCTTTCAGGACTGCTTCACGCCGAACCAATTACCTATTGGGACTACATCCAAGTTGAAGCTTTATTGGGACTGCAAGTGCAACGTACACAGCAAAAAGATGAAATGGTATTCATTATGTACCACCAAATCAACGAACTGCTCTTCAAAATGATTCTTTGGGAAATTGACCAAGTATCTCATACAGAAAATATTTCTCCTGTAAAGTTTACAAAACATCTTTCACGCATCAGTCGCTATTTTGACATGCTTTCTAATTCATTCACTATTATGGGAGATGGAATGGATGTTGATCAATACATGAAGTTCAGAGATACATTGACTCCTGCAAGTGGATTTCAAAGTGCTCAATATAGAAAAGTTGAATTTGCCTCTACGGAGTTAATCAATTTAATTGATTATCGATTTAGAAAAACAATTGACAGAAATACACCTTACGAATACGCAATGGACAACCTATATTGGCAAGCTGCGGGCGTAGATCATAAAACAGGAAAAAAGAACGCTTTACTTTCGAATTTTGAAAAAAAGTACTCGCAAGAATTTATTGAATTCATGAAAGAGTACAATACAATCAATCTATGGACTAAATTCAAAACACTTCCTAAGGAAGAGCAGAATAACATTGATTTGGTAAATGCCATGCGTCATTACGATCATACTGTTAACGTAAAATGGGTTATGCATCACTTGAACGCTGCTCGAAAGTATCTAAACAGTGGTGAAGAATCTGCTGAAGCAACGGGTGGATCAGAATGGCAAAAATACATGCATCCGCGTTATCAGCGACGTATTTTCTATCCTGAATTATGGACAGAGCAAGAAATAGAAAAATGGGGAGTTGATAATTTAGAAGATCATAACATTTTAGACACTTCAGATTCATTACCTTTGTTCAAAGATTAAGCATAACATTATGATTGAAGTAGGAATTATTATGGGAAGTACGTCAGATCTACCAGTAATGGAAGATGCTGCGAAAATTTTAGATGAATTAGGTGTTCAATATGAAATCGACATTGTATCAGCACACCGTACCCCAGAAAAGATGTATGATTATGCTAAAAATGCGCATAAACGTGGAATCAAGGTAATCATTGCAGGTGCAGGAGGTGCAGCACACCTCCCTGGAATGACTGCTTCCTTGACACCACTTCCTGTAATTGGGGTTCCCGTAAAATCAAGCAATTCTATTGATGGTTGGGACAGCATTCTGTCTATCTTGCAAATGCCTGGAGGAATTCCTGTGGCAACTGTTGCATTAAATGGAGCCAAAAATGCGGGAATCTTAGCTGCAAAAATCATTGCTTCCTCCAATCCTGAATTGCTCAACAAAATGAGTGCATACATGGAAGAATTAAAGCAAAAAGTACTGGCGGGAGCAGAAAGTGTAAAGCGATAATTGCTTAACAAACTATAATTGGTGTAAAAGCAAGTTCTTCATTTTACATTTGTAGAGACAGCATATATACAATTCATCTTGACGACTATCATTTATCGTTACATAGAAATTTTATATAATTATTGACTTACATAAATCCTATAGTCTGACGGAAAACCTCATCAAATATTGAATGTTAAGGCTCCTTTCGGAATCTGTATGTATCGGAATAAATTCTTCTCTACTTGAACAATTAATCATACATCAAATACTTCTTACGAATCTCTTTGAATGCATCCAATTCCTCAACCCAAGTAGCTCGAATCTCTTCTTCTGACATTCCATCTGCCAATTGTTTAATTAACCTTCCATTTCCAGCTAGCAGGTTAAAAAACTTCGACTGATCGACAAACAACTTTCCATCTAGCAGATGATTGGAAGTAACCAAGAAACTAAAATCCAATTTTGATGCTCGATACTCGCTAGAATCATTCAAGTTAAACCCATTACAAACCTTTCCCTTATGCTTTGGATTCTTAGATCCATAACCTGACTTTGGCACAAATGAAAATTCCGTTTCAGGAAAATCAGGATGTCCATACCGCTCAAATGGTCCATCCGTCCCCCTACCTACTGTTACTGTAGTTGCCTCCAATAAACAAAGACTTGGATACAATTGAATAGAAAGATCAGAACGAAGATTTGGTGAAGGAGCAACTGGAAGCGAATACGTATCTTGATGCGAATACCCCATACAAGAAATCATTGTATAATCACACTTAACCTGATTTGCTAACCAACCTTCTCCATTAATCATTGATCCATATTCACCTATTGTCATTCCATAAACAATCGGAACAGGGTGCATCCCTACAAACGATTTGTATTTCATATCCAACACTGGACCATCAACATAATGTCCATTGGGATTTGGACGATCTAAAACAATTACGGGAATATTTGATTCAGCACATGCCTCCATTACATAATGTAAGGTAGAAATGTAAGTATAAAAACGAACCCCCACATCTTGAATGTCAAACACAATTACATCAATCCCTTTTAATTGGGATACAGTTGGTTTTTTATTACTCCCATACAAAGAGACAATTGATAAACCTGTTTTTATATCCTTTCCACTTTTGACGTGTTCTCCTGCATCGGCATTGCCACGAAAACCATGTTCTGGAGAAAACACCTTCGTCACATTTATGCCCAATGAAATCAAAGAATCAACAAGATGCACTTGTCCAATTAACGATGATTGATTACCAACAACACCAACTTTTTTTCCAGTCAGGAATTTCAAATACTCCTCTGTTCTTTCCGCTCCAACATACATTAAATCCATTGTATCCTCAATTTGCGCCGATTCTTCCAAAGCCTTAATAGGTTCTGAATGTCCGCAAGAGGAAATCAAAAGAATAAAAATGCTTTTCAAGCACAAAAGCTTTATGTACTTTAGTCGAAAAGTTTGGAGCACGTTGGCATACGAATATTTCATATCTAAAAAAACGCTAAAGAGTGTCGTGCAAGGTAAGAAAGTTTCTAAACCTATTGTACGAATCTCTATTATTAGTATTGCATTGGCAGTAATTGTCAATTTAATAACTATTGCCGTTGTAACCGGTTTTCAGCAAGAAGTACGCCAAAAAGTGAGTGGCTTTGGATCACACATTTTCATAATGGCTTCCGGAGAAAACAGCATTTACGAAAGCTCACCTATCCGTAAAGACCAACCCATTCTTGAACAATTAAAAAATGACCCTGGAATTCGCTCAGTAAATGCTGTAGGATACAAACCTGTACTTTTCCAATCTAACAGACAGGAAATCTCTTACACGCTGCCAAATGGAACAGACACTACCGAATCTCAATATCAAGTATATGGTGCTCTAATAAAAGGTGTAGACAGTAGCTATGATTGGAGTTTTTTCGAATCTCATTTAATCGAAGGAATACTACCTAATTACAGTCTTGATTCTACAAGGAATCATATTGTAATATCAAAACATTTAGCTCAAAAACTAAACTATGAAATTGGACAAGATGTTGGTGCATTTTTTGTTAAGAACAGTCCTGTAAAACGTAAATATCGCATCAAAGGAATTTATGAAACCGGCCTAGAAGAACTTGACAAACAAATTGTTTTAGGAAACCTAAACACCGTTCAAGAACTTAATGATTGGGGTATTAAGGCTTCCATTCAAATAGAAGACACCTTAGTTAATGGAAATCAACTAATAATTTCTGCGGATGTTTCTGGTGGAAACGGCAACTATCGTTATGACTGGGGAAAAGGCTATGCCACCTATTATGGTTTTTCTCTCTGCCCAACGAAAGACACTGTCATTCGTTTAATTGCAAGTGACTACTGGTCCAACATTAATGCGTCTTACAACGAAACTACACTGCCCGATACGGCTTATTTAAAAATCACGGTTAATGGAGATATTACCGCACCCTGTAATTTTGGGTTTAACGACTTCGGAGAATTAGAGCGAGAATATTCAGAAGAAGACCCATTTTCTTATGTAATTTCGGACGGAAACAAGACCATTACATGTTCTTTTACGAATGGTTTAGGAAGTGCTCACAATTATATAGGTGGATATGAAATCATGGTAAATGATTGGAGCACGCTCAATGAAGTTGTAGAACGAACAAAAGACCGTACAGATTTCCTTTTAACTCCATTTGACGAAACTCTAACAACAACAAGCATTATTGATAATCAACCAGATATTTTTATTTGGCTTGGTTTCTTAGACATCAATGTTTGGATTATTCTATCCCTAATGATCCTCATTGGAATAATCAACATGGGATCTGCACTTCTAGTTTTAATTTTAGTTCGTTCCAACTTTATTGGTATGATGAAAGCAATGGGTGCTACGAACGGTAGTATTCGGAAAATATTCTTAATTCAGGCTGGTTTTTTAATTGGGCGAGGAATACTGTGGGGAAATATTATAGGCCTTATGCTTTGTCTTATTCAAAAATACACAGGTATTCTTTCACTCAACTCTGAAGTATATTACCTAACACAAGTCCCTATCGAATTAAACATTTGGCACTGGATACTATTAAACCTAGGTACTTTTGTCGTTTGTATTTTGGCCTTAATCCTACCTAGCCTTGCAATTGCCCGTGTAAACCCTGTAAAGGCAATTAAGTTTAATTAAAACTTTGACCTCCCTAACATGAAAGTCATTACTAATTCGTGACTTCCTACATTGTACTTTATCAAGCGGGAGACATTTAAGTCAAAAGAATATCCAATTTTAAATTGGTTATTTACTGTTGCTCCAAACATCGCGACTAATGCATCTTTGTGACGGTATGAAAATCCGTACCAAAAACGTTCATCATAATCAAATTGTATTGTAGCCTCAATTGAAATCGGCGCTGGCTTAACATATTTAACAAGTAGCGCAAGAGTTGTAGACATCTTTCTATTCACCACAAATTTACCTCCTCCTGAAAAGTACCAATGACGTTCTGGCGAAAAGTTAAATTCACGATTACCAAATTTCACCAAATCCTGCGTTAGTTGCGTAGATGAAATCCCTAAGAATGCATTTTCACCATAGAAATAAATTCCACCGTCCACCTCCAAGTTAAATTGAGCTCCCTGAGAAGCAGCATATGAATCATACGTTTGATCAAACTGCCCTGTATTAGTTAGCACGCTTAATACTTGTGCTTTATCCGTAATAAATGCTCGGTTGGATAGGCCAACATTTGTCCCAAAGGAAATGCTATAATTTTGATTTATTGGAAGGTGGTATGCATAAGTCCCCATAGCTTTAAATTGTCGGTAAGGTCCGTATTGATCCGCAAGAACGTGACCTCCAAACGCATGAGAAGATGTTCCCAATCTTAATTTAGGGTGCTTTACGCGCTTATTTCCTCTACGTAATTTCCCGAAAGTTCGTTTCATAGAAGCTGTACGAAAATCACCAGCAGGTGCTGAAACATATGCATAAGAAGACATTGGGGCATTTTCAATTCCCAACCATTGCATCCTGCCACCCACAGAAATATTTGTAAAATCATATGTTCCTACCGCTGCAGGATTTAACATATATTGATTCTGAATATACTGACTATATTGAGGACTCTGTTGTCCTAAACAAGTATACGAAGACAATATCACGAAAATCACCAACCATTTCATACCTTAAAATTACGGAAGATTTATTTCTTTAGCTTGAATAAATATTTACTCCGTAAACATTTCTACAAACTGATAAGGGATGTACTTTTCTTTATTTCCAGCATCATTAGCATAATCAGGTCCACCAACGACAACCTCATCCACAACCACTGTTACCTTAGTAGAGTACTTTTTCTTAAAATAGGCTACCATATCATATTTAATGTTTTCAGCTCGAAGGGCAGCTAACTTATCATTTGAAGAGTAAGTTCGCGTTGGCACCTTAGAGGCTGAAGATTTCACCTTTATTGTAATTGACTCTCTTCCATTCTTCAGCTGTTTCTCAATACTTTTCACAAATCTCCTCAAATCTCCTCTTGAGGTTTTCAACTTATTCTTATTATAACCAAAATTATGCTTGAAACTAACGTTTTCGTAACTCTTAGCAATCACAGGATCTAATTCCATTGGGGGTTCATCAAGTGATACAGTAATAGACGCAACCTGTCCCACAGAATCAGTCACCTTTACCGTATAATCACCTTTAACAAGACCACTTGGATCTTCTTTTATTGCTCCATTTGACCATTCATAAGTAAAAGGAGCTATTCCACCAATTGGAGTGCAATCAATTGACCCGTCAGCACCTCTATAAACTGTCACATTAGTTCCAACTGCTTGCACGGATAACGGTGGTATAGGAATAATCTCCACAGTATAAATATCACTGAATTCACCGCCCTTAT
Source organism: Crocinitomicaceae bacterium (assembly GCA_022448165.1). Taxonomy (GTDB): domain Bacteria; phylum Bacteroidota; class Bacteroidia; order Flavobacteriales_D; family Crocinitomicaceae; genus UBA4466. Next base: position 12,927 of record JAKVAS010000022.1, on the reverse strand, counting down.
TACTCGACCAATAAGCCCGATCATTCAGATGAACGTAGTATGCATCAAATTTTGGAGAATTAATTATGTTTCCTAAATTTTTAGGTTCAGACCAATCAGTCCAAGATCCCTTTTTTACCGAATAGAAAATATCGGCATCTCCTTCACCTCCAAAACCATTACTAGAAAAGAACAATGTGTCCTGAGAAGATGATAGAAATGGAGAAATCTCAAACCCAATTGAGTTAATTGTACTTCCCATATGGATAGGAGCTGACCAAGAGCTTCCGCTTTTCGTTGAAACATAAAGGTCTTCTTCACCTAAACTATTTTCACCTCTATATGAGATAATGATAACATCTTCCTTATCATTCACATGAAACCCATAGAAGTCACCATCAATATCTAATGTTGGAATTGTAATCGTTTCAGGAGCGCTCCATTTTCCATTTACATTTTTCGATACTGCTAAGCCCTTTACCTGATCCTTTTTACCTTCATAAGCTCCTAATAAATACATAGACGTACCATCTTCACTCAGTCCTAAAACGGCATTATTAAACTTATTATTTAGTCCCTTTACACGCTTACTGTCATGGTAAGATCCGTCGGCCTCTCGTTTACTAAACCAAATATCTTGATCATTTACCCCCCCTTTATTTGCATCATTGAATGATCTTACGAAGTATAAAATTGAACTATCATTTGAAAATACTGGAATATTCTCTTCTGATTCTACCGTATTAACGGTTCCCTTAAGTTTTTCTGGATTTGAATATTTCCAAAACTGTGCACTACTCGACATTACAATCAATGTAAAGCTCATGGCAATGAGTAATTTTCCTTTCATCGTCTGGTTTTAGCGTTGGTATTTGGTAAAAATTATCTTCCTAACATCAATCCGAGAACAAGTTCATGACCTCCTGCAGTGTAATTATTAAACTCCGATAATGAAAAATCAAATGAATATCCTAACTTAAACTTTTCATTCAAATTACACCCAATCATTCCAATTACAGCATCTGTATGTCTGTATGAAAGACCTGCCCACATCCATTCCTTATATTCCAATTGAAATCCACCTTCAACTGAGATTGGAGCAGGAGAAAGATACTTTACAAGCATATTGGGCATCAAAGTCAAATTCTGAGAAACTGAAAATTTATACCCTGCTGTTGCTTGAAAGTGTATATTAGGATCAAAATTAGCAGTTCCAGAACCAAAAGAAACAAAATCACGTGTCAATTGATCTGCCGAAACCCCAATAAACATATCATTAGAATAAAAATACACTCCGAAACCTAAATCCATGAAACTCTTACTACTTTGATTTGCAATAAAAGCGTCATATGTTGGATCTGTCATTAAGGGACCGGTATATCCAACCATTGATGTCAATACAGTTGCTCTGTCTTCTAAGAAAGTATTGTTCGACAATCCAAGCTTTGTTCCAAATGAAATATTCTGCGTCTGCGACACGGGTAGATGTATTGAATAGATTGCCCCAGCAGAGACTCTACGAAAAGCTCCAAATTCATCGGCTACAACCTGACCTCCGAGCGCATGTTTTATTCTTCCTGTGCCAACTTTTGGGTTTCTAACAGGACCTTGACTTGTCCTCAACCCTGGATTAAACTTTGTTCTAGTTGTATTAAGTACAGTTGAACCATATAAAAATGCAGTTTTTGGAGCACCTTCCAATCCAGCCCACTGAAACCTACCTCCTATTGCTAAATCCATAAAATCATAAATCCCTGAAGCCGCAGGATTTGTTACGATTTGGTTTCGCATGTACTGACTGTATTGCGGTAATTGCTGAGCATTTCCAACAATTACAAAACAGACGCATATTATTGCTATAATTCCACGCATAAGCTAGCTGTTAGTTTCTTTCCTTTTAGTTTTACCTTCTCACCATCACTACTCAACTAGATTAAACTGACATTTATCGTTCAATAGTAATTCTTCTAATTACATTCACGGTATCCACCGTAAGCGACACCTAAGTTAACTATTTCAACTAACAACTAAAATCCTGCAAAAAAGCAGAATCTCATCATTATTCAAAATAGCAGTATTAGCTGCTTCAAAAAGAATACGTGAAAAAGGCGAAAAAGGTTGGGGATTTGATTAATCCATGCAATTACATGGAGGGTCAAAGATCAATTGAGTATGAGGTAACATTTTCGTCCACATTTCTTGTTTTCTAGGACTGAAACGAATTCCAGAAAAATCTATTTTCTCCAGCTTTCGTAAATTCTCCATAGATTGAGGTAAAGAAGATATTGGATTGTCGTACAAATCTAGATATACTAGTTCGGATACATATTGAATACAATCCGGGATGGACGAGATAAAATTTCTTCCAATACGCAATCTTTTGAGCTTCTTCAAACGACAAATAGCAACAGGAAATACCTCCAATTGATTTCTTTCCAAAACCAATTCTTCTAAAAATTGAAAAGAACCAATAAATTTCGGTATACGTTTTAATCGATTTTTGCGAAAACTTAAGTATTTAAGATTCTTGAATTTTTTCAACTCATCAGGAACAACTTCGAGCTTGAGCTTTTCAAAAGTTATTCCGTATATCGTGTCAGGAGAAGCATTCTTTGCATTCTCCCATGTATAAACAGTAACTTCAGCAGAAGCAATACTAGACCAAAGCAGAAAAATAAGAGCGAATGTTTTCCTCATCTGTTTCAAGTTGTTCCTTGAGATCGTTTACCGAATCAAATTTCATTTCATCACGGAACCTAGACAAAAACTGTACCGTAAGATACTGACCATAAAGATCTCCTTTAAAATCAAACAGATTAACTTCTATGGAAAGATTGTCATGATTTGCAATTGTAGGTCTTATTCCAATATTAAGCATTCCTTCGTAAAACTGACCATCGCTCAAAACAACATGTACAGCATATACTCCAATCTTAGGTATCAACTTTATTTCAGATTCAATGTCAATATTCGCAGTAGGGAAACCTATAGATCGCCCCATTGCATTTCCATGAACTACTTTACCATGTAATTCAAAAGGGTTCCCAAGATACGAAGCAGCCAATTGCATATTCCCTTCCATGATAGCTCCTCGAATCTTTGTGGAACTTATATTCACCTCATCGACTTCTTGCGCTGATATTTCAATCACCTCAAAGTCGTATGTCTCACAAACCTCTTTTAAAAAGCTGATAGACCCTTCTCTATTCTTCCCGAATTGATGGTCATAACCAATCACAAGCTTCTTAACTTTTAGACGATTTACAAGATAATCTCTAACAAATTCAATTGCCGTTAATCTTGAAAACTCACGCGTAAAAGGATGAACAATAACATTTTTCATGCCAATCCTTCTCAACTTATCAATCTTTTCTGCTTGCGTTTGAATCAATCTCAAGCCATGATTTTCAGGATACAATACCATCCTAGGGTGTGGATAAAACGTAAACAACACGGATTCCCCACCAATCATCTCTGCTTCTTCATTCAAACGATCGATAATTTTTTGATGTCCCTGATGAACCCCATCAAACGTTCCAATTGTTAATACAGGATTGGGAATATTTCCTAGTTCTTCAAAACCTTGAAAAATGTTCATTGGATTAAATACTTTTTAGCAAAAATAAGAACTTATCCTTTCGGTGAAACGCAGAAAATATTACAAAAGCAACTTTATTTCATAAAAACTACAATTACTTACTTACTTACACGCAATCTTTCATTCTTTGAACAATAATCTCTACTGATTCTGGATCAAAACTATATTCCTGATTGATTTCATCAAGTAATCTAACACATTCCATTTTATCACATTCTCCCCTGTTCGCCTGACTCATACAAGAACAATAAATATCAATTTTTGTTTCTAAATCATCATCTGAACAGGCTACAAATGAAAATAATAGAAGAAATAAAGCAAATATCTTTTTCATCGTCTAAGTTGTAATATTAAAATTGCTTGCAACAATACCACAAATTAGGTATTTTTGCAATGTGTTTAGGTTGTTATTTTAAATCAATCTAAATAAGAATACAGTTTACTAAAGAACAATTGATATGATAACAGTCACAGATTCAGCAAAGAAGCAGGCACTTCGGTTAATGGAAGAAGATGGGAAAGATGGATTATTTATTCGTGTTGGAGTTCAAGGAGGTGGTTGTTCAGGATTAATGTATCAACTAGATTTTGATAACAAAGAGCAAGAAGGAGATAAGTTTTTTGAAGATAACGACATTCGTGTTGCTGTAGATAAAAAGAGTTACTTGTACTTAGTAGGTACTACACTTGATTTCTCAGGAGGACTAAACGGTAAAGGTTTTGTATTTAAGAATCCAAACGCCGATAGAACGTGTGGATGTGGTGAATCATTTTCAATTTAATAGAGAAGGGATGTCAAATTACACAGAAGACGAATTAGCTGAAGATTTAAAAGATCAAGAGTATAAATTTGGTTTTACTACTGATATTGAGTCTGATAAAGCACCGAAAGGGTTGAATGAAGATATCATTCGATTTATTTCAGCAAAGAAAGAGGAACCTAAATGGTTATTGGACTTTCGACTGAATGCTTTTAACGTGTGGAAAAAAATGACTGAACCCGAATGGGCACATGTACATTACACCAAACCAGACTTTCAGGATATCACCTATTATTCAGCACCTAAGCAATCAAAGAAATATGAGAGTTGGGATGATGTAGATCCTGAAATGAAAGAAACCATGAAAAAATTGGGGATTTCAATGGAGGAGCAAAAACGTCTCACAGGGACAAGCGTGGCGGTTGATTTTGTAATGGACTCTGTTTCTGTTGCCACTTCATTTAAAGATAAGCTAGCCGAATTGGGGATTATCTTTTGTTCATTTTCAGAAGCAGTCAAGGATCATCCGGAACTAGTAAGAAAACATATGGGAACCGTTGTTCCTACTCAAGATAATTTCTACGCAGCTCTTAATAGCGCTGTATTTACAGACGGATCATTTTGTTATATTCCAAAAGGTGTTCGCTGCCCAATGGAATTATCAACTTATTTCCGAATCAATGAAGGAGGGACAGGACAATTTGAACGTACATTAGTAGTTGCCGATGAAGGTTCTTACGTTTCTTATTTAGAAGGCTGTACTGCTCCGCAACGTGACGAAAATCAATTACATGCCGCAGTAGTCGAGTTAGTATCAAAGGAAAACGCTGAAATAAAATATTCTACAGTTCAAAACTGGTACCCTGGAGATAAAGATGGTATTGGTGGAATTTTCAACTTTGTCACAAAACGCGGAATTTGTGAGCGAAATGCAAAAATTTCTTGGACCCAAGTAGAAACTGGTTCTGCGGTAACTTGGAAATACCCATCATGTATCTTAAAAGGAGATAATTCTGTTGGTGAGTTCTACTCTGTAGCTGTTACCAATAATTATCAACAAGCGGATACCGGTACAAAAATGATCCACTTAGGTAAAAACACTAAGAGTACGATTATCTCGAAAGGGATTTCTGCTGGGAAATCACAAAACTCATATCGTGGACTAGTTCAAATCCATAAGAGTGCTCAAAATGCGCGTAATTTCTCGCAGTGTGACTCCCTTTTAATGACAGATGAATCTGGAGCACATACGTTCCCATATATTGAGTGTAAGAATAGCTCTGCAAAAATTGAGCATGAAGCTACAACTTCGAAAATTGGAGAAGATCAAATATTTTATTGTTTACAAAGAGGAATCAGCGAGGAAAAAGCAATTGGCTTAATCGTTAACGGATATTGTAAAGAAGTTTTGAATCAACTTCCAATGGAGTTTGCCGTGGAGGCACAAAAATTATTAACCATCAGCCTTGAAGGGTCTGTTGGATAGATTAACGAATTAATAGTAGAACACGTGATAACAATTAAGAATTTACATGCCAATATCGAAGGCAAAGAAATACTCAAAGGATTGAACCTTGAAGTTAAGGCCGGAGAAGTACACGCAATCATGGGCCCTAACGGAGCTGGTAAAAGTACACTTGCCTCTGTTCTTGCTGGACGTGACGAATACGAAGTTACAGAAGGATCTGTAGATTTTGATGGGGAGGACTTAGTAGAAATGAATCCCGAAGATCGTGCACGCGAAGGATTGTTTCTTGCATTCCAATATCCTGTTGAAATCCCAGGAGTTTCAAACATTAACTTTTTGCGTACGGCTTTAAATGAAATCAAAGAGTATAGAGGAGAAGAACAGCTCTCTGCAAAAGAATTCATGGCGAGAGTTCGTGAAAAATCTGCTTTAGTTGAATTGGATGCAAAATTGGCTTCTCGTAGTGTCAACGAAGGGTTCTCTGGTGGTGAGAAGAAACGTAACGAGATATTCCAAATGGCGATGTTAGAGCCGAAATTATCTATTTTAGATGAGACTGATTCTGGATTAGACATTGATGCTTTACGTATTGTTGCAAACGGTGTAAACACTTTAAAATCAGATAAAAACGCAACAATTGTGATTACACACTACCAACGTTTATTGGACTATATAGTTCCTGATTTCGTTCATGTACTGTATGACGGAAAAATTGTGAAATCGGGTCCTAAAGAGCTCGCCTTAGAGTTGGAAGAAAAAGGATACGATTGGATTAAAGAAGAATTAGCGCACTAAACGAAACATATAGTATGAATATCGTGGCTGATACAAAACAAGAATTTATCTCAGGGCTTACTCCTTCTTCGATTTATTTAAATCAAGAAGCGGGTATAAAAGCTCAAGAAACAATTTCCACCACAAAGCTTCCTACAACTCGTATTGAAGCATGGAAATATACGCGATTAGCGAAAATAGGAAAAATTAATTTTTCGAATGAAAAGTCATCATTGACTTCAATTGCTAATTACAACATTGATTCAGATGCATTTACATTAGTATTCGTAAATGGACATTATTCAAGTGAGCTTTCGAACACTGATGATTACCAGGGTTTTTCAATTAAGAAACTCTCCGACTGTGATTCTTCAGAACTCCCTAAGAGTAATTTAAAAATTGAAGGAGAATTGTTTAATGCAATTAATACCAATTTTCTAAATGATGGGGTATTGATTGATATTCCAAACAAGTCAATTGTCAACCGTACGATTCAAATCCTGCACATCCTAGAGGGAAATCAAACAATCTCTAACTTTAGAACGATTGTTAAAGCTGGAGCGTTTTCAAAAGCATCCATTATTCAAGGATTCTTTTCTGAAAATGCTGAGAAATCTTTTGCAAACAATGTAACAGAAGCTTTCGTTGGGGAAAATGCTTTCTTAACCATTGATAAGGTTCAATCTGAAGATCAAGGAAACTTTCATATCAGTACCGAACAAATTGACCAAGAAAAAGATTCTACGTTTACGATCAATACTCTTACATTAAATGGATCTTTAGTACGCAACAACCTAAATATTAATGTTAACGGTCAAAACTGTACTAGTAACTTGAATGGAGCTTACCTCTTGAAAGAAAAGCAACATGTAGACAATCACACTGTCGTGGACCATAAAGTCCCTAATTGCGAGTCTAACGAGCTATACAAGGGAGTAATTGATGATCAGTCAACAGCAGTATTTAACGGAAAGGTATTTGTACGTAAAGACGCGCAAAAAATCAATGCATTTCAATCAAATGGAAACGTTTTATTATCCGACAACTCTACAGTTAATTCGAAACCTGAATTAGAGATTTATGCAGATGATGTAAAATGCTCACATGGTTCTACAACCGGACAGTTGGATGAAGAGGCTGTATTTTACTTACGTGCTCGAGGACTTTCTGAAAAATCTGCTCGCCATTTAATGGTATCAGCATTTATCGGAGATGTACTTGAAAAAGTAGAGAACGAGGCAGTCTTGAGTTTCACTTCAAACATTCTTCGCTCTCGATTTGGCTGGAACATCGACTAGTCCATTAAGGACATATTTATTTCTTTAAGTTTTAATGCAATCTCACTTAGAATATGGGCTTTTTGCTCATCTTTAGTTTCTGTAGACTCCATGTACGTTTTTAGGTGCAATTGAGACTCTAAAATATCTTCTTCCATAAATGGGCCTTCAAGGTTTTCTATAATTGTTAAACAATCTAGTGATTCCATGAAGTTTCCTTTTACAGCAATTTCTACAAAAGTGTCAATATAATTACTGAAGTCAACTTTTGTATTCCATATTGTCGAAAGAATTATTTGTCTAATAGGCAGATACTTCTCTTCTTCCAAAACATCCATAACTTCCACTACAACCGTAGTATCTTTCAGGCAACTCAATAGCTCGATAATTTCACCTTCATTTTTCTCTGAAACACCTTTTAAAAGCAAATCTGCCAAAGGCTTTATCATTGACGCATTACCATGTGCCTCTAACGCCTTAATTCCCTTTGAAACTTTCTTTACATCATCAGAATTAAGATCTTCCAAAATTTTCGTCAACTTTTGTGTTTGCTTCTTTTCCGCCATTTTGATAATTTTCGGCAAAGATAGGGATATTCTGGAACACAAATTGATTTTAACAAATCAAGATGGACACTTCTTCTACCTAAGTATTATCTTTACATCATGCATTTTACTCCAATTATTCTTTTCTCATTCACCTTAGGGTTGTTAACGTCTTGTTACGTTGAAACAGCGCGACCAGAAGAGCGTAAGGAATTAGTTATCGCTTCGGACTATCTAACGCAAGCTGACACTGCATTATTCTCTCAATTTATAGCGCAGTCAAAGGCACGGTTAATCATTCGAGAGATAAATACTGATCAGCTTATTGGCCTCATTAGAAATGCCGACCACAATTCTGGACTAGACATATTAATGCTCTCTTCCATTCACAATGTTCTTCGAGTTCATAAACAAAATATTTTACAACCATTATCCTCTTGTGCTGAAAGTCTAAAGTTTGATACAAGCTATATATCCTATAAGTATAACTATGTTGGCTTTGGAATTGACCCTTTTATAGTTAGATACAATTCCGATACAATTTCAAGTATTGATGACTATGCTGACTTAACTGAATTAGCACATATAAACAATCTCGACTTCCCTTCGATGGTGACATTTTTGAGCCCACTAAGGAAAGAGATGTCCAAAGTAGATACTTACGAATGGGCCAAACAGTGGAATAATCATACAATACACATAGATGATTACTCAAATGACTCACTCTTATTATGCTTAGGAACATATAGTTCACTTTACGATGTTTCTAAAGACACTATTCTTAATTCTCTTAATCAGATTTCTTATCCAAAATGGAAAAGCAACGGTACATTTTACAACCTTCGAACCATGGCGATTGTAAAGCAAGCTGAAAATTTCACAGTTGCAAAAGAGTTTATTTCTTTTTATCGAAACCCTGGATACAATGGTCAATTAACGGAAAAATTGCACCTTTTTCGAATAAATATGAGCTTAGACAACAAACAATCCTTCACCCCGAACACATACACAAACCAAGATCTAATCCAGTATCATACTGGTATAGAAAGAATTAACACCAACATTAATAAATAATTTTTCATGTTAGAGTTGCTTTTTAAACAAAAAAATCGCCATTTTTAGGCAACCTCTTTACTGAAAATATGATGAACACTGGTAATACAACCTCTACATTCTATCAATCGAATGCATCATCCAATTCTGAAAATGGGATTAGATTGTACACTCGTGCGTTTACAAAACGAGTTAAATTAATTCTTTTTGGCATCCCCATTACACTTATTGTATCAAGCTTTTTGATAGGGCATATTTATGATCTAAAATTCAAACAACTCGTCCCTATACTATTCGTGACTACAGCCATCTTAGCACTAATCATCATGGCTGCCAAAACAATTCGTTTTGCCTCTATAAAAGGTGACATGATCATTTTCCAAGATTTATGGCGAAATAGTAAGGTCACAACAATTGAAAGTCTTCAAAGTACTAAAACTAGGTGTATATGGCTTTCTCAACTATCTTTTGTTAATTATGTAATGGATGGAAAGCGAAGAAGATTTCTTGTTCTAAGCAACCGTAGCACAAAAGTTCCTGATCTTGAATCGCTAATCAAAACATATCTCATCCAAAGAAAAAATAAAAAGGCAAATCATAAGCCGGGTTCTGTAATCACGCAAACTGCGTAACGTCTATCATTTATCTAGCCCTAATTTCACAATTAAAGTCCATCAACCTACCCTCCCAGATCGAACGAGTGATTCTCAATCCTGGGTTTACATGGTTTTTCAGCCCGTGAGGTTTACCTTGCGCTTGTTGTCACCAACAAACCGGTGAGCTCTTACCTCACCTTTTCACCTTTTCTCATCTTCAACAAGTTCCGATAAGTAGTCTTCCTTTCTGCGGCACTTTCTGTATTCAAATCCTTTCAGAATCAAACCCTTCCCGTTAGGAAGCACGGTACTCTACGCTGCCCAGACTTTCCTCTTCTCATCAAAATGAAAAGCGATAGACTGATTTGCCTTTATACAAAGGTAGTGTTTACTTCTTTATGAAAGTCTGCGTACTGATATTTCTACCATCTGATAATACTAATTGATATCCACCAATTGGTAATTGACTAACATTAAGCTCAAATCGATCACTGCTTACATCTCCGCTCAACACACGTTTTCCCGCAGAATTAACAATCACATAATGCGCTCCATTTACTTTTTGAAGTATCAATTCATTAGATACCGGATTTGGGTACAATTGCACTGCTGCTAATTCTGTTTCTTTTATTTCAACCAAGGCAGAATCAAACGCATCTCTATACTCAATTGCCGTGACTGTTTCCGTACCAAGAATATCATTTGTTGTAATTCTTAATACAGGTTCCAACTCACCAGGTGCCCACCATTCGTACAACGTACTATTTGGAATTGGTAAAGGTATCCATGTTCCTGTTCCTAAAATTTCAAAAAACAATGAATCTGATTCTTGAATATCATGTCGAATTCTTAAAGCATCAAATGTTCCAAGCGGCGTAGTTATTGTTCCCCACCCATCAATATTGCTATTACGCAATCTGTGCTGTCTCCAAATAGAATTTGATATTGGATTAAGATCCATATTAGAATAACCCCTAGAACTATACACATCACCATAATTTGCAGGGAACTTATAACGTGTTTCAATCGTATCAGATTTAAATGGAACCTCTGTACCTTCTACCACAACAGAAAACCCAACAGAAGTTATAGAATCTGCAGAATTCTTCGTCATCATGTTCACCTCAGAAATGTTTACAGGTAAAAACCCTCCTATTTGATCCAACGGAATAGCTTCTGATTCAGCAAAGTATGTCGCCTGATATTCTGTAGCTGCAAAACTTCCAAACATAAAATTCACAAGTGTCGAAGCTTGCCCCATATCTTTAAAATCACGAAGAACTTGTTCTTCCGCAACTAATCCTGAGAAATCCCATGTATAATTGGCACCTGTTGAAGAGTAATCAATTGTAGGATCAGTCGTGAAACTCATTCGAACCGTATCTCCACCATTGGCAAAATCTGCAGTTGTTAAGGTAATTTGTCCCCATGAGAAAACTGGAACCAATAAAAAGCATAGTATAAATAAACGCATATTTTAATATAATTAGAGCAGAATGTATATAATTAAGATAGACTTTAAGGAATTTCGATACCAAACGCTACATCAAAAGAGATCGGTTTATCTGAGTAACCTTGTATATTTGAGGATAGAGTAGCGGTAACATTTGCTTTAATTCTATAGGTTCTATTCCCAAGACTATTCACTCCAGTATATTCAATTTCATCAATCGTTACTGACTTTGATTCATTATTTGAATTTTCGGAATGATACGAAACACCATCTTTAATAACTTCAATCCAAAGGTTGAAATCTCTATTCAGCGGTCCAATTGTAAATTGCTCTAGAAACGATAAATCGTCTATATAATTAGCAATGTTTCCCCCATCAATCAACATTTCTTTAGACCGTACAGCACCATTTGCAAAAAACACATCAACTCGTAACAAATACGCTCCAGTCTCAACTGGTGAGGACATCTCACTATCGCTGCTAACTTCCTCTCCATTCAGATACCAAAGAACTTTCTCTATTTCAGAACTGCTATCACTTATCCATGCTGACAACATTCCATCTAAACTCAAGTAAGGCTTTATAGAAAAATCTCCTTGCTTATCATATCCCAAAATCAATTCATTACATAGCTCATTGCTAGTTCCATCCGTAAAAGTAACGTCAGCACATACCATGTACTTTCCAGGCTCATAAATACTATAGTTGTTCGAGCCAACATCAACGTTATCTACCTTCCAATTAATCGAAGAAATATAATTACAGTTTGAAAACAAGTCTTTTCGGAGAGTAATCAACGGCATATTATTGTTTTTCGAGAAACTTAAAGTATTCGGAAGCTGTGTCAAAAAATCGCTTGAAGGAACATCCAAATTACCATCATAAACTCCCATCTTAACAAAAAGATTTCCATCATTCAAATCTCCAGAAAATACATTTACTCCATTCAATACCTTCGTTTCTGTATGCATATAAGCATTATCATCCCCCGCAACAATTGACAGGTTCTCCCCATCAAACTGTCCGTCAACACGAAATACAGGATCATTTTCCACCGGTAACATAACTTCATCTTTTTTACAAGATGTTAAGCTAATTACCAAAACACATATTAACCAAAGGGCACTTTTCTCCAGCTTTATATTTCTTTTCATCTCCATAACAGTGTTCTTCTCAAGTATAATTGTCCATCAATTGGAAATCTATTGTTTTCTTTAATTAAAAAATCTGATTGAAAAGTAGTCGATAACCTCATTCCTAAATTCAACCCTACCCGCCATTTTGGAGTTATCGAATAAGAATAACTTAGGGTTGATCTTACACCAAACCTATTAATCCCTTCCATATTTCCATTTAATGCTTCATCCGCCTCAAGCGTATTATTTCTAAATGATCTACGTTCTATTTTTGACCAAATAACATA
>JAKVAS010000219.1 GCA_022448165.1 Crocinitomicaceae bacterium | reverse complement strand
AACTAATAGCCCCATTAGCACATCCCCTTTTAAAAGGTCGATAGAAACACCACTGCTATGAAAATTCAAAATATACAGACCAATGATTGCAATCAGTGAACTACTAATAGCAACATCACTATCATCCGATCGGTAACATGCCGCAGCCATATACCCAGAAACTATTACTAAGACTCCAAAAACACCACTCCCTAAACTCCCAAAAAGAAGTGCGATTCCAAGAAATAAGAATTCAAGAATCCTAGTGCTTTCTGTATTTAATTCAGTCAACCTTATTTTTTGAAGGAGGTTACTTTTAAAAAACGCGAATTCATATAAGAGGACAGACAATATCCCTCCCAAAATTGTAAACTTATGAATAACAACATTCTTCTCTCCTAATAATTGAACAACGTCATCACTAAACACAAGGAAAAAAACTATTAAAGAAAGTAAAGGAAAAATAATTCTAAAATATGCCTTGCGTAGCTGTTTCCACTGAGCTACCAATAGATTAAGCACGGTAACCCCAAGTAATCCATATATGGGAACAACTTCCTCTGATCGATCCAAAGAAATAGAAACACTAGTTAAAACAGCTAAAAACAAAACATTAATAATGTAGCCATATTCGCTTACATCACGTAACCTCATAACCAATGCGCTTATACCAACGATAAGCAAAGTCATTATAACAATTAAATTCATATAATATAATTTTAGGCAAATATACAATAATTACCATGGTAAATACTTTTGCTCAGCTAAATTCTATTTTTAGACAATAAATAAAGTACTATAGAGTAGCATTTTTAAGACTAAGACTATTTAAACTATCAAACTCCTTCGTAGAAAGATTCCGTTCCATAATCATCAAATGATCCATTCTATGACAATCACTTGCTACAAAATCAACCTTCTTACTTTCTACAAGAAGGCGCGCCTGATCTTTAACCTTTGGACCATAATGTCCTATCAATGAATTAAAATTTAATTGAATCTCAATTCCTTGTTCGCTAAATTCAAACGCCTTATCTACAGAGCCATGATAATAATTATAGCGTTCAAAATGTGCCAAAACCGGCTGATATCCTTGCGATAAAAGCTCAAAAAACAATGGTTTTAATCGATCTGGTTTTTGATGCATCGAAAACTCAAAAAGCACCCGATTTCCCGAAAAAGTAAGCAACTGTTCTTTATTTTTTAATCGATTGATTAGACTTTCATCGAAATAGTACTCTGCTGCAGCCTCTATTTCTATCGACAATCCCAACTTCCTAGCTATTTCTGTAACTCTCTCTTTCCCTGACAATATAATTTCTGGCGTATTTCGATAGAAATCCCCCATAATATGTGGTGTTGTAATCACTTTTTGAAAACCAAAGCTTTCAAACTTAGCAAGCATAGCAATCGATTGATCCATCGTTTTTGCACCATCATCAATGCCAGGAATCAAATGACTATGCATATCGACTTTCAATTTCGATAAATCAAACGGTGAAAATGATGTATCCTCCTTATTCCCGAAGATTTTACGAAAGAAATTCATTAGCGATCCTCGTACATATTTGTATAGTAATCTAAATAATCTCCGCTCGTCACGTTATCAATCCATTTTTGATTTTTCAAATACCAATCAACTGTAGATTCTAAACCTTCCTCAAACGTAACAGATGGTTTCCAATTAAGCTCCTTTTCAATTTTGGAAGCATCAATTGCGTATCTCATATCATGACCTGCACGGTCAGTCACAAACTCAATTAACGACGCACTTTCTCCATCTTTTCTTCCAAGCTTCTTATCCATTAGCTTACATAGATAATTTACTAGATCAATATTTGTCCATTCATTAAGTCCACCCACGTTATAAGATTCACCAACCGCTCCTTTATGAAAGATCGTTTCAATGGCACTTGCATGATCCACAACCCAAAGCCAATCACGAATATTATCTCCTTTGCCATAAATAGGTAATGGCTTCTTATGAACAATATTATTAATCATCAATGGAATTAACTTCTCTGGAAACTGATGACTTCCATAATTGTTTGAACAATTCGACAATTTCACTTTCAAACCATACGTATGGTAGAAAGC
The DNA here is from genome assembly GCA_022448165.1 of Crocinitomicaceae bacterium. Lineage (GTDB taxonomy): Bacteria > Bacteroidota > Bacteroidia > Flavobacteriales_D > Crocinitomicaceae > UBA4466. The sequence goes on along the minus strand of JAKVAS010000219.1, from coordinate 1,199 downwards.
TCTAACAAAGTGATCCGAAGACGCTTTAGAGGCTGAGTATGGGCTTCTTGGATCATATGCTGTTGTTTCTTCAAACAAACCTTCACTTCCAAGTGAACCATAAACCTCATCTGTAGAAACATGATGAAACACATTCCCTTCTTTTCCTTCCCATTGATCTTTAGCCTGCTGCAATAAATTAACCGTACCAACAACATTTGTCATGACAAACTCCATAGGCCCCTCTATTGAACGGTCAACATGAGATTCTGCTGCCAAATGAATCACATCAGAAATATCATGTTCTTTAAAAACAGTCTTTATTTCCTCCGGACTACAAATATCAGCTTTTACAAACGTATAATTCGCTCGATCTTGAATATCATCTAGGTTATTCAAGTTTCCCGCATATGTCAACTTATCTAAATTGACAATTTTATATTTGGGATATTTTTCAACCATTAAGCGGATTAAATGAGATCCAATAAACCCAGCTCCTCCAGTGATTAATATTCTCTTATCAAACGACATATTCTTAGTTCTTATTTATAGACTCCAATATAGAAGGTCATTAATTTTATCCTTATAGATTCCTTTCACGTCAACGACTACTCCAAGATCATCTTTCATCATCTTCTTGAAATCATCCTCTTTTAAATCTATGTATTCTTTGTGATTCACTGCTACAATGACCGCATCGTAATCCGATCCGACGCTCACCAAACCAACACCGTATTCCTGTTCCATCTCATCAGATGAAGCATGGGGATCAACAAGATCAACAGCAACCTGGAAAGAGTGTAATTCTTTAATTATATCAATAACCTTAGAGTTACGAATATCTGTCACATCCTCTTTAAAAGTAGCCCCCATAATTAACACCTTCGCATCACGAACATGCTTTCCTTGAGCCAAAATCTTCTTTACCGTTTGCTTTCCAATATAATACCCCATTGAGTCGTTTACATAACGACCACTTGTAATAATTTTTGAATGATATCCGGATTGCATCGCTTTATGCGTCAGGTAGTATGGATCTACTCCAATACAATGACCTCCAACTAATCCTGGAGAAAACTAAAGGAAGTTCCACTTCGTTCCTGCCGCATTCAACACATCATACGTATTGATCCCTAATTTATCAAAGATGATTGACAATTCATTAATCAAGGCGATGTTCACATCACGTTGCGTGTTCTCAATGATCTTCGCAGCTTCCG
>JAKVAS010000218.1 GCA_022448165.1 Crocinitomicaceae bacterium | reverse complement strand
AATAGCTTGCCCAGTGTCCGGGGCTGCCATCACGGTGGAACGGATAACATCCTGGGCTTGGCCCCGCTTTTCGCACGCAATAAATTGCTAGCTTTACTCAAACGTTAGGTCTAATAAAGCTTAAGGACTACTCGGCTAGTTCAATAAAACGGTCGACTGGTGACTACCAGAACAAAGATTCTCACCACTTCCCTACTGTATTGCAACCAACCAACAGCTGACTACTCGACATAACGGACATCCGCATTAGTTAAGCTTGACGGAAGGAAAACAAGACCTAACAAAGTATAAAGCCAATAAACAAGGATGATCACAAATTGCTCACTTCGCGCAGCTCAGAAAGAAAGCAATTTTGCCCACTGGGGGCTGCGCTGCCAACACACGGCTCATCCCGCCAATCGTGAACTCACGGCCAACACGCAACGCTTGCCCTCCACCCTCGTCGAAACTCGGGCTAGTTTACTATCTTTATACAGAACGTTAACAACTATAACCAGAAAATGTTTGAGATTAAATCAAAATTTAGATCTGATTTTATGAGAAAAATTATTTCTATACTTTTTATATTATTTTTTAATGGTTTCAGCAGTTTTTCTCAAAACAACTTCAAACCAGCCGATTCTTTATCAAGCTGGACAGGACGGGGAGTTGTACCTACCGCGGCTCAATCATGGTGGTTGAAATTTTACACCGACTCAGTAGCAAATGATACTGTTATAGGTTCATCTTCTTACACAAAATTATTTCAAGAATGGAGTAATGGAACTCAACATTACTACTGTGGTTTTCGTTCAGATACAGTTGAATCAGAACTATATGTCATTCCCAAAGACAGCACTGCTGAGTACTTGTTTTTTGATTTTGATACTACCCATTACATAAACGATATAATCTCTTTCCCATATAATGAAGGAGGAGACAGCGATAGTCCTTGGCTACTATGTGACTGGCAAATTATCGGAATCGATTCAGTATTAATCGGGGGTATATATTATAAAAACTGGACATGTCAATCACTTTGCTCCTCAACCTTTTATGAGAGGAGGGTAAATATTGCCGAAAGGTTAATATCAATGACATTTCCCTTCACGTATTTAGAATTGGACTTTGAACCAAATTTCCTAGAATTAAAGTGCTATTCAGAAAACGGGGTGGATTTATATGGTAGTTGGTGCCCTTTTACGAGCCCTGAACATCAAGCGACTTTAGCTGTAGAGACTCATTCAACCCCTAACTACATAACCTCCGCTTTTGAAATTTATCCGAATCCTAATACTGGGGATTTTCTTATTATCAACAATTTGGAGGAAACCGGATTCTTTAAAATTTATGACATGCAAGGTAAAGAACTATCCTCTTTATTCCTTCAAAGTGGGCAACACTGCGCACTTGAATTAAATCTAATTCAGGGTGCTTATATTGGCGTTTTGTCCAATTCTACAATTACATATAGTAAGAAAATAATTATCTATTGAAAAACATTTGTTAACATATTAAGTAAAATTCACATCCTCCCTTGTCCAGCGCAAAAAGCTCCCATTAGTTTGTCCAGTATCCTGGGGTTCCACGCAGGAATTGCCAACGCACCTTGCGGCGGCATCTAAAAATGCCTAATTTTACTCAAACGTTATGGCCAATTACAATAGGACATGTTAAAATCTGAATTTGAGATTTCTAAAATGGACTGTCCTTCTGAGGAAGCAATGATCAGAACAGCTCTCGGACAGTTTGGCTCAATTATGCATCTTGATTTTAACCTGGAAAAAAGAACATTAATTGTCTATCATAACGCCCAAGCAAACGAAATCGAAAAATCAATTATTGATTTAAATCTTGGTGGAAAGCTGCAATCAACAACAGAAGTTGCAGACCAGGAATTTGATTCTGCCAGCAATCAAAGAAAACTACTTTGGACGGTTCTAATCATCAACTTTGCTTTTTTCGGAATTGAAATGACCACTGGACTGATCTCAAATTCCATGGGACTTGTCGCAGACAGTTTAGATATGCTGGCGGACTCATTTGTATACGGAATCAGCTTGATTGCAGTAGGCGGAACAATTGCTCGAAAGAAAAATATCGCAAAACTTGCAGGGTATTTCCAAATCACTTTAGCGCTTATTGGTTTTGTAGAAATTGTTAGAAGGTTCATAGGTGAAGAAAACATGCCTGATTTCAGAATCATGATTATTGTTTCTGTATTCGCTTTAATCGCCAATGCAGCTTGTTTGTATCTGCTTCAAAAATCAAAAAGTGAAGAAGCTCACATGAAAGCCACTATGATCTTCACATCAAATGACATAATCATTAATACAGGTGTCATTCTAGCTGGAATACTTGTGATTTGGCTGAACTCCAGCTGGCCGGACCTTTTCGTAGGGGCAATTGTTTTCGTACTTGTACTGCAAGGTGCTGCTAGGATCCTTAAACTAGGGCGTTAAAACTGGCCATAACATAGTAAGTAAAGCAAACTCCCTCCCTTGGCCTGCACCAAAGGCTCCCAATAGCTTGTCCAGTGTCCGGGGCTGCCATCACGGCGGAACGGATAACATCCTGGGCTTGGCCCCGCTTTTCGCACGTAATAAATTGCTAGCTTTACTCAAACGTTGTAGCTCATTAATAATGAATAGAAATAAACTAATAGACTTTAAAAACTACGAGTATGCATTCAACACTTCGGAAACATACTCCGAGAATGCCTATCTATGTGTTGACTCTCTTTTAATCCCATACTTGAATGCTCAAATAAGTGATAAGAACCCATTTGAAATAAAAGTTGGTGATAAGATTGACTATTCATATTTACTTTTATCAGGAGTTTCAATTATCCAATGGAATGGAGGTTTTTATCATGGTGAAAATGTGATTGGAGAACTGACTGTTAATAATCAGAAGACGGATGTTCTCGTAGATTATTTTGGTTTTAACAGAAGAAATGAAGGGTATGAAATCAAGGTTGGATTTGAAAAAATAGAGGTCTTTATACCCTCTGAATCTAAAGTTTCTAATAGTGAATGGATTCCTTGGGATACTCCAAATTTCGCACAAAATTTATCATCAAAGGAAACTCAAGAATTCTTTGAAGTACGTAAGTTACCGAAAACAATTAATGACAGATTCAACCAGGAAAAATCTATCAAATTAGAATTCAAAAACTCAGGAGAAAATATAATAAAAGAATTAAAAAATAAATGGTAAAACGAGCTACAACAATGGCTATAAAGCATAGGCCTAACCAACCAAACCGTTCCTACGCTTCATAGCCGGAACGTTAGGTTTAATTACGATTATGAGAAACGCACTTCTATTAATAATGCTAATTCTTGGAACTTTAAGT
>JAKVAS010000217.1 GCA_022448165.1 Crocinitomicaceae bacterium | reverse complement strand
TTAATTTCAACACGATTTATACGTTCATTTTTAACTGGAATAATCAACACCTGCCCTTCTTTTACAGAAGCTGATTTCAACCCATTAAGTTTCATAATCGTTTCAATAGGAACCATGAATCGCTTTGAAACACTATACATAGTTTCATGAGCCATCACAACATGCCTAATTGTGCTATCACTAAATGAAAACGCCACCTGTTCTTTTGAACCATCCTCATTAATAAGTGTGTCTGTAACGAACGGGTTCGGTGAATCAGCAGGAAGTTTATCAACTACAACTTTTGGTGGAGAATCATTCGACACTGCCAACATTGGAACCTTTATTGTCTGCCCCTTCTTCAATCCATCTTTCAAAGAAGGGTTTAACTCAATCAGATCGTCAACCGACACCTTGAATTTTCTTGATAATCCGTATAACGTTTCCGACCTCTTAACTTTATAGTCAGATGTAGGAATCTTTTCAATAGACGATTTAGTAACAGGTATTAATATAACATCATCCAATTTCAATCCATTAGCAAGCTTGGGATTTTCCGAAACAATTTCATCAACTGGAACTCCATACATCTTTGATAATCCCCAAAGCGTATTCCCTGCTTCTACTTTATGCTCATAATAACGTTTACCATTTACATCTTTTACAGATGCCACTCCAGGTTGAGCAAAGCTTAAAAACGGCATTGCAAACAATAGGATGCATATCAATCTCTTCATAGTCTAAAATTACGCAAATAGATTTTACAATACTTATGCCAGTTTCTTACTCCCACTCAATTGTTGCTGGTGGTTTAGAACTGATATCGTATGTAACTCTATTGATTCCTTTTACTTGATTAATGATCTTATTCGAAACTTTTGCTAAGAAATCGTAAGGAAGATGACACCAATCTGCAGTCATACCATCAGTAGACGTAACAGCTCTAAGCGCTACTGCATTTTCATACGTTCTTTCATCTCCCATTACTCCAACTGATTGAATTGGAAGGAAAATTGCTCCAGCTTGCCAAACATCATTATACAATCCATCTTCCTTCAATTGAGAGATGAAAATATGATCTACTTCTTGAAGAATACGTACTTTTTCAGCAGTAACATCGCCTAAGATTCTAATTCCTAAACCTGGACCAGGAAACGGGTGTCTTCCTAAAAGGTTTTCATCCATTCCCATTGAACGACCAATACGTCTTACTTCATCTTTAAACAAGAGACGGAGAGGCTCTACAACCTTCAACTTCATGTAATCTGGTAAACCTCCCACATTGTGATGAGATTTAATTGTTGCACTTGGCCCCCCTGAAACTGAAACTGATTCAATAACGTCTGGATATATAGTTCCCTGCCCTAACCATTTAGCATTTTCTACTAATTTAGATTCTTCGTCAAACACATCAATAAAAACCTTTCCTATTGCTTTACGTTTTGCTTCCGGATCCGTAAGCCCTTTTAACTCAGCATAAAATTTACTACTTGCATCGACCCCCTTTACATTTAAGCCCATTCCGTTATAGGATTCAAGCACCGAACTAAACTCATCTTTCCTTAACAATCCATTATCTACAAAAATACAATAGAGATTTTCTCCAATTGCCTTGTGTAATAACATTGCAGCCACTGAAGAATCAACACCTCCAGACAAACCAAGAATAACACGATCTGATCCTACTTGCTCACGCAAAGATTTAACAGTCTCATCAACAAAAGAATCAGGAGTCCAGCTTTGGGCACATCCACAAACATCAACCATAAAATTCTTCAATAGAATTGTCCCTTCTAATGAATGATAAACTTCCGGATGAAATTGAATACCAAATGTTTGCTCTCCCTCTATTTCATATCCTGCATATTCCACATCCTGTGTACTTGCAATCACTCTAAAATTAGATGGTACTTTCTTAATAGTATCACCATGAGACATCCAAACTTGTGAATCCATAGACATCCCTTTCGTCAATACATTCTCCTGATCAACATAAGAAAGATTCGCTCTACCATATTCACGAATCGAAGAAGGCATAACCTCTCCTCCAAAATTATGAGCCATAAACTGTGCTCCAAAACATACTCCTAACAAAGGAAGTTTGCCTCTAAACAGAGATAAGTCTGGTTTTGGTGAAGCCTCATCCCTAACAGAAAAAGGACTCCCCGACAAGACTACTCCTTTAATGTTATCTGTGATCTCTGGACACTTATTCCAAGGGTGGATTTCACAATAAATATTTAGTTCTCTTACACGTCTCGCAATCAACTGAGTGTATTGCGATCCAAAATCTAAAATTAGTATCATCTCATGCATGGCGCAAAAATACGATGTATGAATCATTCCATGAACAAATTCTAAACATTTTATCAACCAGTTAACAACAATATTTAAGTTTTCTTTCCAGGGAAACAGAAAACCCAACACATGAAGAGCCAAAAATCAATTATATTAAATTCCTCTAATGGAAAAACACATATATTATTTATAGGCACCTCCAATTGCTTCTCATTAATTTCAATAATCAAAAACTAAGTAACAACTCAACTTAGGACAATTTGTCATAAAAGTCACAACTGGAATGATTTATGACTACATTTTTTTGTTATTACGAAATCAGCTGTTTCACGCGAGAGATTTTATTATTTTTACACCTCGTTTTTACACTAAAAAACAACGTTTTGAGCATATTAAAGAAATTATTCGGCGATAAGTCGTCAAAAGATAGAAAAGCATACCAACCAGCTATTGATCAGGCGAACGAGATGTTTGCCAAGCTTCAATCCCTTTCGGATGATGAATTAAGAGGGAAAACTGCTGAATTCAAACGTATTATTTCAGAAGGGACTTCAGACTTAGAGGTTGAGTTAGAAACTCTAAAAGCTAAAGCAGCTGATTTAGCTACTCCAATTCAAGACAAAGAAGGCATATTCGAAAAAATTGACGCCTTAACAAAAGAAATTGACGAGAAAATTGAAGACTTGCTTGACCAAATTCGTCCTGATGCTTTTGCTGTTGTAAAAGAAACAGCAAAACGCTGGGCTGAAAATGGGAAACTTGAAGTTACAGCTACAGATTTCGACAAGGATCTTGCAGGTTCTAAAGATGGGATTACCATTGATGGAGAAAAGGCCATTTGGCACAACTC
>JAKVAS010000216.1 GCA_022448165.1 Crocinitomicaceae bacterium | reverse complement strand
CAAATGGTGCCTTTCTACAGAGATGGAAAAATCAGAATTGGAACGGCTAAAGGAGTATGGGAAAGTGATTTTTATGAAGCGCAAAATGCTCAAGCACAAATTATGGTTGATCAACTTACAAAATCTGTGTTTGCTTGTGATAGTTCAATGAATACATTCACTTATGTTGATCATTCAACGATGAATCACTCAGGTGCTAGTTGGGAATGGAATTTTGTTGGAGGCATTCCGTCAACAGGGAATACATGGCATGAAACGGTTGCTTATCCAGGTCCAGGAACTTACATGACCACACTCAAAGTAACAGATGGCATTGGGAACATAGATTACGATACCTTATATACAGAAATACTTTCAACACCAAATTTGGTGCAGGAAGGTTTCGAGCTAGGAATACCTGCTGAAATAAAGGTTATTAATTCTGATTCAGAAGAAACCTGGAAGGTGTCACCCAACAATGCAGGAGGTTATGCCACTAGCAACTTTAGCATATTAATGGATAATTACTCATACAACCAGCAAGGGGAATACGATGATTTTCAGTTTAGTTTTGATCTGAGTTCGGGAACAGACTTATGGTTGACCTTCGATGTTGCTTATACTCCATTTAGTGCGACTCTAGGAGATAGTCTGGAAGTCTTAGTTTCAGCAGATTGTGGTCTAACCTATCAAAAACCATATGCTAAGGCTCCTGCAGATTTAGCAACGGTAACAATTGGCACAACTTATCCTGATAGCAGTTCTTGGAGAACAGATTCTGTTGATTTAGCTCCATTTACAGGAGCGCAAGAACTATTAGTGCTGTTTAGAAACATCAACGGATATGGCAATAAACTGTACATTGACAATATCAATATTTCTAATCCAAATGTCTCTTCTGTTGACGATCCTGCCGCAGATGAATTTGAAATCAACGTTTATGCTAACCCTGTGTCATCAGGTCAGTTTTTGACAATTCAAACGAACTTAAACGAGCCTATCACTTTTGAATTATATGATGCCAATGGCAAAATAGTCTTGAGAAGTTTGGTGGATTCAATACAAAAAGTCAACATAAATAAATTGGGAGCAGGTGTTTATTTTTATCATGCCAGAACGAAATCTCACATGCAAAATGGAAAGATTTTTGTCACCAATTGAATTTGATTAGGCACTGGAGAACATAATTTGAAATAGAGCTTATCTACAGCAAATTACAAAAGGCATTAAAACGTCCTCTTATTCTGAACGTTATAGCTAATTAGAGAATGAAATAGAAAAATACTAGAGCCTTCCTTCTCAGTTGATTGGAAAGAGAATTAAAACGGTAAGTAATTTCGAATCGATTGTGGAGAACCAACGTTTAAACTATCTGACCATCATCCCTTATGATTATGGACTTCAATTGGGAAATGATAATGATGAAACCAATTATATCATTTGAGATTCACAATATTTCCAATACGACCTGAAATGCAAAAAAGGAACACCCAATCAAGAGTTTCACCCTGATTCGAAAATTAGCTGTCAAGATGTATCAAAATCACAATATTGGATTGACAGAATTGGACAGAAATTGAATAAAATTAAATCCTACTGGACTAATTCCAAGACTGTTGAGAGACTCGATAAAGAGTATTATCCACAAGACATTGAATTTAGCTTTAACAATGGATTGAACGTTATTGCTTCAATTAGGGAAGTGAGACCAGAAGGTCAAATCAATGGAATGCCGGCCATATTTCAGTATTTTTCGATTCTGAAACAACAATGAATATGGATCATAAAAATTAAAAATTAGCTACAACAATTTGTCAAAATGCATTAGACTTTACGTATATTTATTAGTGCAATATGCATTTATTGTGTTTTGCATAGAAAATTAAATTTTCCTGGGTTAATAGTTTATATTTGTCGCCCGAAAATATAATTGTTCAATCAAAATTTATTTCATGAAAAAATCAATACTTTGCTTTGCATCCATCTTATTTATCTTTGGAGTTTCCGCTCAGATCGTAAACATTCCGGATTCAACATTTAAGACATTGTTATTACAAAATTCGTCGATTAATTCGAATATGGATACTGAGATTCAATTATCCGAGGCGAACAGTTACACTGGAGTGATTAACGTCACAAACGGTTTTACTATTGCTGATATGACCGGTCTTGAAGAATTCACTCAAATCACGGAACTTCACTGCGCGGTTAATGCGCTAACTCAATTGGATGTTAGCAACAATCTCCTAGTCACCGTTATATCATGTTATGGAAATAATATCAGTTCTCTAATCATAGGAAACAACCCGAATTTAACCGAATTGAGTTTAAATGCTAACTTACTGACTAGTCTGGATCTTAGTTCTTATCCTAACCTAACTGTGCTGAATTGTAGCTTGAATCCACTTATCGAACTTAACGTAGCGAACGGAAACAATACTAATATGACTTCCTTTTCAGCAATGTTAACTCCAGATTTACAGTGCATTCAAGTAGATGATCCCGCCTACAGTACTGCGAACTGGACTGATATTGATACAAGTGCAATATTTAGTCTTGATTGCTCATCAACAAATTCGTTAGATGTGCTTTCAACGGAAACAAAGGAACTCATTTCTATAATTGACCTAATGGGTAGAGAAACAGAATTCAAACCAAACATTCCGCTTATTTATATCTACAGCGATGGAACGCGAGAGCGAGTTGTGAAATTAGAAGAATAATGAATCGTCCTAAAATAGGATGACAGGATTTACTGCTAAATAAATCAAAAGCATTGAGGCTAGCCTCGATGCTTTTTTCGTGGACATAATTTGGTATTCTCATATTGTGAGATAAATGTGGTCTTTTATTACTAGAGATTTTGATTGATTCATCTATTGTTTTGCTTAGTTCGAGTTCGTTATTGCATTGTTCTGTTAGGAACTTCTGCCTCAATAAATGAAGGTTCAGACTCCTACTACTTTAGTTTTTGATCCTCACCATACGAGGCAATCATGCGCATCATGCCTATCTGTTTTTACTTTTTGGTGCTTCGTTTAAATACAGCGTTTGATCACTAAGAGGTTTTCTAAGCTTACCCCAAAACCTTTCTCATACAAATAACTTGCAAGCTTCAAGATGATAACATCCTGTTGCATAGATCACACAATAATATTACTCACTTAACAACTCTTCAAAAGCTCTAAACCCTTCATTGTTGTGTGGAAAATGGTGGTGTGCGAACTCAAGACAGAACACATCGAATGTTTTATTTCAGGGAGAACGAATGTACAAGATACTGCTACCTCAAATCAGCCTTCCAAACCCCGAGAACTGAACGTATTTAGACACTAAAAAGAGTGGGAATTTGATATCTTGACGTGTTCGTGGACACTCCATCTCATTGAATGAATCTTACACTCCTTAGTTCTTTCTTGTTTTTAAATAAGTTAATGGATTCTAACTTAAGCCCAACTGCTAAATGCACTA
>JAKVAS010000215.1 GCA_022448165.1 Crocinitomicaceae bacterium | reverse complement strand
TAATCACCTTTCCTCCATCTTCAACAGTCAAAAATGAACCCGAACGCATTTGTAATACACTGTTTTCGTTTAGTAAAAGGGTGCCACCATCTTTAACGAGAATACTGTGAGTTTCCGTCACGATTAATTTGCCCGTTCTCAAGTTACCATCACCAATGGTTAAAAACCCTCCATCATCCACTTCTACTACAACCGGTTCTATGGTTGCACATTCGTTTCCAATGCTAACTGTAAAATGAGAATTCTCTGGACTTTGCCCATAAATGTCTGCATTAAAGATATTTATTGGTGTGAAGCCTAAATCAAAATTAGTATTAACTCCGAGTGTTGATCCAAATCTAATACTAATAGAATGACCTATGAAAGGTTTTGTCATTCTAGGTGAGGAGGTCTCAAATAAATCAGTTGAACTTACTGCCTCTTTTCCAAAGTTGTAGGAGAAAGGCGAATCTAGGATGTCAAGATCTTCAAGAGTATTGGAACCTACCAAATGATATAGCATATATCTAGTATTTTCATATGTGAACCAAGTGTGAGCAGTATTCTGAAACACACCGTCATCATCATAATCGAGCTCCATACTATTTGCCATGTAATTGTCGATTCCTTCAACATTTCCAAGATCAATTTCTGATGTCACGTCTAAAAAATCTCTATTAGGTTCATGCCATCTATTGTCCGTATATGGTCCGTGAAAGTTCAAAACACTGACAGTAGGGGTGAAACAGAAGGTTTGTAATTTGTTTTCATATACTCCGAATGGCAAGCCGTCTATTATAAGAGGCTCATCTTTATGGCCAACAAATCCACCCGGAGCATTATCAATTGGAGGCAAATTATTTGAGAACACAGCGCCAGTACTGTATATGTATGCTAAGCCCCACAAAGTAGATATTTCAAAGCTGCTGGTATAATTAAAAATTGGAGCGAAATGAGCTGTTGACCTCAATTCAATGTCCGCCGAAACCGAACTTCCTGTTATAATTTGCACAATAGTAGAATGTGAGGCAACAATTCCAGTTGTATGTATTGCATCAAATGTCGAAACTGATGCTTCGGGTTGTGCTAGCCCATTTAAAACATCAATAACTGTCAACGAGCTACCTGAAGCGCCAAAAATTAATTCTCCCGCATCAAAATTATGCTTACCTCCTGAACCCTTTATTGACCCATTTGCTATAGCTATTACCTCACATTGCTCTGGCATACCTCCTAGAATTTGATGCTGATAATGGTAATGATCTTCCCAGAGTGGATCATCCCCTTCTTCATAGGGGTTATCAACCAAAAACCTAATCATTGTTCGTGCAGCCGGAGTATATAGTAGTTTAATCCCATCATCTAGGATTTCGACAAATTCCCTAAGTCTTGTGTATTCGCCTGGCGCATAAGCTTTTTCTATAGGAAGATGTGCTATGTCAACTAGCGCCGCTTGTGCTGCTATCGGAACATTGACGCCCATAATCGGGCTATCGAAAACGACAAAAGTACCTACTTCATGATCCACAGTACCCTCCAATTCCATTTCCTTAAGAGCTAAATTGGTTGCAACACCTCCCATGCTTTGGCCAACTATTACATTTTTCTCAGAACTGTTCGCCATTGACTTTTCGTTATTTACCCATTCAAGAACTTCTTTAATAAAGTTGGCAGTGCGCGGAAGATAATCTCCTCCATTTTCATAGTCCAGCAAAATTATATCATAACCGTTTTCAATAAGTTCATCCCACAAGGTCTTATCTGATGTCTCATCCTTTCTTGCAAAATGATGGTTCATTCGCTCAACAGCATGTCCAATTGTCAAACTTAAAGACCCTAGTTTTCCAATATTAGGATTGAAACCTTCAGCCCATATATATGGCTTTTCTATTCGCTCATGTCCACAACCAAGATAGACGTATGCGTTACCAGCACCAATACCATTAAAGTTGTCAGCGGAGTCTCCGGGTACATAATGGATAATATCTGGAAACTTATCGCCTGGAATCCCACTCGCAAAACCCATAAAACCAAAATCAAAATGAGAATTGAAATAGAGCCCATTAATTGTGGTGAATCGAATGATTATGTGCTTTATAGATTCAACTTGAGAACTCAAGGTAATTTCCTGCCCAAATTCTACTGGAATAAAGCCATTTCCATCATCAATATCAATTTCAATAGCAATTAATGCCTCCTCTGAATTTGAAAAAAACAGATTAGAATCAAGTACAAATTTTACCTCTTCATTATTAGTGTATTGTACCGCGGGAGCAGAGATAAAAAGGTTCTTTTTTTTATATGGGTCCATCCTTGGAAATACATCAAATAATTTTCCTTGATTAAAAATAAATGCACCTGAATCGATTGAAGTCGAATCCATTTTGTGGTACTCCTGATGCATCAAAGCGATAGGGATAACGGAAGACTCGGCACTAATTGAATCCATCAAAGACCTGTAGTGTGATGGGTCTGGTAAAACATTTTCTTGGGTAACAATCATACTATAGATTGAGGCATAAGCCATTTGAAATGACAAGAGATTAGATTTTGTCGAATCATTTAATTCTCCATTAAACACCTCAATGTCTATGAAAGGGAATCCTCTGTCATACAGAATTCCTGATTCAACAAGGGACAAATCGACATTTTCGAAAACATCATCCATAGTTTCTTGATAAACCTGATTAATGCTGTCACCTGTTTGATATTCAATTATTGGTTGGCCTTGTTGATTTTGAGACAACGAAACAGTTGCCATGGTTAACAATAAAATAAAAACTGCTTTCTTCATAAACTTCTGGATTATATTACATCTCGCGCCTGCGACTCCCCAGCGAAGAAAAATCAAACCATCAAAACAATCTCAATAAAAACAGGGGTTTGTGACGAACGAACGGGAAAAATGTGACGAACGAAATTGCGAATTAGGTGTAAATACCTAGAGCTGAATCTTCTCTAATTCGTCTAAATAGGTTTTACCAACTTGAATGGTTTCTCCTTTTACAATGACTTCTTTTTTACCTTTTTGATCTACCTGGTCAATACGAATGATATACGATCTTCTCACTCTCAAATATTCTATAGGATCTGGAACCAAATCCAGGAAATTTCCAATATTTGTTCAGGAAATTTCCGACGGGCCATACATATTTGCTAGGAATTTCCTGGAATCGGCGTTCCCAGGAAATTCCAAGAAAATTCAAGGGCATTTCAAGGACATTTCAGGC
>JAKVAS010000214.1 GCA_022448165.1 Crocinitomicaceae bacterium | reverse complement strand
AGAAGAACAGTGTCTCAGCCCAGATAAAGCATAGAAACGTTTAAGAATTAAACGTTTCGTTTTAGCTGCATTAATATTTTAAATGCGTCATCGATATTTGACGAGTTTACAATTGCGGTGAACTCATTTGAAGTGGATACTACTTGTTCAATGTTAATTCCTTCCCAAGCAAGGTGCTTCAATATGTAGTAATATACACCGTAGGTTTCTGTATTAGCCTTAGGAAGTTTTACAGTAATGGAGGAAAGATCTTCATTATGCGACTTTAACGTTTCCTGAGAGAATATTCTTTCAATATCTGCTGAGTATTTCGAGTTTACAATATATGTCGTTTCTGTAATTCCCTTACAAAGTGTAAAAAAACAGTCGTTATCATCTTTTAGGAATTGAATCAATTGACTTTGTGCCATCCGAATTGATTCAGAATTGTCGTAAGTGTAATCAACAAGATCACTTCTCACTAAAAAGTCGCCGATTCCCCCAATAACGTTATTGATTCGAACATTTAATTTATGATATATACCTGGAGACATTCTTTTGATAGCCATTACAATGGCACCTTCTTTAATCTCTTTTCCCGTTGCCTTTTCGATCTCAGGTTTGATCTTTCTGGCCAATGAAGAAATATTGATTAAGTTTTCAGTCATTGCTTCACGTAGAAACGGGCTGCGGTTGACAATTTCCTCGGTAATTTTGCTAATTGAACTCATATTGTTTTAACTATAGCGGTGAATATAGTTAAAAAAAAGATTAGTTGTTATTTTATTAACAAGAAAAACAGTAATTATGCGTAAGATGAAAGTACATCTTGAACTAATTCAAACGCGACGCTAAGTTGTTGATCTTTAGTGTAAGTGGAGTTGTCAATCACAATAGCATCGTCCGTTTTAATGAGTGGACTTTCACTTCGGGTACTGTCTATATGATCTCGACGGATAAGATTTGTTTTTACTTCTTCTCTTGTTGTTTCAATTTCTTTGAAAAGAAGTTCTTGATAACGACGTTCAACTCGAATATCAATTTCGGCAGTTACAAATAATTTTAATTCAGCATTGGGGAAGACAACAGAGCCGATATCTCTCCCATCCATAACAATGCCTCCTTTTAGTCCCATTAAGCGTTGTTCGGAAACAAGCTTTTCGCGAACCTCTTTTATTGCTGCAATTTCAGAAACGAAACCAGAAACACGGGGAGTACGAATTTCAAACTCAACATTTTCACCATTCAGCAGTAATTCAGGACTTTTCGTTTCAGGGTTTAATTGAAAAGAGAGTTCGATGTCATCAATTACAGAAATTAGTTTTCGTCTATCTATTTGTTTGCCTTTAATACAGTCATTGTTCAAGGCAAACAGCGTTATCCCTCGGTACATTGCACCCGAATCAATAAAAACGTAATGTAATTTTCTTGCTAATTCTTTTGCAAGCGTGCTTTTCCCGCAAGAAGAAAAACCGTCAATTGCAATTGTAATTTTGTCCCCCATGATCTATACAAATAAACGGATTAATTTTTTTATGACATAAAAAAACGCGACTCAATGAGTCGCGTTCCCAATAATTTATTCAATTTCCTAGAAATGGAAAGAAAGTCTCAAAGAACCACTTGGTCCAAACATTGAGTTTGCGTTATCAGTACCGATTCCAAAGCTTGAGCTTTTTGCAACCGTTTGGTTTGTAACGTCTTCTAATGCAGTACCACCAGAGTTTACTTGTTTAGTATCAGTAGTTCCTTCTCCTGTAGATGCGAATCCAAGACCCCATCCGAACTCTCCACCGATAGCAATCTTAGGAAGTACGAAGTACTCAGCTCCAACGAATCCTCGTAACCCGAACATGATACCACCTTTTTGTTGTGTTGCAAGAACATCTGTTGCACCGTCAACACCATGTGTTTGAGTTGGGTTAGTTGTGAAATCGTAATCATTTCCATAAGTGTAAGTAGTCGCGCTACCTCCACCAAATCCTAATCCAAGCTCACCTCCATAGAATCCTTGAAGACGAGTAGATCCTTTACGCCATTCTATTCCTCCTGTAAGGAAGATTTGACTTGTAGAAGTCTTTTTAGAATCAGTAACTAAAGCACCAGGAGTAGATGAAACAACATCTGCAACATATGCATTTTCAGTAACAGATCCGAATCCAATATTGATTCCTCCTCTGTACGCCATGTCATCAGCAACAAAGTACTTTCCAGTAATTGTGTTACTACCGTTTAAGAACGACCAAGAACCTGTAGATGAACCCCCGTTAGATCCAAAAATTCCTTGAACATATCCTAATAACGGTGTTGCGTCAATAGAGACAGCCCAATCACCTGCTTCAGGTAGATAAGACTCTCCTTTTTTTGATGTTAAATCTTGCGCGAATGCTGTAGTAGTTCCTAAAAGGACCGCAACGGCTAAAATTGACTTTTTCATAAAAAAAAATTTGTTTGGTTTTTTACTAATGTACTTAACTTTTTTAAAATGGTTTCAAAAAAGGAATTAGTAAGTATAATTTAGAATGAATATTCCATGAGTTGACATAGATAATCGACTGATTAGCGGCGCCATTTGGAGAGGTCAGATCGGATTGTTAAAATGTTGTTAAAGCCGGCTTGAGAGTATATCGTGAAGCCGTAATCGATGCTGAACTTGGAAAAATTGAGTCCCAATCCTAGCGAAATACCAGCTGCTCCTGGGCGTTGAGAAATAGCAAGTGCCTTTCTTCTGTAATAGTCAAAAGCTGCTCTAAAATGAATACGTTCAGAAATAAGTGTCTCCAATTGATAAGTGAAATGTTGTGCAAGCTTTTCTCCAAAGCCAGGACGACTTACTGGTATAGTGTCTCCAGTTAATGGGTCCAAGGTTGGTTGTAGATTAGGGTCGTTATAAGTAATATCCCATTGATTTAAGTGGTGTCCAAGTAGGCTTATTCTAAACGGCGCATGAGGTAATTTGTATGCAACTGCCATTTGTACTTCCGTCGGAAGCTTTTCTCTTGGAAGTGCTGAGTTATATCGAGTTATTTGCGCGCCTATATTTTTTACCATGGCAGTAACTAGGAACCCTTTTTCCTCATTTCTAAATGCTCCTGCAAAATCGATACTTACTCCTAGGGAACTATAGGTTTCAAGTTGAGAATATAAAATATTGGCACTTGTTCCAATGGATAGACGTTTATTGATTTCACGGCCAAAACTACTTCCAACAATAAATTCTATTGGGCTGAATGTTCCTTCACTGGTTCCATTCACATTAGTTCTCTCAAATTTACCATAACTAACATACTTTACGTAGGAAGCCATGGTTCCATATTCTTTTAGATTGAAACCGTAGTTGAACATTCCGAAATTTACTCCTCCAGCAAGTAAAGCCTGATTTACACTAATCGTTTTATGCATTTCAGAATTAAGCATGGAGGGATTAATCACTCCCATGTTAACATCATTATCATGACCTGTGATAAAATCATTACCGAGTGCTGCAGAACGTGCATTGTAAGGTAGATCCATAAATGGAAAAGCAGTTTCGCCTCCAATTTGAGATGTACAATGTAATGCCGAGATTAATGAGAATAAGAGAAG
>JAKVAS010000213.1 GCA_022448165.1 Crocinitomicaceae bacterium | reverse complement strand
GGATCTAATGGTCTAAATGGTGGTGGCGGAGCCGCTGCGGGTAACAGTTATGGTTCAAGAGGAGCAAACGATGGATGTGGATCTGATTCTGTCCGAGATGGAAGAGCAGGTGAAAATGGAGCCAGTGGGGCGAACGGTAGCAATGGTGTCACAATTACTGCTTCAACGATATTCAGTTACTTTTGGCTTCCTACAGCAAAAAGTGGTGATGGAACAGATGGAGCCGGAGGTGGCGGTGGAGAAGGTGGCGGCGGCGGTTCTGGTGGACAAGGAGGACAAGCTGGAACTGGTGGTTGGGGTGCTGGAAGTAGCTTTGCCATGTATTTACATTCAAGCGTTGGAACAAGCAATAACACAATATTAACGCCTGGAGCTGTTGCCGCAGGAGGTGATGGAGGTCATGGTCAAGGTGGTGGCGGAAACAATGTAAATTTAGATGGTTGTTGCATTACAACCCTTCCACGAGTTTTTGGAAATACTGATGTCGGAGCCGGCGGCCGTGGTGGAAATGGAGGAAATGGGGGAGATGGAGCTGATGGAGCTGATGGTCTTTCTGTTTCTGTACAAACTGTCGCTGGAGGTAGTTTAACACCTGCAACTTCAGGACCAATAGCTAATACAATTTCAACTGAAATACTTGAAGGTTGTCAAAACTCAGAAATTCTAATCGTGAAGGATGGTGGAACTTGGAGCTTGACAAATGGGGGAGTGTATATTAATGATTTGAACTCAGGATCAAGCTCTTATAACAACAACTCTGCAAATGCTTACATTTCTTTTCCTGCGACTGGAATGAAATCAATTGATATTAATGGGGTAGCTTATGATGGATTTATTTTAATCAATAAAACAAGAGCTCTACCTGTTTTTGATGCAACTATGGAGTCTGGAATTTGTGAAGGAAACAGCTTTATTATGTCAACTTCAACTACTGGGGATGAATATGAATGGGTTATTTTTAATGATGCTGCTTCAACCGGAACTCCTTTAGCAACTTTTTCAACATCAACTGCAAGTTGGAGTACACCTGTAACAGGAACAGCAACTGATTATAAAGTTAGACTAAGAGTGAAAACGAATTGTTGTGGTTGGTCAACTCCGGTTTATTATAGTTTCTCGACAAGTGCAACACTTACTGGAAGCGAAACATCAACGATTTGTTATGAAGATACTTTGACAATTAATGGAATGTACTATCATGCAAACAATTCCACAGGAACAGAGGTGTTCACGAATATCGGTCCAAACGGATGTGATAGTACGGTTACGATTAATTTAAATGTGATTCCTGAAAAAGTAGGGAGTGTTACACAAACTATTTGTTATGAAGATACATTAACAATTAACGGAACTTATTATCATGCCAACAATGCTTCAGGAACAGAAGTATTTACGAATATAGGTCCAAACGGTTGTGACAGTACAGTTACAATTAACTTAACTGTGATTCCAGAAAAAGTAGGAAACGTAACAGAAACTATTTGTGATGGAGATACTTTATTTGTTGGAAATTCATTTTACACAGCATCTGTAACAGGCGGAACTGAAGTGATTAGCAATATTGGTCCGAATGGGTGCGACAGTACAGTAACAATTGACCTTACAGTATTAGCGCCGATAGATGTTACACTAATTAACAATGCTGCAATCTTAACTTCAAATGAAAATGGAGCATCATATGTTTGGTTAGATTGTGACAATAATTATGCAGCTCTGTCAGGAGAAACAGATCAAATGTTTGAAGCTTCTCTAAATGGAAATTATGCTGTCGAAATTACTTTAGGGAATTGTGTCGATACTTCAGATTGTGAAACCATAAACTCAGTGGGTATTACTGAATTGTCAAATGATTTAATTTCAATTTATCCGAATCCAACGAATAATATCGTAACAGTTTCTTTAAATAATGCAATTGGAGAATTGAATTATGAAGTTCGAACAATTGAAGGAAAAATTGTCGTTAAGAAATCAAATATCAATAGTGATCAATTTACGATTGATTTGAGTTTAGAATCAGACGGAATATATTTTTTAAATATCAGTTCAAAAGAGGATTCAAAAGTTTTCAATATAATTAAGCAGTAATTATTTTATAATTTCATTTATTTAAAAAGCCCTGGTTTATCGATCAGGGCTTTTTTGTTTTATACTATTTCCCCTGAGAATCGCATATCTTATTTTAATCAAGGACATTTATTAAATATGCCTATATTTTGGAATACTTATTTTTGTCTTATAATTAATATTATGTTAAATAGATAATTTAATGTCCGGAGTTCTCCATCCGAAAACTGATCCTTTAGACTTATTAAATAAGCGTCAATCTTTTTCTTTTTTTTCTGTTTAAAAATTGATAGGATTCAAGTATGTGCTTATTAATTATTGGCTCAAAAAAAATAAAGACAATAAAATCGTTTTCATTTCTATCCTATTTTTTTAATCAATAAAAAGCCATTACTTACGAAGTGGCTTTTATATTATTTTAAACCCTCAAGATACTCTATCATCTGGTCTTTTTCCTCACCATGTATGAATTTTATTGATTTTCTTCTGTATTCTCTGATCAATTCTTCTTTGTTAAAGCCTAATCTTTCTAACTCATTTATGTCTCCACTGATCTTTATTTTCTTCTGATTTTTGAAATAGCTAATAGTCCAGCTAATAAAATTGTTTTCAAAGGCGATATAAACGTATTCTATATGGTCTTCATGGTCAAAAAGCTCTAATTCCCCTTCAATTCTCTGGTCATACTCCTTTTTTGACTGGATATCTCTTTCCGGATAAACCATACTCTCGTAATATGATCGAATTTTAGATGTGTCCAAGCCCAACCTGGCAAACTCTTGCATATCCCCTTGGATCACTGATCGACCATTTTCATTTTCGTAAAAAACAATCCATTCCGCACTTTTGTCAGTTACATAAAGTGCATACTTGATTTCAGGCCCATTTTCCGAAAACATCATTCCAAACATTAGTAAAATTGCTACCATTTATCCTATTTTATTGAATATCAATCCCTTATAATAGCAAAGCGATAAACAATAAGAAAACCCGAAATTAAAGCACAAAAAAAGCCATTCCTTTTGGAATGGCTAATTATTTTTGATAATGAACTACCTTACATCTCTTTAAGCTTATTGTTCATTTCCATCTGTTTTTCTCTATTTCCAATCTTACCATAAAGGACCTTCAAATACTTCACAATTGGTTTATTCTTTGGATCTAATTTGTGAGCTACCTCTAGGGCCGAGATCGCTTTTTCGAACATTTCACTAGCTTTTTTCTCCAAAACTTCGAAGTTAGGATCTCCTAATTTCAAATTGTTCTTTTGTGTATCCATATCGATACCAGCATTCAAGTACATTGCCCCTTTATTGTAGGCTGCATCTTTATAGTTCGGATCCAGCTCCAAAGCTTTGTCGTAATAACCACCAGCCTTAGCCAAGAATTCTTCTCTTGTTTCTTCATCTAGCTCTGCTCCATCAGCTTCCATCATATCCTGGAATGTTGAACCTGCAGCGAAATAAACAGTCTTGTTGTTTGGATCTGCCTCAATAGCTTTCTCCAATGCAGTAAGTG
>JAKVAS010000212.1 GCA_022448165.1 Crocinitomicaceae bacterium | reverse complement strand
CAGAAGGAAAGGTGATTTTTAATGTTGTTTGTTCGTAAGCTGGATTAGGGTACGCCATTAAAACTAGTAGATCAGACTCTTTCGGAACTGTATGTTCTTCAATATGTTTATTAAACTCAGGAGAGAAACCTATACCACCGAGCATAATTCGATTTATCTCTTCTTTAATCGTGTCTGTTTTTAAAAGAGGAGAAATATGATCTTCTTCATAGTCAATTTCTCCAAGCACGAATCGTTCTATTGATTCTTTATCAGGACTTTGTGAGTGTACCGTTTTATGCTGTTCAAGGGATAAGGATTTTTCCTTTTCTATTCGGTTAAATTGATTTATTATTGGTGCAACATGTTGATTAACGTTCCAGCCGATCTGTTGAATTGATATTATTGCTTTCTTTTCTGTCTCCTCTTCACAACTGAACAAACTTAAACCAAAGACAATTATAAGGGATAGGATCCAAGTTCTTTCTACCTTTTGATTGGTATTCTTCCATTGAAGAAAATCATAGTTTAGCTCATCTAATTGTTCACTTTTGATTTTACCACATACTTGGTTTCCTAATTTCGATTTTAAAATAGATTTGATTTCCAATTTCGATTTCCCAGTAAAATCAATCACCTCTAATTCGCAACTACAACAATAAGCTCCATGTTTAGTTGGTGTCATTTTATTCCAGTCTTGTTCACATGGATTTTTGATTTTGATTCCCATAAGATTTGTTTTTTTACAGTACAATTCCTTCATTAAAAAGTTCATTACTGTTTAATGAATCGAATTGTATTTTTTAACTCATCAGAATAAATTACAACAAAATATATACCATTTGGCAAGTCGAGAATGTTAATAGGTATATCATTTTCTCCTTCATGTATACCGTTGTAAGTTATTTTACGAATAAACTCTCCTGTTGATGAATAAAGACTGAGTATTGGAGTTATTTCGATTGAAACCGTTAATCTTAATGTTAAACGATCAATTGCTGGGTTAGGGAAAACAATTGATTCAAATATTACTTCTTTTTTAGGGAGGGGGTACTCATGAAAAGTAACCTCAGTAATTCTATTTCTACATCGGCCATCACATGACCAAGAACAATCAGAGGGAAGTAAAAAAGCAGTTTTCCCAACTTCGATTGTCTCATGTTTTTGTGTGATTCCAATAACCTCAACTTGTGGTTTTTCAATTTCAACCAAAGTTGAAGTAGGTTTCGTTCTGATCGGTTTAGGGCAATCCACAAAATCAACTGTACTGGAAACAAATTGCATCGACTTGTGTAATAAAATACGCGTTTTTTTCTTGTATGAAGCCCTAAGTTCAGTATCAACTGAAGTTTGAGGGGGCAACATTATAAGTGAAATAGCTCCAAGTCCCATTATGATAAGAAGACTTGTTGCAAATAGATTTATGATTTTTGACATATCGATCCAATTAACATTCTCATTTGAGATGCCTCGAGTTCGTCAATTCCATAAAGTAACGTTAATTATTCATCGTCCAGTACAGCTCTCAATTTCTGACGAAGCTGCCTGTTATAGGTTTCCATTAAATACTTTAAGTAGTTTGGAGTGCTTTTAGTGATGCACTTAGTGTAGAGCTTTAGACGGTGTTCAATATGGTCTCTGACCATATCTAGTAACTCTAATCCATGGTAATAATCTTCAGAAGCCTCCCGAATAACTTCAAAATGGTTCTCCATAGATTTGTCAACAGCATCTT
Organism: Crocinitomicaceae bacterium; assembly: GCA_022448165.1. Classification (GTDB taxonomy): domain Bacteria; phylum Bacteroidota; class Bacteroidia; order Flavobacteriales_D; family Crocinitomicaceae; genus UBA4466. Next base: position 1,870 of record JAKVAS010000212.1, on the reverse strand, counting down.
TACCTTTCAGGCCATTATCAATGCAATCGTAATAAACTTCTTTAATGTTGAATTCGTAGAGTTCTTTAACATTTAAAACCTCAGCAGTTCCTTTAGTAAATTCAAAACCTACTTCAAACTCTAAATCCTCTGCTTCACTTAAGCGAGCTTCTAAGAAACGATCTGGAAATTTAAATGCATCTTGCCAGTTCAAATAATCTTGCCAAATACCAAAGCGACGAACGTTATTACCTAAGTCTATAACCTTAAAACGAGCTTTATTTGGAAGACGACGAGAACCACGACCAATCATTTGGTGGTACAATGTTAAAGATCGTGTCGCACGATTTAAAATAATTGTCTCTACGGTGGGTTCATCAAAACCGGTTGTTAAAATTCCGACAGAGCTTAATATTGCGTCTGGACTTTCCTTGAACCAACGGAGAATCTCTTTACGATCCTTATCGCTATACGTTGAATCTAGGTGTCGAATGTTATACCCTCGCTTCTTAAATGTTTCTTCTACTCGAATAGAAGTGTCGATTCCTGAGTTAAAAATAAGAGTTTTATTACCTACAGCAACCTCTTCATAGGCGAAAAGCAGCTTTTCTTGCATAAAGTAATTTCCGTAGACGACATCAGAACTACTAACGGTAAAATCACCATTGGATCCGATTTTTAATCCATGAAGGTTTACATCATATGTATAAGAGTCAGCATCGGCCAAGTAACCTCCTTCTATTAATGAAGATATGCTTTCTCCAACTAATAACTTATTATAGTTGTCGTTTAAGGGTAATGCTTTATTGCTACTTAAAGGAGTTGCCGTAACCCCTAAAATATTTGCGTTGCCATAGAATTGGAAGATTTTCCTAAAACTATTATAGTGTGCCTCATCGACAATTACTAGTCCAACCCCCTTAATAAAGTTTACATCATCATTTAAGCGATTATTCAGGGTCTCAACCATGGCTATGAAGCACTGATAATCATCCTGCTCAGGGATCGACTTTACTTCACTGTTAATGACTTTGTTATTTACTCTAATAGCAGAAAGCTGCTTAGATGTTTGAACCGACAGTTCAATTCTATGAGTAAGTATTAGGACTTTTTCTTTCTTTTCCTCTATGTATCGACGAGCTATTTCAGAGAAAATAACTGTTTTACCCCCACCAGTTGGAAGTTGAAAAAGAAGATTAAAATCTCTGCCATTGTCATCAAGCTCCTTTAGGATTTGATTTACAGTACTTTCCTGAAAAGGATAGAGTACTTTGGCTTCATAAAGTTCGGTATCGATCATATTGTGTGTGGCAAAAAATGCGGCTACAAAGCTACTGTCTTTTTAATGAAATACAAAATATTTAAGGCATGTATAATTACTTTACATCATTGAATTCCTATTTTGTTCTTTCAAATCAATTCTATTGTGTCTGTATTTTTTGAAATGTTACTTTTGTATTAACGTCTAATTGAAAAAAGTGTAATACAAGATGAGCGATATAGAAAAAGTAAAATGTTTGATTGTTGGATCAGGTCCTGCAGGTTATACTGCGGCTATTTACGCTGCCCGTGCAGAAATGAAGCCAATGTTGTATCAAGGAATGCAGCCAGGTGGACAATTAACAACTACAAATGAAGTTGAGAATTTTCCTGGATATCCAGATGGAATTACAGGGCCAGACATGATGGTTCAATTAGAGGCGCAATCGAAAAGGTTTGGAACTGATGTTCGCTTCGGAATGATTAACAAAGTTGATTTTTCGGGTGACATTCACAAGTTATGGGTTGAAGATGGTACTGAAATACATGCCGAAACTGTAATTATTTCAACAGGAGCTTCTGCTAAATACCTTGGCTTAGAGAGTGAGCAGCACTATTTAAAAATTGGTGG
>JAKVAS010000211.1 GCA_022448165.1 Crocinitomicaceae bacterium | reverse complement strand
AGCTGTTCCTGAATCAAACCCCAATCCGCTAACTGTTTGAAAGCTTGCGCTAAATTGGTTTGTCGGAGTCAGAAACAGCACGTCGAAGTGATAACCTATATAAGGAAAATCTTCAGGCATTTATGAGTGAATTTCAAATGTGTAACCTTCATGTTGAAGCGTAATTTTTTCAATCGCCGCTTCGCTATTTGCTGAATTCATGCTGATACCATCAATTTTAGATGGCCATGCCTTATTGATTGTCCAAGTAATAGTTGGTTGTTGTTGCTCATCTAACAATGTCACTACAACAGTTCTTCTTGCAGTTTCATCGGTTCTTATTGTTTCTAACCAATCTTGCATCTCTGTGTCTCCTTTGAAATAACCTCTGTTCAAAGTGATCGAGTCACTATACTTAGTTTTCCCTGGACTTTTCATCGGAGCAGTTCCATCTATCATTGCACCATGCTCGTAGCTAATAACATCTGTTTCGTGATCGAATCCTGATACTTCTTGGAAGCCAATATTTGTTCCTCCCCAGTTTACTGTAAATCTGTGCGTTGCTAATACGTAGTTACTCATTTGTTTTATTTTAGTTTGTTATTTTTTATTTATTGTGTGAAATGACTGAATTCAAGTATGATAAATTCCGTAGGTCTGGTTGCAGCCATTCCAATTTGGACGTTAATTTTTCCTTTCAATATTTCTGTTTCTGAAGTTGTGTCTTTTCCCACCCGAACAAAGAAAGCTTCATCCATCGTATTTCCAGTTAGTGCTCCAGCTCTCCATTGATCAACTAAGAAACTTGTAATCATCGCTTTTATTTTTACCCATGTTCGTGCATTGTTAGGTTCGAAAACGAAGTTATTCATGGATTTTTTAATGGATTCTTCCGCATAATTAAAGAAGCGACGAACACTAATATATTTCCATTCATTACTATTTCCCTCAAGTGTTCTAGCTCCCCAAACAAGTGATCCTCTTCCTGTAAATGTTCGGATTACATTGATAGATTTCCCACTGCTTGGATCAACATTCAATTGGTCTTGTTCTCTATTAGAAACTTCAATCATTGGATTTTTGATACCTTGAACGGCAACATTTGCTGGAGACTTCCAAACTCCTCGGTCTCTATCATTTTGACAATAAATACCAGCAATAGCTCCCTGAGAAGGTATTTGCATCATATAGTTTTTAATCTCTTTTTGAATATTGATGTAAGCTTCATCGGTTGCAAATAATTGATCTATAATCAGCTGTTTTTGGAAAAGAATAGAGTTTGAAATTTCTCCAAGTGCTGAAAATAATAGACGATAATTGACGTGTACACCATTTTCTAATTGTTTAACGGCATCATCAATTGGAATATATGTTACTGGTAAAGAGTTTGGTACTTCGAATGTATCGTCAGCAAGTAAAGAATTATCGGCAATAATACTAGCTAATGTATATGTGTTAGTTATTCCATACCATGTTGAATCAGCTTCGTATGCTGTTGTTGGAGTAATTGAATAAGCATCAATTAAGAGTTTTCTTAATCGATAAAGTACTTGAATTTCGTGGATTAAATTAGCATTGGATTTACCATTTAGAATAGCAGGAGCATAAGCGTTAGATTCGATTGTTGCTAAGTCAAATGCTTTTATACAATTTGTTAAAAAGTTAATAATGTTTTTTAATGCTGTTTTCTTAGCGGTAGGTGTTGTGACATTGTCAAAATCTGAAATGAGGTCTTCAAATTTAGTACTTAAATCCGCTGTCGTATAGCCTGAGTTTAAATTCGTACTTAACAATGCTAAATCTTGATTGATGTTTCTTACTTCAAGACTTGAAGCTGGGGTATACCCTTTGATAGAATCAAAGTTGATTTGATATGTTTCAGCATTGTTTAACCAAGGGTAATAAAGTGCACCATATTTTAAAGATCCTGTTATTGGAGAAATCCAATTACGCATATCTTCTTTGGTTGTATCATTGTTTTGGTAGTCAAGAATTGCAAATTTATCTTGAGCTTCGGAACAAGCGTTTAGAAGGGCATTTACAACGGTGTTGTATCCTAAATTTTGATCGAGACTCACCATGGCACCAGATTTCTTATATTGAAAATGTAAATCTGGAACTAATGCGAGCGTAACTTCATCTAATGTTTCAATTTTTGCAATGGCATTTGTGAAACTTGTCTGAAAGGCAGTCTTACTTACGTTAAATTGTCCCGAACTAATTATATAGCAAGGCCCTCCACCATTTCTAAAATAGAGATGAAGGCTGTCATATAGGAAGTACCGTTTATTGGCAAGTGATGAAGTAACTTGATTAGTGCTATCAATACTTACATTGAAATTTGGTGTATAACCTTTTCCAAAAGTACTTTCGAATTCCATCATTGAAGAGATTCGAGTAGGTTCCGTAACGTTATTTTCTGTAAATCCAATAAATACAGGGATAGCTGTGGAAACCCCGGGAATTGAATTAGGTAAGGTGCTTTGCTCTTTGATATAAACACCTGGAGTTTGAACGATCATAATATTCTATTTATAGTTTTTATTGGCTAATAAAATGTGAGAATTCAAGAACGATGAATTCCGCTGGTCGTACTGCTGCTAAACCTATTTTTACCTTCATCTTTCCATCTAAAATGTCTTGCTGTGTCATGGAAGTTCCCAGGCCAACCTGAACGAAATAGGCTTCTTTAGCATTTGCTCCCATTAGTGCTCCGTCTTTCCACAAACCGTTTAGATAGGCCCGGATCATTGCACTTACTTTATTCCATGTTTTAGAATCGTTCGTTTCGAATACAAATTGAGAAATGGCTTTCTTTACAGATTCTTCAATAGTTATGAACGATCTTCTGACCGGAATGTATTTCCAATCCAAACTATTTCCAGCGAGTGTTCTAGCTCCCCAAACAAGTGTTCCTTTTCCTGTAAATGTTCTAATTACATTGATAGACTTCCCTGAATTGGCATCAACATTTAAATTCATTTGTCCATTGTCTGAAATTGAATCAACAGGTTTAATCACGCCTTGAAGAGCCGCATTTGCAGGAGCTTTCCAAAACCCACTGTCTCTATCTGTTTTTGCGTATACACCAGCCATTAATGAAGATGGAGGAATGGTCACTTTATTGTTCGCATTTAAAATTTCAAGTGCTACCCCGTAGTTTGAATTCATGGTGATATTGTCTAAAATGTCTGTTCCATAAGTAGAAACAACCTCATCAATACTATATCCCAAGGATGTTTCCAAATGTGGGTAGTATGCGGCTCCATAACTTAAATCGTTATGATTTGTTGGACTTATAGTCCCTCTGTATGAGCTTGCTGTAGTGTTATTTGTCTTGAAGATCTCCGGCAATTGTTAAAGCTGCTTTGGCGATTTCACCATATTTATTCTCGGTTAAATTTACCGCTTCAGGAAAAGCGATTAGTGTCGGCTCATCCAGCCTTTCTATTTCACTTAAAGCTCCAGAGAAATCAGTTTGATTAATATAATTTCCAGAAGTAGCCGCATTGGGGTGATTTCCAACAGGTAATATATAACATGGTCCACCTCCATTTAAAAAGTATAGCTTAATCGCTTCATAAAAGAAGAAAGTTCCAAAAGTTGGATAATCATTAGAACCATT
>JAKVAS010000210.1 GCA_022448165.1 Crocinitomicaceae bacterium | reverse complement strand
GTCCGAATTTCTAGGAGTTACGCCAAGATCCGTACATAATTTGATGGATCGTGGTATAATTAAAATGCAAAAGCGCGGAGGAAAAAACATCTATTTCCGAGATAATCTTCAAGAAGCAAAAGACAACGGATTTTCAGCAGTAAACCAATAAAACCAACCACTATGAAAAGGACATCAATTATTGCTGGCTTTGATATAGAGCCAACAGGAGCGGTTTTAAATTACCATCTCAAACAAACACAATCCCTTTTAGGCGAATACACGAATCCTATTGATACGGAAAGAATATCGCAAAAGGATTTTGTGAAGTTGAAAAGAGAGTTTGTCAATGATAAGACTGTTCAAATAACGGAATCAAGTAAAAAGAGTAAGTCCAAAGGCTTTGTTGCTTGGACGGTTATTAAAGAAGATTAGAAGCATGCAAAAACAACCACAATCACACGTTCCGTATAAATACCGCATTAATTACTTAATGGGTCAGCTCCCGAACTTTAAGTTTAGAGTCGCTCAAAGGTGGCTGCATGTTGAATTAGGAAAATCAAGAAGCACCTTGGAGAAATGGATGTATGTTCGACAGGATGAAAAATTGGAAATTCCAGCAGATAAGTTAATCATGCTTGCAAGATTCTTCGAAGTGAAACCCGAGGAAATGTTTAACACTCCACCAGGAGAAACAATACGATCCGATTTCGAAATGCTATTCGAAAATCAAGAAGTATAAACCAACTCGATTAACATGTTTGATTTTGACGTAAACAACAAGGGGGAAAGCGTAGATATAAAGATGGCTTATACCATTTACAAAATGGATAATGTAACTCACTTTAAACACAAAGAAACTTTTGAAGATCTAATCTCCGCTAGAGCATACTTAGCTGGGAATGCTTATCAACTAATTCAATTTAATATAGACCATCTATTTGTTTGGATTAAATCGATTTGTGACACCATTTATTACAAGAACAAAAGGGGCCACAAACTAACAAAGGGAGAATATCATTTGAATCAGTATTTCTATTACTTAATAGACTTCAAAGAAGAGTTTCATTCCACCTATGACGTTTACCGAAAATCGCAGTTAATCATACATAACTATGATTATTTCTTAGGCATGTTAAGCAAAGTGGACAAGCATAAGACAATTACCACTTCAATATTGAACGATCTGCACGAATGCTCCAAACTAATCAAAAGAATCATTGACAAACAACATCAAAATGGATATACAAACAATATTACCAACAGCCCAAAAATTGCGTCATGAGACGAACGATCAAGCATGGAAAACTTATATATCCTTCCACGATATACACCATGAAATAACCCCATCACACAAAACACAAGAAGAATTTATCGACCATTTGCAGGAAGTAAAGCGATTAACGCTTAATAATTCAGAAGGAGATATCATCATAATTTTCAAAGCAATGGAAAAACAAAAAAGTCAAAGACTATGGTTTAATCCTAATGATTTAAAATAAGGCCATGGATCAAGAACAAATAAAGCAGCTTAAGGGCTTCGAATATGATCCAGTTTTAAAGGTTTTCTATACTCCGCAAGATATACTGGACTCATTCGAAAAACCAAAAGGCTATGAAGATTGGACGGTATCACCCTTAATCGTTGATTCATACTATACAGAAAGAATCACAAATGAAATGGGGATAACCGAAGAGGAAAACATCGTACAATTGTTTGGAGGTGTTGGACTACATGATTCGGAAAAAGTTGATGAGCGAATCTTTAGTTATAATAAACATGGAGATATTGAGATCCTTAACTACTCATTACATCGAAAGCCGTTTACCTATACCGTTGGATCAGAAACAGATGTTAGAGCGTCTAAAAACAAGGAAAAATATGCGTTCTTAACTCGTCTTTGCCCTAGACGCGAAGCCATATTCGGAAAGAAATATGATTACGCCAAAGGAAAAACAGGGAACCATCTTATGTGGCATCCCGAATTAATCCGAAAGTTCGAGGAAAAAGAAAAAGTCAAAACACTTGTACTTACCGAAGGATATTTCAAGGCTTATCTTGCCGTAAAATATGGTATTGATTGCGTAGGTCTTCCGTCGATATCTATCTACACAGAAAACAAAGGAGACGATCAAATCCACCCCGAAATTATCGAGTTCATAACGGAGTGTGAAGTCGAGAACGTTATTATCCTTTGGGATGGGGATTGTATAAATATATCATCAAAAGCATTATTAGCTGGCGAAGATATTTCAAAGCGTCCGAACGGCTTCGTAAAAATGGCTGATAACATAAGAACCTTACTTAGAAAGGATTTTTCAGCAGGGAAATTGAATATATTCTTTGGACGGATTAAATCTGAGGATATTGCAGGAAATCCGAAAGGGTTGGATGATTTACTCATAAAAAAGAAGAATAAAGAGAGCGAGTTAAACTCGATTAAACGAGAGCTTTCAATGACAGAGGGCGCAACATACTTTATTCGAAGAATTAACATTTCAACGGATGTTGCAATAAAAAGTGTTCGATCATATTTCAAACTTGATTATGTAGAAAAGTTCTACCAATTGCATAAAGAGATCATTCAAGACAGAGACTTTGTTTTTCGAAGTAGTACCTACTTCATAAAGGACGATAAACCTGTAATGAAGATTCCTGCAAACGTTAAGAAATACGTTCGTATTGGAGTTGATTATTACAAGATGCAAGAGAAGCTTTTCCCCTCTGGAAAAAAAGATGAACTCATTCGGGAACCGTCGCTAGATCCTTGGAACAAAGCAACCATTGTCGATGATCACGGGAAAGCTGTAATCAACCAAATTACGAGATATAAAGGCTTCACGAATATTCCAAGCCATACAAACTACCAACAGCAAGTTGAAGGATATTGGAACCTTTACAACGATATCAGTCATGAAATACGGGAAGGGCAATGTAAACATATAACTGATTTTGTAAGACACATATTCGGAGATCAATATGAAATGGGACTCGATTACATGAAATTAATGTATGAAAAACCTATGCAGAAACTACCCGTACTTTGTTTAGTGTCCAGAGAACAGGAAACGGGGAAATCTACATTCGTTCAACTTCTAAAGCTAATTTTCAAATCGAATATGTCGATTATCTCTAATGAAGAGCTGGAAAACTCTTTTAATTCATCATGGATTGATAAAAAGATTGTAGCGTGCGAGGAAACGGCACTAGAAAAAGCAAGCACATACGAAAAGATTAAATCGTTGTCGACTGCCTTATCCGTTGAACGGCACGAGAAGAACAAAAGTGCAAGCGCAATTCCTTGTATTTTATCGTTCGTGTTCTGTTCAAATGCCGAGGATTCATTCCTTCGAATGTCTGAGGATGACAAGCGTTTTTGGGTTCGGAAAGTTCCAAGCTTAAGAAATACATTATTGATTTTGACATCAAGCTTGAAAATGAAATTCCTGCATTCCTTCACTTTCTTACAAATCGTGAGTATTCAACACAAAGGGCCAATCGTATGTGGTTTGATCATAAGATGCTTAGAACAGAGGCGTTTTATAAGGTGGTTCGTAATAGTATGCCAGCACTTGAAAAGGATATCCGACACAAATTAAAAGATCGATTCATCGAGTATGATTTAAAGGAAATTCGTTTGTCTACAAATGAGCTAATTAAACACCTGGAC
>JAKVAS010000021.1 GCA_022448165.1 Crocinitomicaceae bacterium | reverse complement strand
CAGACGAAGAATTGAAAAAGAGTGATTTTATTCAGACAAGAGAAAAAATTAAAACTAAAGAGTATTATTGTCCAGCAACTCATTTATTAACCTTTTCAGAATTCACCTCATTTCTAGAGGGACATAAATACGATGTTCTTCACCTAAAAACGGAAGAAAAAGATAGCAAAGAAAAGGCGCTTACATTAATGACAATGAAACAAAAAGGTAGTTATTATGGCAAAAGAGGTAATTCCTATGAAAAAGATTTGGTTTCAATGTTATCTGACTACAACAACCTAATCAAATTTAAAGATCATACATCAGAAATTAGCAGCACATTTAAACTAGTTTTAAAGAAGATCTTAAGGGATAAAGGAATCAGTATAAATAATGTACTTAAAATAAATGCATCCAATTCGGTTCCATTGTTAATGAATGGCGGAACACCCAAAACTGATATAATAATAACAATTGAAACTTTCGATAATAAAAAAATTGTAGAAACTCTTTCATTAAAGAATACTAATAAAACTCGCGTTTCATGTCATGATTATACAGCATTTGATTTTATACGGATATTAAAATGTGAAAAAACAAAATTAGCAGATTACTTTAACTACTTTCAAAGCACCCCTTCTGCTAAAGATCTTTTGACTCATCTCCCAAAAGGCTATTCCATAGACGAGTTTACTAAGCTTCTCAATGAGAAAAAAGACGTTTTTAATAATTGGACTTTACGCGGAATGCATGATGAATTGAATTTAACGGTTCCCGAATTGCAAGTGTCAAACTACCTTTTAATCAAAAAGGGAAATGATGTATCATTTTATTCAATGAGTGAATATATTGCCTTGATTACGAAAAAATCGAAAAAAGTTTTTGGAGTACCATTTGGGTGGACATATCCATCAAAACAACGAGGTAAAAGGATTCAATTAAAAGTGCCCGTAATCATGTAATTACAGGAAAAGGCAAATTTTATATGTAGATTTGCAATTGATTCAACCAAAGTTTAAAATTCATAATTTTCATCAAATTAATGGCTCGTAAGAAGTATAAGTTTATTGATTTATTTGCTGGGGTTGGAGGAATTAGAATCGCCTTTGAAAAAAATAACTGCAAATGTGTTTTTAGTTCTGAATGGGACATTCATAGTCAAAAGACTTATCTCGCAAATTTTGGTGAAACGCCATACGGTGATATCACAAAAATTTCTGAGGAGGACATCCCAAACCATAACGTGTTAACTGGAGGCTTTCCTTGTCAACCATTTAGCACAATAGGTAAAAGACAAGGATTTGAGCATCCAACACAAGGAACTCTATTTTTTGATATTGTAAGAATATTAGAAGCCAAAAAACCTGAAGCTTTTTTGTTGGAAAATGTAGCCGGGTTGGTAAACCATGATGGTGGAAAAACATTTAAACAAATAATCAAAACTCTTGAGACAGAACTGAACTATAAAGTTGAGACGAAGATTTTAGATTCAGCAGATTATGGCGTTCCTCAACATAGAAAACGAATTTACATTGTCGGGTTTAGTGAAAAGGTCCATAAATCAGATGATTTTATTTTTGAGTGGCCCCAAAAGAATAAAAAAAGGGTTGGAATAGGTCAGTTTGTTGAACAACACGACGAAGGATATACAATTTCTAATCACTTGCAGAAATCATATATATACAAGAAACAAGACGGAAGGCCTCAGATAATAGATAAAAATTCAGATATTCAAGTTAAAACACTAGTATCTACGTATCATAAAATACAGAGACTTACCGGCACTTTTGTGAATGATGGGAACACTGGTTTGCGTTTATTATCAGAAAATGAATGCAAAGCGATCATGGGATTTCCAATGGATTTTAAGTTCCCAGTTTCAAGAACTCAAATGTATCGCCAAATGGGTAATTCTGTCGCCATTCCAGTTGTAACGAAAATAGCCAAACAAATAACAACTACTCTAAGTCAAGTCGGCATCTAATTGCCCTTTTCCTAACTTTCTATATTCCCGTTAAAGGACTTCAAAATATAAATCCTTCGAACCTAATCAGGCTAAAAAACACTGCATACCATTCTGGAGGAAAATAAAAACGAACAACAAACCTGCATGTAAATTATCCATTTCACGCTTTATTATTTAGAATGGAAACTTGTCTTAGAGATATTAAACACAAAAATAGGAATCGTTCCTGACAGAACCGCATAATACCCCCCAACGGGTTCTGGTATATAAATCACTCTATTAAGTATAACTCCGAAAAATATCATTGAGAATAGAGGAAATAATAAAAACGCCCACCAAGGAAAGAAAATTATACTCCTGTATCTATTGATAGCCAATGTTACGGTTAAAATAAATCCAGATAAAAAAACTAGTGGACCTAATATTTCAATAAATGATTCGATCTTGGAAAACAAAATCAGATTATTATTGTGTAACGCAACACCTAAGAAATAAAACATCCCATGAAACAAGACACACCCCAAAACAAATAGAAAATATGGTAAAACAATCCAAAAACTCAACACCTTATTTTTAATCCACCCGTATACTGGTGTTAGTAACATCGATAATGCTAATACACCAATCAACGATCCATATTTGATCATTTCAATCGGAGTCTCTTTTAATTTATCAATAGAGAAATCAATATTTGCCCCAGCAAAATCACGAAATAAAAGTAAGTCACATATAAAGTTGACAACAACCATTATCAATAGAAGAGAGTACAGTTTATATCTAAGTATTCTATTCATTTTAGTACCTAGTTATTTTTCAATATCATTAATAAACTTCTCTAAATTGAGTCCATTTTTTTCTCCAGCAATAGTGTGCATATCTCCAAGATATTGCATCCCCAGATATTTCGCTGTTTCAGAAAAAGGTAGCCAAAAAGCATCACCTAGATTACTTCCATTCGAACAACTAATTACTGCCATACTTTTACCGCGTAACTTTCTACCAAGTTCTTTTTCAATCGTTAATAGATCCGTTATTCTATCAAAAAAGACTTTCATCACTCCACTCATTGAATACCAATATACGGGAGTTACAAATATCAAAACTTCATAGTTACTAATTATTTGACGCATTAATTTCAAATAATCGTCATTAATATTTTGATGTTCATAATCATAATACCCAATATCATAATCATTCAAATCTATTAAATCCCATTTTGATTTCGCACCAAGTTCATTAGCCAGAATTCTAGTATCTCCATCATTTCTTGAACTACCGACTATGATGAGTTTTTTCATATAAATTTTAGGTTTATCTGACGTATCACAACCTTTCAACTAATATATCATAGTAATCGGTTTAGTCTATCAATTTATTGCTATTCGCAGTTTATTATTTTAAATCTAAATCAAGACTTTCAGAGGCAGTAATTGATGTAAATCGATTCCCTCCTCTTCAAATATTGAATCATAATACAACCATAATTGTACGCCACCTTTGTTCACATCTTAAGGTTACAAAAACTTAAATTTAAAACTAAATAAGAAAGAATAAAAGAAGCTATTAAAAGGATTTACTTTTATATACTCTCTGAAAGAATGCTATAAAATTTAGATCTACTAAAACGAAATCACACCTAATTTGATGATATAAAAATGGTTTACTATTGTTGTCATAATAGTGCTAAAATGTTAAAACCAACCCTTTATATAAGAAAAGGATTAAATATCACGTTTAAACATAAAGCTCATCCCTACGCAAAAATACTTCTTACTTACCTTATAATACCATGCACTTTATTTAGCCAATCAAAAAATGGATGAGATCTTTTTTCCATAGATGGCAGATTTTCCTTCAATCGTTATTTCAACCTAGGCTCTCCTCCTAATATTAAAGACACTCTAAAAAGATCCGTCGCAAATAAATAACAGTTCTTTGATGACCAATTATTGCGGCTCCACCTTCATACATACGTTCTAAGTATTGAACCAACCTTCTCCAAAAATGTACTAATTGACATGAAAACGCTCTTTTACTTTATTTTATTGTCATTCAGTGGTCTTACACAAGAATTTCCGCTTGGTCCAAAACTACTATCTGATATTCATGAGGCATCACTTCCCGTTTACTATTTTCCGTTTTACAATGACGTTCAAATCATTGAGGTAGACTACTATTCCCAGTCCTTGAATCAAGGAGCTTTGCTTGATGCAGTGTATCCCCGTGGCGGTTCTTCGTTTCACGACGCTATGATGATTAATCGATCAAACGGCTATCTTATACGAAATTTAACAGGGGAAATTACAGCAAATTATGGTGTTACAAACTTACAAGAGATCGAATTAACTTCACCGAACTCTTGCAAAACAATCACGCACCAAGAACGCTTGAACTTTGTTCGGAATCAAGGATTTCAACCCTACGAACAAGAGGTAAAAGAACTAAATGGTTACGGTTATCGAGTTTCAAGATTGTTCAAACCAGAACAACGTACCGAAATGCCTGAGATGACCATCTCGCTCTATGGAATTTTAGATACTCTTGGAAACATTGCGATCCCCATGAATCATCATACTATTGATTATGCTCACGGAGAGTATTTAGTTGAACGAGATCTACGCCTTTATAATTATTCGGATATAAGACCGATTAGTAATGAGAACATTCACAAAGAGCGTGTAAACCAACTCAAGCCATACGCTATATATGATAGCACCTTTCAATTAACCATGCCAGGTTCACGTATTCACTTAAAGCGCATTAGCAAGAATCGATATGCAGAAATCACGCTAGGAACTGTATCCTTTATAGATCGATTCGGAACACCTTTACATTCTAATAGCTATCAATCCATTCGCGATACACGCTATAGTGATTTGATCCTTTATACTGAGTACAAAAATGACACACTCTTTCAAGGGCTTCTTTCTCGTCAGCTTAAAGAATTGACGCCAGCTATATTTTCATCCATTTCCTCCTTTAAACATGGGTTTATAGTACGTGATCGTCAACAGCGTAATGGGTATTTAAATTTACAAGGAAGACAAATTGTCCCCTTTGAACTGGAAGCAGAAACTATCAATTATAGGAGAGATAGCTTCATTGTATTCACTAAATATGTTAATGAACCTAATGGAAAAATGCTGTATTCGGGGTTGATGAATGCTACTGGACAAGTATTATTACCTCCCCAATATTCACACATAGATATTTTCAGCAACGAAATTGCCTGCATAAAAAAGAATAACAAATGGGGTTTTATCAATCAATCAGGTGAAATACTATGCCCTATTGTATACAATAGTATTGGACGTTTGCATCAAAACTTCATTGAAGTAACCAAAGATAATGGGCGCGGACTGGTAGATAGATCGGGTAAGGTCATTATTGAACCTAATTACACCTATATTAAGTGGATTGATTCCATGATTCATTATGGAAATGATAAGGATGAACATTTCATCTATAATGTCGGATCAGGAGGAAAATACAAACACCATTTTGGCAAGCTAATTCCGCAATCTAATGGTCTATCATTCTACATAAAAGCGGGCAAATATGGTTTAGTTGATACAAAAGGTAAACTCGTCATTCCAGCAAAATTCGAAAAAATTCGGGCCTATCGAAACAATCGTGCTTTGGTTCAACTAAATGGTAAATTCGGGCTAATTAATGAACACGGAAAAATCGTTCAAGCGATCAAATACACAAACTACAATTACGATGACAAGGGGAATTATGTACTCAACTAAGACATACCGAATCAATCATTTTTCGTTTAAACTTACTGGCTCTGCTTTACAATACAATTTGTAAAACACTCATTTCATATCCTTAATTTCATTATATCTAAAACAATCTGTTGTGTGGTCATTTACCATTCCTACTGCTTGCATAAACGCATAACAAATTGTAGTTCCAATAAATTTAAACCCTTTTTTCTTTAGGCTCTTACTCATCAAATCAGAAATTTCATTTTTGCTGGGGATATCAGCAAAGTTTCTCCATTTATTTTGAATCGGCTTTCCATCTACAAATCCCCAAATAAACTTTGCAAAACTTCCATACTCTTTCTGAATTTCAAGAAAAACCTTAGCATTAGTAACAACAGAATTTATTTTTAATTTGTTCCTTATAATTCCTGGGTCACTTAATAATTGATCTATTTTCTTTTGATCGTATTTGACAATTTTAGTTGCTTCAAAATTATCAAAGACCTTTCGATAATGCTCTCTTTTAACTAAAACAGTTGTCCAACTCAATCCTGCTTGAGCCCCCTCAAGTATTATAAATTCGAATAATAATCTATCATCATAAATGGGAACTCCCCATTCTATGTCGTGATATTCTTCTTCCAATTTGTGTTTGGTTGCCCAAGTACATTTTTTCATAACACTCTATTTGTAATTTCTCTCAACTTTCAGGAATATTCAACTAGAAGTAATTGGCTCTACAAACTGTAACTGCATCATTATGAGCAAACAACACAAAAAGTAGTATGGACTGAATATTTCATACTGATTACAAGTCTATTTATTCTGCTTGGGTATAGGTTTAAGATAATAACTATCGTTACTCTTTTAAAATTCTTTTAACATAGTTCGTCTCTTCCGTTTGAATAGAAAGGAGATAGAAACCATTTTTCAGTGCAGAAACATCTACTATCATCCTATTATATTTAATTACAGATTGCAACGGAATAACTCTACCTAGCGGGTCAATTGCTAACACCTTAACTTTTGAAAGTTCGGTCGTATTTTCGAAGTCAATATTTACAATACTATTCGAAGGGTTAGGATACAATGAAAAATCTTCGTCATATAGATTATTTTCCTCTAACCCAACGGAAATGAATGGTGTACAATAATTAGCAAAAGGCAAATCATTAACAAATAATGCTGTACTGTCCTTATGGACACATACAAGATCACTCCAAACATCAAAAGCACAGGAGTACGAGAACATTCCAGAATTACTACCGATACCTTCAACTATTCTTGTTACGACACCAAGATGTGAATAATTTAAATACCATACTTTGCGATCTAGACCATTTTGATCAGTATAAACACCAATAGAATCAACAGTGAAAGTTCCCGGCGCAGCGCCTAACAAAATACTATAACAATAGTCGAATGTATGTTGTTCTCCGACATCCAAATCAAAATCATACAACAATCTCTCAGTTGTGTCATTAGGAAAATAAATGTAAACCCTCTTAGCCAAGGTATCCTCTCTTATCGCCCCTGAATATTGAGGCAAGGTAATACTGCCATCAGTGGAAGTTACCATTTCTATCTTTTTATATGAAACAGAATTTATTGTAGTATCTCCATAAATTTGATACTCATCTATGTACCACATCCCTATACTATACTCCACTAATTCACGCCAAGTCTTTCCTGATTCAATAAAATGATGATACTGTGCATTAGAATTTAAGCAGAGACAAGCAAAAAACAATGTCATTAAAAAAGACTGCATCTTAGCTTTCATATTCACTTTTATTTTCACTAACACTTTCTATATCGCAGCTATGACAATAGAAATAGATTAGCCTTTAGATTCCCTCCAAGCCAATCCGCCGTGTTTTGTTTATACTTTTTTCATTATTAAACGCAAATCAATAATTTGTCAGTATTCATAAATAGCCCTGAACATTAATTAGCAGCTGTTCAACATGAATTTTGTCAGTTAAATTACTTATTTAGATTTAATAATTCAAGTTTCATTATTTGAAGATCCTGTTCAAAACTTGTAACTGATAAAGAGTCTTTAACTCCAAAATAAGATGATTCATTGTCTGTTAAACTAAAGCATAAATTATCAGAACAATAAAAACTTCGTAGAGTTAATGAAAGACCTTTTGACCTGAGTTGTTTTGTGTTATGTTCATTAGTAATCATTCCTGTTGTATCCAATTCTTTATCCCAATTATACTCTTTCAGAAAGTATGAATCATCCTACTTAATAAATAAAGAATCCTTTTCAAACCTGTATTTTCCTGTGTGGTATGAGATATCACCTACGCAATAATCGACATACATAAAATCATCATCTTCGAGAAAAATCATATGGCCTGAGCAGCAATCACAAGCACTAAATACTGAACAGTGTATTGAATCAAAATTTTGAGTGAAGAAATACACTTCACCAACTATCGAAGGCATACCAACCAGAGTATTCTTGTCTTTATCTCTTGAACAACTCGAAAGTAAAAGCGCTATGAATATCGATATTAAGGTTATGGTCTTCATTTTAATCAAGGTTATCACCGAGATATCAATACAAATAATACTTCGTATCTCTCAATACTAGTAAATTATAAATTAAGAGCTATACTTATTCTTCAAGAACAAGGTTCCAAATAATAAAAAAGGCACCATTCCAGCGAATATCATCGCCAAACCATTCATTACACAGAAATAAATTACACATCCAAAGATGGTCAATACAATCGAGCCTAAAATTGCTTTATGATAATTGTCTTTACGATGATGGTCAAGAAAAAGAAAAAAGAACGATGCCTTGGAAAAAACTAAAATTGGCACTAGAAAAATAGGCCAACTCCAAACAATTTGGAAATACAAACCGACATAAATTAACACAAATACAAGTAGCAGATAAGGCATATACCCCAATGATAGTAAACTAAAAAAGCTGCGGTCCTGTACTCCGCAGCTTTTACTTTATTAATAACCCCTATTCTTAAACGAACAGGATTTGTAGAATGACTATTTTGTAAGCAAACTTTTCACGGTGTTTGCAATTATCTTTCCATCTGCTTTACCAGCTAATTTCCCTGATAACATCCCCATCACTTTACCCATATCCTGAGGTCCAGACGCTCCTAATTTTGCAATTGCCGATTCAGCCTCCTTCGCGATCTCTTCTTCAGACATCATCTCAGGCATATACGCTTCAATTACATCTGCTTCAAATTTTTCAGCGGAAGCTAAATCATCGCGCCCTTGCTCTACATACAATGTGTATGTGTCCATACGTTGCTTATATAGCTTCATCACAATTTTCATTGCTGCCTCATCCGTTACCTCACCATCTCCTCCTGAAGTTGCTTCTAACAACAGTTTTGATTTAATATCGCGTAACGCGCCTAACTTATCTTTTTCTCTTGCTAACATCGCCTTTTTGATATCAGCATTAATTTGATCCATGAATCCCATTAGTCTACGTTATCGTGTAAAAATGAATTATTGCTATTTAATGACGTATCGTCTCCGTCTTTTGAAATACTAAAACGACCCGTTGCTTCTTCTTTACTTGGAATTGTTTCGTCCAATTGAATTTTGCGACGAACATATGCTGGTTCATTCTCAAATTCTTGAATACCATCCGCTCTTTTAAGCTTGTTTGTATATTCCTGAATTCTTGTCAAACGTTCTTGCGCACGACGCTGCTGCTCCTCGGGAGTTAACACCGTTCTTGTTGCAGTAGCATCTAACTCTTCACCTGCCTCAAAATCATCATCGAGCGCATAGCGCTTAACACCTTCATCAGCTTTAACTTCTACTTTTTTAGCTGTAGGGTTATTCCAATCAAACTGCATTTCCTTTTGCTCTTCCTTCTTTGCATCTGTGATTGTTTGTTCTTCAGATCTCAAGAATGGCTCATCCATTGGTGCCTCCTCTGCTTTAACCTCCTTGGCTCCCGCCCAAGGATTTTGTTGCGTTGGTGATTGCATTGGTGTTTTGATCTCGTTTACTTTATCTTCTTCTAAAGTAGTGACGTTGCGCTTAGGCGCTTTCTCAAAACCCGTTAATGGAGATGAATGAAATCCAGTAGCAATAACTGTTACACTAATTTTATCACCTAATCCATCATCTTTTGCATGTCCAAAGATTACATCAGCAGTTGATCCTGCAGCATCTTGAATGTAATCCGTGATATCCGTGATTTCATCCATTAAGACTTCTTGATCTCCATATGTGATGTTTAACAATACGTATTCTGCACCGCTAATGTCATTATCATTCAATAATGGAGACTCCAATGCTTCTTTTACTGCTTTCAATGCACGGTTATCTCCTTCAGCAGCTGCACTACCCATAATAGCAACACCACTATCACGCATTACTGTATTCACATCGTTAAAATCGACATTTATTGATCCAGTAACTTCAATAACTTCGGCAATTCCTTTTGCCGCTGTAGCTAAAATATTATCCGCCTGTGCAAATGCACTTGTTACTGATAGATTCGCTGTAATTTCACGTAAACGTTCGTTATTAATCACAAGTAATGTATCAACATTCTGACGCATTGCCTCTAACCCTTCTTCTGCCTGAATTCTACGCTTACGACCTTCAAAATTAAATGGTACTGTAACAATTCCAACAGTCAAAATTCCTAATTCCTTTGCAACTTGAGCAATAACAGGAGCAGCACCAGTACCTGTTCCACCACCCATTCCAGCAGTAACGAACACCATTTTCGCCCCTTCACTTAAGTACTCGCGAATTTCTTCAATATTTTCAACAGCAGCATTTTTTCCAATTTCCGGCAATGACCCTGCTCCTCTTCCCTCCGTCAATGAAGGTCCAAGTTGAATTTTGTGCGGTACCGAAGAGATCTGTAAAGCTTGTATATCTGTATTACAAACTACGAAATCAACCCCTCTGATTCCCATATTATACATGTGGTTTACGGCATTCCCTCCGCCTCCACCAACACCGATCACCTTAATGATCGATTTTTTGTCTCCTTTGGGTAATTCAAAATCCATTCTTTCTATTTATTAGTTGTTGTTTGTCTTAATTTATCATGCTTTCGCAGTACCTAAATTTTCAAGTTCTCACTTGATTATCGAGAGCTACGGCTCAGCATTTTCAACATCCCAAGCTTCTCGCTTGGCTATCGAAAGCTACGCTTTCTTCTCACCTACCTGGTCTCCCCGACCATTATTCTAAGGATTCAGCTAACACTTAATCCTCCTCAGCAAACCACGTTTTTCCTTTCTTAATGATTGTATCAAAAAATGATCCTCGTGTTTTCTCTGAATGTGTTTTCACATCACCAGTACTAGCAGCTTCTGGTGTTGTTTCTTTCTTTAAATCTTCAAACCCTTTCAACACCAAGCCAATACCTGTTGCATACATTGGGCTCATCATTGCTTCATTATTCGTGTTTGATAAATGCTCAGTTGGATATCCAAGTCGCGTATCCATTCCTGTAACATATTCAAACAATTGCGTGATGTGTTTCAATTGCGATCCTCCTCCAGTAACTACAATTCCACCAATTAGTTTTTTCTCGTAACCTGAATTACGTATTTCATAATGTACAAGATCAATGATCTCTTCCATTCTAGCTTGAATAATACTCGCCAAGTTTCTCAAAGTAATCTCCTTTGGAGCACGTCCTCGTAAACCAGGAATCGCCACCACTTCATTCTCCTGACTCTCACTTGCCAATGCTGAACCAAATTTCTGCTTCAATTTCTCTGCTTGACGTTTCATGATAGTACATCCTTCCTTAATATCTTCAGAAATCACATTCCCTCCAAATGGAATCACAGCAGTATGACGAATAATTCCTTCATGGAAAATCGCTACATCTGTTGTACCACCACCGATATCAACCAATACAATTCCCGCCTCCTTTTCTTCCTCTGTTAACACAGCATCAGCGGAAGCGATTGGCTCTAAAATAATATCCTTAACCTTCAACCCTGAACGTTCAACACATTTATGAATATTCATAGATGCGCCAACATTCCCCGTAATGATATGAAAATTCGCTTCCAAACGTACTCCGGACATTCCAATTGGATCCTTAATACCTTGCTCGTTATCAATAATATATTCTTGTGGTAATACCGTAATAATTTGTTCACCTGGAGGCATTGCCATTTTATACATGTCATCTACCAAACGATTGATATCATTTTGTGAGATCTCAGAATCTAAATCAGTTCTGGTATAAATTCCTCGATGCTGAATGCTCTTAATGTGTTGACCAGCAATTCCAACATTTACAGTATTGATTTTCAATTCTCCTTCGATACGGTCTTGCGCTTCAGCAACTGCACCATTAATGGATTGAATCGTCTTTTCAATATTAGAAACCATTCCACGCATCACACCCAAAGACTCAGTCTTACCCATAGACAGAATCTCAATTTTCCCGTGTTCATTGCTACGTCCAACAAAACACGCAATTTTTGTGGTCCCAATATCTAATCCTACAATTACTTTCCCCATCATTATTCCTATATATCTCCGCTTGCCACGGTCGGTTTGGTTCTACATACTATTTGATCCCGATATTTGAGACTAATCTCTGTGTATTTGTTCCAGCCTACATTCGGCATTCCTTCTTTATAGAAGATTCTAAGTTTCTCAAACTTCGCTTTTACTTCTTCTTCCGAATCAGCAGAACCAAAAATTATTTTAAAATCTCCCACTAGCGGAACAAGGATCAAATCACCGTTCTTTTCAACGTGTAATTGTCCTATTAAAGAACACATTACGGGATCATGACAAACATAACCGGAAATACGATAGATTTCATCCAACTTTAGAATACTTTTCAAGGAATCGTTGTTGATAATGTCCTTTACAGAATGTCCATTTCGACGATCATAAATCTCCCCTGTTACTACCAAAACACGAGCAGTATGAGCTGGTGTTGTCGACATTACATCTCCATCTTCATCTAAATAGAAAGTCTCATCATATTTATTATAAATTCGTGCTAAAGGCTTTTTAAGCTCAACTTCAATCCTCCATTCTGATCCAAGTCTCATAAAAACTTCTGCTGATTTCACCTGCGAAATACTTCCAATAAATTCTTCAATCTTCTCAGGCGATACCTCTTCTTTCGATTGAAAATCTCGAATAAGGCCTTCATCTTGAAGCATTTTAGCAAGCTGCACCTTGGTTACAAACGCATCTCCTTTTGCATTAATCACAATTTCAGGTGGACTGACCAATGCGGCGGCATGCGTGCGCTGTACCGTCACCATTAACACAATGGTACTGACAGCAAACAATGCCCAAAAACCAATCATTAACCACCTTTTCATTCCGCTGTCAATTTTTCGGTTAAACCGCGTACAATACGATCAATATCACCGGCCCCTATTGTCAACACAACCCCATTGACTCCATCTTCAAAATAACCCAACACTTCATTCCCTGAAAGCAGCGTTTTAGCTTTTAAGTCAATCTGATCAAGTAACTTCTCACTAGTCACACCTTCGATCGGCAACTCTCTTGCAGGATAAATCGGAAGTAAAATCAACTCGTCCAGTCGAGACAATTGCTCAACGAAACCATCAAAAAAATCTCTCGTTCTTGAATATAAATGTGGCTGAAAAACTCCTATTATCTTTTGATTTGGATACAACAATTTAACCGAATCAATAAGCGCTTTAATCTCGGTTGGATGATGCGCGTAATCATCAATATACACTACATCTTCCTTACGAACATGGTACTCAAATCTTCGTTTCACTCCTTTGAAGGATTTCAATGCCTTACGAATCAAATCTTCAGTAAGCCCCAACTCTAAAACCATTGCAATACAAGCAATCGCATTTTCAGCATTATGAATTCCTGGAATCCCTAATTCAACCGCCTCCCAAACAACTCCATCTGGAAGAGTAACATCAAACATAAAACGAGCATCTTGAAACCTAAGATTACCTCCTTGATAATCCGCTTTTCGTCCTACAGCATAAGTCTTACTCGATGAAATATCAAGCTCAACATCTATATGCGAAACCGAAAAACCATCCTTACGTATGCATTTTACATATTCTTTAAACCCTTCTAGAAACACATCCGTATCACCATAAATATCCAAATGATCAGCATCTGTTGACGTAATAATGGTTCCGAACGGTGTCAATTGTAAAAAGGATCGATCAAATTCATCTGCCTCAATCACTGTCCATGGACTACTTTCATGACTTACAAAATTAGAATTGAAATTAGTTGCAATTCCACCCAAAAAAGCATTACAGCCCAATTCAGACTCATTCATTATATGAGCCAACATTGTACTTGTTGTTGTTTTACCATGCGTACCAGCAACACCCAACGCCTTCGAACTTCTTGTTATCAAACCTAATACTTGAGCTCGTTTCAGCACAACATATCCATTGTTCCTGAAAAACGATAGCTCCCCCATCTCTTCAGGAATCGCAGGTGTATAAACCACCAAAGTATCTTCATTTGATCTATACACACCAATAACATCACTCGCGCGATCCTCAAAATGAACATTAATCCCCTCTAAAGATAACGCATGCGTTAACGGACTAGGCGTTTTATCATATCCCGCAACAGGAAGTCCTTGTCTTTTAAAATATCTTGCCAAAGCAGACATACCAATACCGCCAATCCCAATGAAATACACACGATTGAAACTTTTAATATCTACTTGTGGTCTCTCAATCATTTCTACACCAATTTTTCCAATTGATCCACAATCTCTGCAGTGGCGTTTGGCTTACCTAGAGAAGCTATCCCCTCTCTAAGTTCAGCACAGCGAACCGAATCACTCATTAATTGAAGCACCTCTGAAATAAGCTTATCTTTACTATCGACATCCTTCACCAAAATCGCAGCGTTTTTTTCAACAAGCGCCATGGCATTTTTCGTTTGATGGTCTTCGGCAACATTTGGAGAAGGAACCAACACCGTAGGCTTCTTAACCAAACATAATTCAGAAACAGAAATTGCCCCCGCCCTAGAAATAACAACATCCGCTATTGCGTACGCTAAATCCATTCGGGTAATGAACTGTACCATCTTTACATTCCCTAAGTCCACCCCCTTTAAAGACTCCTTCAGCTTATCATGATACAACTTACCACATTGCCATAATACCTGAACTCCACTATTTTCCAATTCCTTTAAATTAGCCACAACACTTTCATTCAAGGTTCTAGCACCTAAACTCCCCCCAATGATCAACACCGTTTTTTTTGAAGGATCAAATCCGTAAAATAAATATCCTTCAGACTCCTTACCTTCAATTGTCACCATTTCCTTTCTCGTAGGATTTCCAGTCAACACAATTTTATCCGCTGGGAAAAAACGCTCCAAACCGTCATAAGCAACACATATCTTCTTAACACTTTTAGCCAGTAATTTATTCGTTTTTCCTGGGAAAGAATTCTGCTCTTGAACCATCGAAGGAACCTTCAACATGGTAGCCGCCTTCAAAGTAGGACCACTGGCATAACCACCAACGCCCACTGCCACTTCAGGCTGAAATCCCTTCACCAATTTCCGAGCTTTAATCATACTCCCGAGAATTTTAAACGGCAACAGGAAATTAGACAATGCCAACTTCCGCTTAAACCCAACAATTGGCAATCCTTCAATCTTATATCCTGCCGCAGGAACTTTTTCCATTTCCATCTTACCCTCGGCTCCAACGAACAAGATTTCGGCATTGGGATTTCTTCTCTTTATCTCATCCGCAATAGCTATCGCAGGAAAGATATGCCCCCCTGTTCCACCTCCAGATATAATTACTTTTTTAATCATGCTCCCTTATTCAACCTGACTATTATATTAAACACTCTCTAATATCATATCCCCCTTCTTTTTCTCCTCCACATTCTGACTACTGGCGATTGACTGAACAATTCCCAATCCTAAGCACGTCATAATCATTGCAGATCCCCCCATCGCCAACAACGGCATATTTTGACCCGTAACAGGAAAAACCCCTGTACACACCAACATATTCACAGTCGCCTGACTCAACATCAATACACCAATTCCAATACAAACATATGTCTCAAACATCTTCTTTGAGTTCAATCCAATCCTCATAATACGGTAAAGCAAAATGAGATACAAAAGAATAAGTACACCCGCCCAAATAGGCCCGAACTCCTCAACGAAACTCGCATAAAAGAAATCAGCATAAGCTTCAGGTAAATACCCTTTCAATTGACCATTACCCACTCCTTTACCCCCAATAAAACCAAACCCATTCTCAAACTTAGGTCTACCATTAAAGATCGCATCTTTTGAATTCGAAACCTGCGCATTGTCCTGTACACTTTGCTCATCATCCACATGATTAAAAATCCTATTCTTCCATGTTTCCCAACGAGGAAGCACATTAGACTCAGGGGCAAGCTCCTGTATACTAATCAAGGTAGAAAGCATCAAGATACCACCAACAATCATGGTTGCAACCTTAGAAAAAGGAACCTTTCCTAAAAACAGAATAACTAAACTAACTCCAAAAAGAATTGCCGCTGTAGAAAAGTTGTCCTTCATAATCAACCCACAAATAACAATAATAGGGACAACAACAGGCAAAAATCCTTCTTTCCAATCGTTTAGCTTATCTTTCTTTTTAACAAGTAATCGTGATATATATATTACAAGTGCCAAACGCGCAAAATCCGACGACTGAAAAGTTAATCCCACAAAAGGAATCCTCACCCAGCGACTTGCCGTATTCACGGTTACACCAAAAAAGAAAGTAAAAATCATCAAAGCTACCGCAAGGTAAAACCCAAATTTAGAGAGCTGCGAAAAATACTTAGGATCCTTCCTATGCACCCAATACATCACACCTAAACTAATCCCGATATATACAAGATGCTTAAACAAATACTTAAAGGGCGTCCCACCTTCAACCTTCACTAGAATGGGCACAAAACTGTACACCGTAACCAACGAAAGCATCATCATGAGCATTGCGATCACCCAGATCACTCTATCTCCATTTAAATGTTTAAGAATCTTATCCATTCTCTAATACAATCCGTATAAATATGATTCAAACTCTTCTTTTCGACCACGCCATTTCTCACCACTAATTGTGAAAAAAAATGACATCCCTTCGCTCTCCAATGCATTTAAGAACATCAAAGAATCGCTAACACCTTGTGTAAAAGCCACGCTACGTAAATCATCTAACCAATCGGCAGCCCCATCCTCGATAGAATCAAAAATAACCACCGCATGGATTCCTTTAACTAATTCAGGATAATTCCGAACTAACCATTCAACCTGCTTAAATTCCGTAACCCAAACTGAAGCATTCGGCATTGACCCAATCATACGTGAAAGGCCATCCATATCCGGATTCACCCAAGAAAATGTATCCATCCCCAACACCTTTCCATGTGCTTTGACAGACCCATTATTCTGGATTTCTCTCAGACCTTCCTGACGCGCGCCCAAAAGCCGCTCATCAAGCGAATGTTTCAATTTTTGACTCATTTTCTCTAAAGTGCTCTTACCGCCTTTTTAAACTCATTCCCTCTCTCTTCATAACTCTCGAAAAGATCAAAACTTGCACATGCAGGGGACAACAAAACGCTTTGATCCTTCTTTGCTAATCTATACCCCCAAGCAACCGCTTCCATTGCAGATGTAGTCTCAACAATTGTTTCAACCATCCCATCAAACGCTTCCTTTATCTTCTCGTTGTTCTTACCTAAGCAAATGATAGCATCAACCTTCTCATCCACTAACTCAAACAATTCTGAATAATCATTTCCTTTATCAACCCCACCAACGATCCAAACAGTAGGAGTTTCCATTGACTCCAACGCAAACCAAGTAGAGTTCACATTTGTCGCTTTTGAATCATTAATAAACTCGATCCCGTGTACCTTTGCCACGAATTCCAAACGATGTTCCACATTCACAAAGTCTGTAAGACTTTCACGTACACCTTCTTTTCTAATTTCTAAAACTCTTGCGGCGATTCCTGACGCCAATGAGTTTTGGGCATTATGTTTACCCTTTAATGCTAGTTCATGAATTCCCATAGTGAGTTGATTATTTATGTTTATTGTTATTTGTTTGCTTTTTAAAAATCCTCCTTGACTCACCTCTTCCTTCAATGAAAAAGGTGCACTTTGAGCGAGAATTGTTCTCTTTTCTAATTCTTTCGTAATAATCGGGTCATCCAAATTATAAATGAACCAATCCGTTTCTATTTGATTCTGAACGATGCGAAATTTAGAGTCCACATAATTCTGCATTTTGTAATCATATCTATCCAAGTGGTCAGGTGTAATATTCATCAAAACAGAGATATCCGCCTTAAATTCATACATATTATCCAACTGAAAAGAACTCAATTCCAACACATACCAGTCATAAGATTCTTGAGCCACCTGTTTCGCATAACTATCACCGATATTACCAGCCAACCCAACGTTAACACCACCCTTTTTCAGAATGTGGTATGTCAGCATCGCCGTGGTCGTCTTTCCATTACTACCTGTAATACAAATCGTTTTTGCTGTAGAATAATAGCCAGCGAACTCAATTTCAGACACAACATGAATTTCTTTTTCTGTTATTGCCTTCATCACAGGAACCGTATCTGGAATACCCGGAGATTTAACAACTAAGTCAGCAGTCAAAATCCGCTCCATCGAATGCTTCTTCTCCTCCCACTCAACTCCTAACTCATTTAATTCAGACTGATACTTATCGCTGACACTTCCGAAATCAGAAACAAACACACTCCAACCTTCCTTTTTAGCAAGAATTGCCGCTCCAACACCGCTTTCTCCAGCGCCCAAAATCACGATATGTTTCCCTTTTCCGTTCACTTCTCTACCTTACCTTCAGCGTTACAATCGCAATTACCGCAAACAGAATAGCAACAATCCAGAAACGCGACACAATCTTCGCTTCATGCAACCCTTTCTTTTGATAATGATGATGTAAAGGCGCCATTAAAAAGACCCTACGTCCTTCCCCATATTTCTTTTTTGTAAACTTGAACCATCCAACCTGCATTATCACGGATACATTCTCAATAATGAAAACCCCACACAAGATTGGAATCAATAATTCCTTACGAATAGCAATTGCAAAGACTGCAATTATCCCACCGATTGCCAAACTCCCAGTATCCCCCATAAAAACCTGAGCTGGATAAGAGTTGTACCATAAAAAACCAATACATGCACCGACAAACGCAGAAATAAATATCACCATCTCCTCAGCCCCCGGGATATACATAACATCCAAATAATCTGCGAAATGAACATTTGTAGACACATAAGCGAGAATCGCTAAAGAAATCCCAATAATTGCAGAAGTACCAGTAGCCAAACCATCTAGACCATCCGTCAAATTCGCTCCATTTGAAATGAAAACAACAATAAAAATCACAACAGGAATAAATAACAACCAACCCCAAGTCCCCATCCAATCACCAACCAACCAGTTGTAATTAAACTCATTGTTTTTAACAAATGGAATTGTCGTTGTCATATCATCTGTCTCAATCCACTTTGATTCATAAGTAGCATCTTCATCAATATGCATCTTAGTAACAAACTTCTCTCCTGGTTGTAATTCATATGACGCGTCCACCTTTTTATGAACCACTACATCTGGATGAAAGTAAAGGATAGACCCAACGATAATCCCAACTCCAACCTGACCGATCACTTTGAACTTACCAGCCAACCCTTTTTTATTCTTTTTAAATACCTTGATGTAATCATCAATAAATCCAATAGCCCCTAACCAAACAGTTGCAATCAACATGGTAATGACATAGATATTTGTCAAATGCGCAAACAAAAGGGTGGGAATCAAAATTGCAGCAAGAATAATCAAACCTCCCATAGTTGGAGTTCCAGCCTTCGACAACTGCCCTTCCAATCCAAGATCACGTATCGTCTCTCCAACTTGCTGTTTCTGAAGTAAACCGATCAATCGTTTACCAAACACCATAGAAACAATCAATGAAAGAATCAACGCCATACCTGCACGGAACGAGATATACTCGAACAATCCCGCCCCAGGAAAATTCATTTCATTCAAATAATTAAATAGATACGTTAGCATTATTTCTCGAGTTTATTAAATAGTTCTTTTATCGTTTTCATATCATCAAAATCATGGCGCACACCCTTGATCTCCTGATACTTTTCATGCCCCTTTCCTGCAATGAGGATGATATCATCCTTTTCAGCCATTGAAACGGCCGTTTTAATGGCTTGCGCCCTATCCACAATAGAAAGTGTCTTTTTAAAATTAACTCCATCGACCCCTTCCATCATATCATTAATGATCACATTCGGATCTTCGGAACGTGGATTATCAGAAGTAAGAATTACTTTATCGGATTTATCGCAAGCAATTGCCGCCATAGCCGGTCGTTTTGTTTTATCACGATCACCACCACAACCAACAACAGTAAATACTGTTTCATTTTTCGTTCGAATATTTGCAATTGTCCTCAACACATTATCCAAGGCATCAGGCGTATGCGCATAATCAATAATTGCTGTAATTCCGCTTGTACTGCGAACATACTCAAACCTTCCATCGACAGAATTCAATTGACTCAAAACAGTAAGCACCTCAATTGAATCATCTCCAAGCTCTTGACTAATACCAAACACACACAATAAGTTATACGCGTTAAAGTCACCTATCAACCTAGTCCATAACTCCGTATTATTAATACTTAACACAAGTCCTGAAAACTGATTTTCTAACACCTTCACCTTATAATCAGCAACGGTTTTCATGGCATACGTGCGTTTTCTTGCACGTGTATTTTGCAACATCACACCACCATTTTTGTCATCTGCATTTGTCAAAGCAAAAGCAGTATTTGGAAGCACATCAAAAAACGCCTTTTTTACGTCGATATACTCTTTAAATGTATTGTGATAATCTAGATGGTCATGAGTAATATTAGTAAACGCTCCACCAACAAAACTCAACCCTGCAATACGATTTTGATGAATCGCATGTGAACTAACCTCCATAAAACAATGAGAGATCCCTTCCTCCACCATCTCAGCCAACAATTGATTCAACACAATTGGATTTGGAGTTGTATGAGTAGAAGGAACATCACGATCACCAATCTTATTCACAACTGTTGAAAGCAATCCACACTGATACCCCATTTCAGAATATAAGTTATATAGCAAGGTTGCAATAGTTGTTTTCCCATTCGTACCAGTAACACCTATCAACTTCAACTGCCTAGATGGTTCACCGAAGAAATTACTCGCAACAATCGCTAACGCTTTCGATGTACTATCAACTACAATTAAATTAACATCACTAGGAACTTCAATATCTCTCTCCGACACAATCACCTTACACCCCGTATCAATGGCTTGCGCGATATAATCATGGCCATCACTAACAGAACCTACAATTGCAAAAAACATCGAATTGACAGTTACCAATCTTGAATCAAACGTCAAATCAGAAACAGAAATATCTGTACTCCCTTTCAACGAAAGCAAATTCACACCATACAATATGTCTTTGACCAATGCCATTACTTCAAACCGATTTTAATTACCACTCCTTTTGAAACCTCCACACCTGGCCGGATTGATTGCGAAACAACCTTTCCAACACCCTCGATACGCACCCCCATTCCGCACGACTCAATTAGATAAACCGCATCTTTTGCCGTCATCCCTATCACATTTGGAACAGTATCCTTTCCTATAAATCGATTCTCTACAATAGCCTTACCATCCTTCTTTCTAACCACACTATACTCAGTGCTCGCATCAACTACAAACGGCACATCAAACTCCCCTAACAGCTCCACTAAATCCTTCTGACTACCAACACGAACCCTAGGAATACTCTTAACCTTATTCTTCTTCACATTCACAGGATCGTGATACTGAAAACTAGACGCATACACCTTATTGGCAATAGCATTAAAGACAGTTCCTGAAACCACCGCCCCATATATATCTTTAGATGGCGCAGAAATCACAACAATACACGAGTAAATGGGATTATCAGCAGGGAAATATCCAGCAAACGAAGCCAAATATTTCTGCTCCCCAACCTCCCCATAACGCATATCATCATTAAGAATCCTTGCAGTACCCGTCTTTCCAGCTATATCAAAATACGCAGATTTCAACGCCGATCCCGTACCTCTTTGCACAACTCCTTTCAAACATTTTTGTAAATCCTTCACGGTTTTATCCGAGCAAACACGCTCTTTCAACACCACTGGATCAAAAGATTCAACCACCTGATTCCCTCTTCGAATTTCACGAACAAACTGTGGCTTTAGAAACTTCCCATCATTTGCAACAGCATTATAAAAAGCCAACGTCTGCAACGGCGTTTGCTGTACCTCATAACCAACTGCCATCCAAGGCAGTGAAATACCAGACCAATTAGACATTCCCGGCTCATAAACCGTAGGTATAGGCTCACCTTTTATCTCAATCCCTAATGGATCAGCCAACCCAAAACTCTTTAAACGATCAACAAAAGCCTGTGGTTCATCCTTATACGCAGCATGAACAACCTTCGCTAATACATTTGATGATTTTTCAAAAGCTGACTGTATAGAAATCTTTCCATACCCCCATTTCCGCGAATCATGAAGTGCTCTGTCATAAAATTCGTACTTCCCAACAGCATTCACCTCATCCTCCAACGTCACCTTACCATCCTCCAACAAAGCCATCAAAGACGCCAACTTAAACGTTGACCCAGGAACCTCCTTTGTTCCTATCGCATGATTGTAAGCTTCATAATAATTACCATCTTTATTCTTTACGAGATTAGCAATTGCCTTAACATAACCAGTCTTAACATCCATCACGATGACACAACCATTTCTAGCCCCCTGATCCACCAACTGATTCAACAATTCAGAATGAGCAACCTCTTGAATCTCTTTATCAATCGTAGTAACAATATTAGCCCCTTCAACAGGCTCTTTTGTAACAGGCCCAATTTTTTTCCATCCGGTAGAAATCTTCTGCTCAACCTCTTCTCCAGGAACCCCTCGTAAATAATCAATATAAGCTCCTTCAAGTCCAACTCTCAACTCTTCACCATTCCCAAGCTTCTTAACATACCCAAGAGTCCTTTTCATCAACTCCCCATGTGGACGCTTCCGATCAATCGTTTCCTCATTATCAAGTAAACCACCTTTAAACCGTCCTTTCTCAAAAATTGGCATCTGACCAATCTTCTTCCGCTGATCATTTGTCACCTTCCTACGAATCAAAACATACTGACTACTATCAGCACGCCCTTTACGCATCACATCCAAAAACTCCTTTGCAGTTTGATCTGGAAACAAATCATTCAATGCCACAGACAGATCAGAAACCTTACTATTAAACAACTCCTCATCCACAACAGTAGGATCCATATGGATATCGTAATACGAAACAGATGTCACCAAAGGCTTATAATTCGCATCCAATATCTGCCCTAAACGAGGCTTCTTCAACACAACACGCGTAGGCATCCTTTCTTCACCATTTGCCGACGACATAAACACCTTACCACCGTTATCCATTTGAATGGCGATAGTCTTAATCAACGCAACAAGCATCAACACCGCAAACCCGAAATACACGAGGTACGATCTCCAAAATATGTCTTTGCGTTCACTCATTATTTTTTCTTCTCAATCCTAATTACCTTGGTTGGGTTCACCGTTTCTTTCAACCCCTTTGAAGCCAATCGCTTTGCCAACTTCTTTCTCTGTGTATCTTCCTCTAATCTTACTTTTGCCTCGAAATAATCCGAAGTCAATTCATCCAGCTCGCCCTGAGTTTGCTTCACATCCTTAGTCAGTTGCTTTCCATAATACCCTTTACTCACACTCAACAACAAGAGAAACATTATGAAAAAGATAAATGGGAGATTAGCTAACATAAAATCCTTTGTAAAGAAGTCACCATTCAAAATCTGAATGAATGCACTCGACTTCCTTTCCTTTCGTTTCCTCAACCGTGCAGCACGCTCCTTCTTCTTCTTATCTGCTACAGATTTCTTCTCCTCAAGCTGTGCCCTATCCAAAAACTCATTCTCCATCTCTCTCCGCTATCCTCAGTTTCGCACTCCGCGCCCTACTATTGACACCTATTTCCTCATCCGTAGGGGCAACAGGCTTCCTCATCACCTCTGTGAACGGCTTCAAAACATTCCCAAAGAAATCCTTTTCAATTTCACCACTTATCGACCCACGTTTCATATAATTTTTAACCATTCGATCCTCTAGCGAATGATAAGACATCACCACCAAGCGACCACCTGGCTTCAACACTTTCTCACACTGACCAAGCAACTGCTCCAACACATCCATCTCACCATTCACCTCAATACGAATCGCTTGAAAAACCTGCGCCAAGTACTTATTCTCCTTTCTTTTCTGAGCACATACTTCAGCAACAGTCACCAGCTCCTCAGTCGTCTTAATTCTTCGATTTCTTCGACTAGACACAATAGCCGCAACCAACTTTCTAGCATTCTGAATTTCACCATACATACGAAACACTCGTAACAACTCACCCTCATCATAATCATTCACAACCATCTCAGCCGTCAATTCTCCATTCTGATTCATCCTCATATCCAAGCGTGCTTCCCCACGTATAGAAAAGCCCCTTTCCTCTACATCAAACTGATGAGAAGAAACCCCCAAATCAGCAAGAATCCCATCAACTCTATCAACCCCAAGAAGTCTTAAATGATTTGAAACAAACGCAAAGTTCGCCTGAACAAAATCAAAATTTGGAGCCTCCCAAACATTCCCCAAAGCATCAGGATCCTGATCAAAAGAAATCAACCTCCCCGAAGAACTAAGCCTCGAAAAAATCTCCCTTGAATGTCCGCCGCCACCAAAAGTGACATCCACATAAACGCCATCAGGGTTAATTCTCAACCCATCCATGCACTCCTGCAACATTACCGGTATATGATACTCGTGATTATTCTCCATCTGTCAAGTCTCCCATTACTTCATCTGCTAAATCAGCAAAATCCGTCATGGAGCCCTCGATCATTTCGAAGTACTTCGACTTATCCCAGATTTCAATTCGGTCATTGTAAGCGATTAACATCACCTCCTGCTCTAAACCAACACGCTCCATATGAGCTACAGGAATCAATGCTCTACCTGCCTTATCAAGAGCAACCAATTTTGCACCCTGATGAAACAATCTATAAAACATCCTGTTTTTTGGCTTGAACAAATTCAGCTTTGACAATTTCTCACTCAACTTCTCCCACTCAGCAAGCGGAAAGAGCGTAAGACAATCTTCAAAACCTTTATTCAACATGAAATCTCGTTGTGCCGCAGGAGGAAGCTGCTTCCGTAAACCGGAAGGAAACATAAAACGCCCTTTCGCGTCCAATTTCACTT
This sequence comes from Crocinitomicaceae bacterium, assembly GCA_022448165.1. Lineage (GTDB taxonomy): Bacteria > Bacteroidota > Bacteroidia > Flavobacteriales_D > Crocinitomicaceae > UBA4466. The sequence continues at coordinate 10,634 of JAKVAS010000021.1, read as the reverse complement.
CATATTCTCCTACTAAGCCTGCCATAACGGTTTTATAATGAGTAAAAATAAATCATTTTTACCACTTTTTACCACTGAGTTTTCCATTGTTCATAAGTATCAACGAGCAAAACAAATAAAAGTTACACAAATAAGCATATAAAAGCCTATAAATAAAGGAATACAGTAAAAGTGGTATAAAGTGGTAGATTTTTTCACAATGTGGAAAACTAATTGGTTTTCTACCTCTGAATTTTAGTGTACTTTTACCGCATGTCGAATCAATCGAAAAGCTGGATAACACTCATTGTTCTTGCCTGCATATGGGGAAGCTCTTTCATTCTAATGAAAAAAGGAATGTTCACAAGTAGTGGCCAACCAATATTTTCCGACTCACAAGTAGCTGGACTTAGAATGACAATTGCAGCCTTATCACTCCTCCCATTTGCAATTAGCGCAGCAAGAAAACTTAACAGCTGGAGACAATTTATTTTACTAACCATTGTCGGAACCTGCGGGAACTTCATCCCATCATTTTTATTCACATATGCTGAAACAGGCATCTCATCTGGATACGCCGGAATGCTCAATAGCTGCACTCCTATTTTCGCATTACTTATTGGAGTCATTATATTTCACGATAAACTTTCAAAAATTCAATACCTCGGTGTAGCCATAGGAACAATAGGTGTTATCTGCCTAGTACTCGCAGGAAGCAACTCTTCCGACCTGGAAATGACAGGAAATTGGACCCACATCATGGCTATCATTATTGCGACACTATGCTACGCAATAAGCCTTAACACCATAAAACACACATTAAGTCATCTAAAAAGTGTTGAAATAGCCAGCCTGTCTTTTTTAATCATTTTCGCCCCAAGCATAATAATCACACTACAACAAGGAACCCTTGACGTAATCTCGAACAACACATTCGCAAGCCAAGGCCTTTTATACATCGGCATACTAAGCGTAATCGGAACAGCTTTTGCACTCATTTTATTCAATAAACTTGTAGCCATCTCTTCCGTGCTTTTTGCAAGTAGCGTGACCTATTTAATACCAATTGTCGCCATGATCATCGGAATCTATTTCGGAGAAAAGATCAATTCATTACAAATCATTTCAATGGGAGTTGTTATAGCCGGAATATTCATAGCAAACGTTTTAGGAAAAAAGACTACAAACTAAAAAAGGGCATCATAACGACACCCTTTACTACAGTAAAAAAGAAAAGATTCCTTACCTAGCCATGCCGTACTGAACAATCTCAGATTGAGTCATCCAATGTATTGAACTAGCACTAGCAGCATTAATTGTGAAAAAGTAAAAATCTCTAGCTTCTTGCTCTGTAAATCCAACAGATTTGTAATATTCGATATAAAGATCATGTTCTGGATCATCTACAGCAAGCTGATCAGCCTCTTTTCCATCACCAGACCAAGAATGCACCCCAATCTTAGCGCCACTCACTATTGTACGTTTATTCCCTGCCAAAAAAAGATCCACAGCACCAGAAGCTATTTCCGAATCAGCATTCAAATAAGTGTTAATTCCAGCATCATATATTTTTTTCGAGACCTTCAAATTAACATCGTCATTTTTAGACCCAGGGCAATTCCCCAAAACAATCACTTCCAATTCTGGATAATCCTTAATCAAACGGTCAAAATGCTTCTCAGTTCTTCCTCCGATAGTACCATCCATAGTAGCTACATTCGTCTCCCCTTTTTTTACATGAAAAATCCCATACCTTGTTAAAAATCCAGTTTTCTGACACCCTGCAGTTAAAAACAAAAGCGCAGCAAACAATAGGCTTCGTTTTACCATATTATTATTTATTATAAAATTTACTATTGCTACGGTATATGGAAAATCCATAAGAAGTTAAAACTAGCACTAGTCTTCCGTAACATCAGCGCCAGCTTAAAAAACAACTTCCTCTACTAACAAATATAAAATAAAAAAAGGGACTCTTACAAGCCCCTTCTTCTATCTATTATATAAACTATATATACCCTACTTTCGCTTCTCTGGATCCTGAATTTTCTCACGTGGACCTATTGTCTTAATCATTTTTCTCGGTTTAACTTGATTCTTTCCTGCAGGAGCAACACTAGAACGAGACGGCACTTTCATCAACACCTCTCTCCCTCCTTCTTCCCATCGCAAAGCCGCATTCACATCTTTAACAAACGGACGCGTAACTCTTGGAGCTTCTGTTGGTATTTTTTCGCGTTCTTGCGCGTCACTAGCAAACACAAACCCTCCCAAAGCTATCAGTGTAATAATCATTCTTTTCATAATTCCGTGTTTTAAAGATTTCGAGTAGTGTATTTCAATTTACGTGCCAAAAACCAACCCCTACGTCTCCATACCCCAATTCTTTTTCTTACCTCCACTGATTTCACATAGCATTTTATCCACATAACAATGAATTCAGAAACACACAAGCACACCTACTGCAACACCCATTGAACCAGCTTAATAAAAAAAACACACCAAAAAACTTCTTTTTACTGTCCACACATTGCATTGTTAATAAAAAAATCTATCTTTGTCGTCCCAATTTTGGGTTATTAACAAATAGAATTTAGCTATTATGTACGCAATTGTAGAGATAGCAGGGCAGCAGTTTAAGGTGCAAAAAGACCAAAAGATCTTTGTTCACCGTTTAGATGCAGAAGCAGGAAAGAAGGTTGACTTCGATAAAGTGCTTTTAGTAGACAACGATGGAAAAGTGACACTTGGCGCCCCAGCTATAAAAGGTGCAAAAGTTACTGCACAAGTAGAAGAGCACTTAAAAGGTGACAAGGTAATCGTTTTCAAAAAGAAGCGTAGAAAAGGTTACAAAAAGAGAAACGGACATCGTCAGAGCTTTACAGCGATTACGATTAAAGATATTAAAGCATAACTGACTCCCTCCATTTGGATGGAATCGAAAATTAAAACACCATGGCACATAAAAAAGGAGTCGGTAGTTCTAAAAACGGTCGTGAATCAGAAAGTAAACGATTAGGAGTTAAAATTTTTGGAGGACAAGCAGCAATTGCTGGTAATATTATTGTTCGTCAAAGAGGAACTCAACATCACCCAGGAACAAACGTTGGGATCGGAAAAGATCACACTTTGTTTGCTTTGACTGATGGAGTAGTAGAATTCCGTAAAAAGAAAAACAATCGTTCGTTTGTATCAATAGTTCCTTTTGAGACTACTGAAGCATAATTGAACGCACAATTATTTGAAAGGGGTCTCGAAAGAGGTCCCTTTTTTTTGTTGCTAAGAAATCCATTTCCATCAACAAAAGAACTAAATTCGTACCCTAGAAAACAAACCCAGTATCATGCTCGAAATACAACGCATTCGAACAAACAAAGACGAGATCATTGAAGGATTACAAAAACGTCACTTTGACGCTAGTCCTATTATTGATGAAATATTAACACTTGATGAACAGTGGAGAGCATCCAAAGCCTCGCTAGAGTCTATTGCTGCTGAGATGAATCAAATATCTAAGCAAATAGGCATTCTTTTTAAAGAAGGAAAACAAGAAGAAGCGAATGCTGCTAAAGCAAAAACTGGTGAGTTAAAAAGTTCTGAAGCCGACCTAAAAACAAAAGTGGATGAATTAGATGAAAAAATTACATCATTGATGTATCAACTTCCTAACGTCCCAAACTCCTTAGTAAAGCAGGGACGTAATGAAGAAGACAATGAGATCATTGAAGAACATGGCAAAGAACCTGTTTATGGGTTTACTCCCCATCCTCATTGGGAGCTTGCTGATAAATATGATTTAATTGATTTCGAACTTGGTGTAAAAATAACAGGGGCAGGATTCCCAGTTTACAAAGGAAAAGGAGCAAAATTACAACGTGCATTAATTAATTTCTTCTTGGAAGAAGCGGAAAGTGCAGGATATACCGAACACCAGGTTCCTCATGTTGTTAATGAAGCATCAGGATACGGGACGGGTCAATTACCCGACAAAGAAGGACAGATGTATTATTCTGAATCGGATGATTTATACTTGATTCCTACCGGAGAAGTTCCATTGACGAATATTTACAGAAATGTTTTGCTCCCTGATGAAAACTTCTCTATAAAACTAACAGGTCACACACCTTGTTTCCGTCGCGAAGCTGGTTCTTATGGAGCTCATGTTCGTGGTCTTAACCGTCTTCACCAATTTGACAAAGTTGAAATTGTTCGTATTGAGCATCCTAACAACTCTGAAAAGGCTTTAACAGAAATGGTAAATCACGTAAAGGGCCTATTAGAAAAACTTGGATTGCACTACAGAATTCTTCGACTTTGTGGAGGTGACACAGGTTTTGCAGCTGCCATGACTTATGATTTTGAAGTTTATTCTGCAGCCCAAAAGAAATGGCTCGAAGTTAGTTCTGTTTCTAGATTTGATACTTTTCAAACAACAAGATTGAAACTTCGATTTAAGAATGCTAACAAGAAGTCACAACTATGCCACACGTTAAATGGTTCAGCATTAGCATTACCAAGAATCGTGGCTTGTATACTAGAAAACTATCAAACAGAAAAAGGAATTGAAATTCCTGAAGCTTTACATAAGTACACTGGATTTACAGAGATCTAATTATATATACCCATTCACAATTTTAACAGGGCTTACACTGAGTGTAAGCCCTGTTCTTTTTTTGTTCCAAACTAAAATTAAAGCATCAATACACACACTAACAAATCATCAAGTTAATGCTCGTAAGCACACATTACAGAATAACAGAAACTAATATATATCGCATAAGTAACACTAAGACCCAACCATCATCATCGTAACCATCTAGGTCAATTTCCGTTAAACAATAACATGAAAACTATCTTAATCCAACTATTTCTCATGCTCACAGTGTCAACATTTGCACAAACCGATAATGACACACTCTCCATATATTTCGCTTCCAACTCCTCTTATTTATCCAAGGAATCAACGGAAAAACTTACGATTTTTAAAGAAACGATAATTCATGAAGGCCTAAATTTAAAAGAGCTCAAGGGTTACTGCGACACACTTGGATCGACAACCTACAATCTATATTTAAGCAACAAAAGAGTAAAAACTGTATTAAAAATCCTTTCAATAACAAATGAATCATCAATCAAATGGTCTGGAAATGGCGAAGTACACCCTGCACACACACGGAATTATTCTAATAGCGAAAAAAGAAGAGTAGACATTATCTATTCTAAAGCCGATGAAATAAGTGAAAAAGTCAAAAAAGTCAAAAAAACTGAACCCTCGGAAGTACCATTAAATCAGAACGAAAATAGCTTGACTTCGAATTTTATAAATTTTCTAAAAGACACTACTCTGAATGAAGTTACGATTCAACTTTCTATTCTATTTCAACCTGGCACAGACGCATTTCTGCACCCGAACGATCCTCAACTAGTAGAGCTATACAATTTTCTTCATTACAATTCAAACATTTCCGCTCACATCAGAGGTCACGTTTGCTGTGGAAACAACCTACCTTTATCCCATAACAGAGCTATGCGGGTATACAATTACCTTGTCCACAGGTCTATCTCTCCGAAACGAGTCGACTATCAGGGGTACAGCAATAAGTTACCTGTCATCACCCCAGAAAAAACCAAAGAAGACAGACAGAAAAACCGACGAGTAGATGTTATCTTTTCAAAACACTTTACTCAATAAGTCTTAAATCGGCTCTTACGTTTCTATACTTTCGTATTTTTACTAAAAAAGTATCATGAAAATCATTGTTGGCATTATTGCATTGCTTGTTTTTACGTCTTGTGCTGATTTAGAAAAATCAGCACAACTTGAGCGGATATCTGCTCTTGAAACATCACTCGATAGCATCCAAACAACATTTAACGAATTCAAAATAGACTCAATTTCCAGCATGTCTTTACAAGCGTATGCTGTTGAAAACAGAATAAAAACATACTATGTATGTGACACCATCAACATGGCTCTTGGGCGTAAAATGGATGCTTATAAAGTAATGCGTAAAAAATTCACTCCAATGGGTAAAGGAGGAACGGCCATAACTAAAGGTATTGAAGAGGAAAGAATCAAGTTAACATCTCTGGCTACCGACATTAAAAATGGAAGCGGTAAAAGAAATAAGTACAATGAATATATTGATTTTGAAAAAGAGAAAGTAAGCCAAATTCGCTCCCTTCTTAATGAATACATGGAAAATCGTGAGTATTGTTTAAAAACATTTGATGAATTACATGAAGAACTTGAGACTTTTTCTTTAGAACTTCGTGATAAAGGGGAACAATAATTGTAACTTGGATTAATATGAAATATTTATTAATTGTTTTATCCTTTCTTTTAATACCTCAGTTGAGTTTTTCTCAAGATGGAGGTTCGGATCAACAATTGGCCCAATATTACTACTCCAATCAAGAGTTTGACAAAGCCTTAACTTACTATGAACGTTTATTTGAACAAAGTCCAACAAAATTCAATTTCACCCGTTACTTAGAGTGCTTAAACCAAACCGGAGATTTTAAAACCGCTGAAAAAATCCTCAAAAAACAAGTTTCCAAAAACAAAGGAAACATCGAATATGAAGTCTTGCTCGCTAAATTCTATGAATCTTCGCAGGAAACGGATAAATCCAACAAAATATATCGAAATCTAATTGACGATCTCAATCCAAGTTCACGAGATGTTATTCAATTATACAATGCATTCAAAGCACAGGCAAAAAATGAACTTGCCTTTGAGACACTTCAAAAAGGAAGGAAATTATTAAAAAAGTCCTATCCATTAAACCACTACTTTGCGGATTATTATAGCGGAATGGGGCAAACCGAAAACATGATCAATGAGTACTTAAATCTACTCGATCATAGTCCATCTTACAAAAGTAGTATACAAAACACCCTAGGATCGAAAATTGATTTTCGAGAAGAAGAATCTGAAACATATGATCTCCTGCGTCAAGCGCTACTTTCCAAATCACAGAAAAATCCTAATGAGGATGTTTATTCTGAAATGCTGACATGGATGTTTATTCAACGAGAGAATTTTCCTGCAGCATTCGTACAGGTCCGAGCACTTGACAAACGATCTAAGGGAGAAGGTCGTTTACTGTATAATCTGGGAGGTATTTGCGTAGAAAATAAAGATTATTCCACCGCTGAAAAGTGCTTTAAGGAAGTTATTGCACAAGAAGAAACTACAATCTATTCTGTTCGATCACGCAATGCGTTACTCAATGTTCGTTTTTTGAAAGTAACAACCCTTCGAGATTTTACGACTGAAGAACTAAATGAAACGATTGACGCCTATAAAGCTACAATTGAACGCGCTGGAAATTCGCAATCAACGCTTCCACTAATCCTTGAACTTAGTCATATTCAAGCCTTTTATGGAGAGAATAGCTTGGAAGCAATTGAATTATTATCCAATGCTTTAAAGATTCCAAGCATTACGGATTTTGAGAGAGCAACAGTTAAAATGGAATTGGCAGACATTCATGTTTTGCACGGCGACATTTGGGAGGCAGCTTTATTGTATAGTCAAATTGACAAAGATTTCAAATATGAAGCCATTGGACATGAAGCAAAATTTAAAAATGCACGTATTTTCTATTACGATGCTGAATTTGAATATGCACAAGCGCAATTAGATGTTCTTAAGCAATCGACGACAAAATTAATAGCAAATGATGCCTTGAAACTCTCCTTATTAATTACAGATAACTACGGACTTGATAGCAATTACATTGCAATGCGTTGGTTTGCAAATGCAGATTTACTTATTGAACAACATCAATACACCCAAGCTTATATGTGTTTTGACAGTATCCTCAGCACATATCCGGGACATAGTCTTGGAGATGAAATTCTTTTAAAGAAAGCGCATTCTATGAAGCTTCGAGGACAATGGAACGATGCGACAAAAACTTTAGAAGAATTGCTAAAATATCATGGTCAAGATATCCTCGCGGATGATGCTCTTTTTCAACTTGGTGATATTTATGAAAACCATTTAATGAACACCGAGAAAGCGGCCGAATACTACCGAACAATCCTATTTGAACACAAAGGTAGTTTGTACGTAACAGAGGCGAGAAAAAGATTCAAGAAAATACGGAAAGATCCTTTATCTGAAAAAGAAGAAACGGTCAACTAACCCTTTTTGTTTATTAACATTTCTTCACAGGCAATCTGTAAGTAATTGAATTTGGTATCGAACTAAACCGAAAAAGAATTATTATGAAACGTTTTTTCACTCTTAGCATATTGTCTCTTGCGCTTTTTGCATGTGGCCAACAAACGACACACGATACAACACCAACAAATACATCAACAAACATTGCAACATCCCTCCCGTTGGACTCATTAGAAACAGCTTATTTTGCCAGTGGATGCTTTTGGTGTGTTGAAGCAATCTTTGAGTCAGTAGAAGGTGTTCAAGAGGCCATTTCTGGATATTCTGGCGGCTCAATCCCCAACCCATCCTATGAACTCATTTGCACGGGAAAAACAAAACACGCCGAAGCCGTACAAGTATATTACAACCCCAAAATTGTTAGCTTCGAAACACTAGTAGATGTCTTTTTCAATTCGCATGACCCCTCAACCCTTCACCAACAAGGACCTGATACTGGACCACAATATAGATCCATTGCATTTTATCAGAACCAAGAAGAAAAAAACACTATCAACAAGAAGATTACGTCATTAAAAAAGAAGAAAACATTCTCGAAGATCACCACAGAAGTTACTGCTTTTGACATTTTTTATTCTGCTGAAGATTATCACCAAAATTACGAACGTAATCATCCAAATCAAGGTTATGTTAAATCAGTATCAATTCCAAGGTTAAACGCTTTTAAGAAAAAAATGCCCGAAATTTTAAAAGCTGAAGCGAAATTACATTAATAGAAAAGAACTTCTTTCTTTTCTAATTAGCAGTTATAATGATTTGACATGAATTACGCATCTGTCTTTCATAAAGCTCACTAAAATCGCACCTTCGAAGTACGCAGTCAAAGAAAGTAGGCTCCTTGGATGAAATGAGAAACATCTAACTCATTTGTCAAATTATTCCCTTGAATAAAAAGTACTGATTTTCTCACATGATTTATTACTTCGACGTCAACAATTTCATTCCCAGATTCTATATTAACTATATCTGCAACTGGATTCGGATAGATTTTGACTAATTCATCTTCATACACTGGAGATATTTCAACCAGATCATCCTCAATTATACTTTTGAAGGCATAAAATTGCCAATCATTAATTTTGCTGTATACAATAGCAAAAGTCAAAGCTCCATAAGCCGTATAAGAAATTCCATTTTTAATTTTAATCAGAGAACTACCACTCTCTCCTGGAATTCCTATTGCCCCAGACACTCCTATTGATACATCTGTTATCAAATCAAAGACTCATTCTCACTAAACCAGTAAACAAAAAAGCTCAACAAATGTCGAGCTTTTCTTTTCAAAACACATAATGTATTTCAAAGTCACTACTTCTTAATTTAGGAATGAATCTAGGTACCTGAAATTAGAAAAAGCAGTATCTAAAAGATTATCAATCTTTGTTTAAATCGTTTTTCTGTTCAAATAGGTAATTGAATCAATTATCCAGCGGTTGTTATCCCTGAAAATCATATGCTCTTTTCGGCGAATGGCAAGTTCGCTCTTCCTCCAAAAACTGGACCACATAAAAACACCTATTAGAAAAAACAGGTATATTTTCCCTTACTTACATTAACGTCTTCGATTGGCTAGCAACGGTGGTGGCTCTCCATCAAACGGGTTCCAACGATTGATACTTTTTGCCATCATTCCTGACGCCTTCATTACTGCTCTATCACCATATCGTTCTCGAATATGATCCATTGCCCTATACAGTTTTAACAAAGAAGGATCTTCAAACAAAGTCATCTGATGCGCACCTTCCACCAAGTGACTATAACGAACACCTATCAATCGGACAAGTACCCTCCGCGTGTATAATTTCTTATACAGCTCCAAAACAAGTGGAACAATTATATGATCTGCAGCACAATAAGGTATTTTCTTCTGTAAAGTGTATGTCTGGAAATCTGAATACCTTATTTTCAAAGTAACACAAGATGTCAATTTATTACCTCTCCGTAATTGAAACACCAGGTTTTCTGCCATTGCAGTGAGAATTCCTTCCAGTTTTTTAACGTCAATTGTGTCTTTATCAAATGTTCGTTCAGTAGAAATCGATTTTCGTTCTCGATAAGGAACTACTACCGAGTTATCAATTCCATTTGCCTTCTTCCAGATAGCAATTCCATTCTTGCCAAAAACTCGCTCCATCATTTCAATTGGCATTTCTTGCACCGTTTGAATTCGTTTTACTCCCAGATTACATAACGATCTGTAAGTTTTATCTCCTACCATTGGAATCTTCTTAACTGAAAGGGGAGCTAAGAATGGTTTTTCGGTTCCCTTTTCAATTCGAATTTGGTTATTCGGTTTTGCTTCTCCCGTGGCAATTTTCGAAACCGTTTTATTGGTTGACAACCCAAACGAAATAGGAAGACCACTCTCTCGAATAATCTTATGTCGAATTTCTTGTGCCAATTTATGACATCCAAAAAAACGATCCATTCCAGTCAAATCCAAGTAAAATTCATCAATAGA
>JAKVAS010000209.1 GCA_022448165.1 Crocinitomicaceae bacterium | reverse complement strand
GATTATACAAACTTGGATCCAACGGTTGATTGGACGAATGATGGATTTAATTGGGGGGCTAAGTATATTTCTAATATTGACTTTTGGAAAAATACAGCATCTGCTCAATTGAATTTGAAATACAATGCGCCAAGAGTTACTCCGCAAGGAATAGTTCAACCTAGAACAGGAGTTGATATTTCTTTGGAAAAGCGAATGCTAGAAAAGAGTTTGACTTTAGGTATGCGTGTTACTGATGTATTCAATCAAAAAGGGTTTGTTCTAGATTTAGAAACTGAAGACGTACGCCAAACTTCCGAATACAAATGGCTTACAAGAAGGTTCTATGTGACCGTTTCGTATAAATTTGGGAAGTTGGATAAAAAACTTCGTACGCCTCGTCGTTTCAACAATGGAGAAGGGGGAGATTAACGTTTTTCCTTTTTTGATTGTTTAATATTGAATTTCATTACTCCAAGATCCGCAAGAGCATCATCAAATCCACCTTTCTTTACTTTGTTTTTCTTCGCTTGAGCGCGCAGAATTTTAGCTATTTCTATAGACGATATCATAACATTGGGTTTAGTTCTTACAATTAAGATAACTCAAATAATGTACCAAAGGTTGGTCTTTGAGTGTATGGTAGTAGTTATCGATTCTTCGGGAAAACCTCTGTAACCTCACCTATTGCTAGGTTTTTAATTGAAAATCCTCCCATTTTTGATCGGATTAATCTAAGTGTCGGGAAGTTAACTGCTGCTGTCATCTTTCTAACCTGTCGATTTTTTCCTTCTGTAATAGTTAGTGAAATCCAAGAGGTTGGTATGTTCTTTCGGAATCGGATAGGAGGTGTACGTTCTTCAATTGATGGTGGTTCGATTTTCGCACAATGAGCTTTTGAAACTTGATGTTTTTTTCCTTTATGACTTATAACAATAGACCCGTTACTTAATGTTTGAATTGCCTCCGATGTAATTTCACCTTCCACTTGAACCCAATATGTTTTGGGCTCCTTATTGTTTGGTGAAAGTAATTTTGTTTTGTATTTATTATCGTTCGTTAATATCAGGAGGCCTTCGCTATCCTTATCTAGACGGCCAATTGAATACACATCTTTAGGAAATTGATACAGATCTCCAAGGAGTAAATCGGATGTTTCTCCAGAAAATTGACATAGATAACCATAAGGTTTATGTAGAACGTAATATCGGTATTGAGATCTTATCCTTTGCGACATGTGTAAACAAACGCAGGTGGGAAGTTTTTGACTGTAAATTTAACGGAAACACTTTTAAAGATTCCTTCTAGAAATTTCTTAGACTGGAGAGAGTATTGAAATTGTACGTATTTTCCTTTTCGTTTAAGACATTTGTGAGAAGCAGTAACAATTTCATGTCGGAGTTTGTCAGAAAAAACCATTAGCGGTAGTGACGAAATGACAGCATCTTGAGATTCTTTCTCATCATCAGAAAGATATTTATCAAGATTACAGGCTGAATCATGAATAATTTGAACTCTTGGATCGTCGATTTTTGTCTTTAAAAGTTCGTAAAACTCGTCGTTTAATTCAAAGACTAATAATTTAGCATCTGGGTGCATACGCTTAAGAATGATCTTTGTAAAAACACCATTTCCAGGTCCTAATTCAATTAGTAATCTCGATTTATCAAAATCAATATTTTCAAGCATTCTTTCTCCAAGAAATCGTGTACTAGCACTTATAGCACCTACGCTCTTATCTTTGAAAAGTTGTTTTATGTAGTTTCGTTTAGTCGACATTATCTCTTATTCTTTCAGCGCTAATTTACCGTTATTTATTATTCCGAGAACGTATCCTTTCATGAGGTTATTCACATAAGGAGTGTTGAAGGTCTTCGAAATAACTTTATTCTTTGAGAAGTTCCATTGCTTTGAAGGAACGAAGAGGGTTATATCTGCATTTCCTCCTTTATTGATTGAGTTTGAAGGGATTCCAAGGATTGATCTAGAAGTTGTCGTTAAGCGTTCAATTACTGTGCTTAAATCAAATTCTTTTGTTGCTTGGAGCGATGCAAAAACTGTTTGTAAAGAAACATTTCCATAGGAAGCATTATCGAATTCAACATCCTTTTCTTCCTTATCATTTGGTCGATGATCGGATACAATGGAATCAATAGTACCATCTTTGATACCTTCCCACAAGGCTATTCGATCTTTTTCGAAACGTAGTGGAGGCATAAATTTGAACAGAGAATCAAATCCGAGTACAGCCTCTTCATTATAGATTAAGTGAGACGAGTGTACATCAGCGGTGATTGACAATCCAGATGCTTTCGCTTTACGAATTAATTCTACCCCGATCTCAGTGGAAATACCAGAGCAATGTAGATTTCCACCAGTGTAATGTAACAGTCGAATATTTCTTTCTAATTCGATTACTTCAGAGATGGAAGGATCTGCTTTTAATCCTGTACGTGTCGACGCCATGCCTTCATTAACCATTCCTTTTCCTGCAATTGATTGATCTCTATTAAAGGCAACAATTTTACCACCAAAATTCTTGGTGTATAATAGGGCTCGATACATAATTCCAGAGGTCATAGGGCGTAGATCATCAGAAAACAGTTGTACTCCAGATTGATTCATATCGTACATCTCTGATAATTGTTCTCCTTTCATTCCAGTAGTTACCGTTCCGATTGGGTGGATGCTAGTTACGTGGTTTAAGGATTTACTTTTCAAGTATTGGATTTGACTTTTTCCATCTATTACAGGTTGTGTACTTGGTAATACACCAACATGCGTGTATCCACCATCACATGCTGCATTTAAACCGGATTCAACGGTTTCTTTGTGTTCAAAGCCAGGGTCACAAAAATCTGCTTTTAAATCAACCCATCCTAAAGAGATATGAAGGTCGGTTTCGGAAATTATCTTGGCAGATTCATCATTGATTGTATCCGAAATGTCGGAAATACTACCATCTTCGATCAGTATATCTTTTGTCTTTCCATTGTACGGAGAGGAAGTATCTAAAATCTTCGCTTGCTTAATGAGGATTTTCATAGAATTCTATTTCACTTTTTGTAGAAACGTATTAGTAGCATTTCTACGAGCACAAAAATAAGGGTTAAAACAATACAAATTTTCCAGTAACTGAAAGGATTGTCAATTTTTAAATCAGATAAAGGAGTATTGATGCCATCAATAGCTTTGAAGGTAACTTCTTTTGCTCCTTGGGTTTTGAATATATCAATGATTTGATTCTTTGTAAAGTAATTTAGTTTTGATTCAGAACGGTCATAGTTCATTGAAATATGGCCAATTTTCTTTTCACCTGTGATTGAATAAGTCCCAGCTGTAAGGCTTTGAAAATTTCCGAGTTGATTTAATGAAATATAACTAACGCCTGAACGTACTGCTGTTTGTGGGATGAATTCTAATTCTCCATTGGACAGTGTAAGAACTCCGTCTATGTTTTCCTTGGAATAAACAGGATAGTTTTTCTGTTCCCCAATAGTTAATGCAATTGGTTGTGTTCTTTGACTTAGCTCCGACATTCTAAGTAACATCGTAGAAAATAAAGCATCGCTAGAGAATGATCCCCAATCTGGATGAATCGAGCTATAGAACATATAGGCGTTTCCTTCTTGAGGTGAATATACCAATAATGGAAGTCCGTTCTTACAGGTGAAAAGAGGTTTGTAATTACTTTGACGTTTAATCAATGGACGAAAAGCCTTGTTTACTGAAGGAA
>JAKVAS010000208.1 GCA_022448165.1 Crocinitomicaceae bacterium | reverse complement strand
TTTTAGAAAGACCATTTAAATGCTCATTTAACGCCTCAAGTAAACGAACGAAAGCTATAAAAAGTGCTTTGTGTGGTTGACTCTGATCAACAGTTTCAGAAAAGAAACTGCTCCAATCACCGTTGGGTTGATTGTAGCGATCATAATATTGCACAGATTTCATTAATGCCTTGGCATGGCGAATGAAATCGGCCTCATGACGCTCCTCAATTTGCACAAAATCAAAAGCCATTTCATCTGCCAGGCGTTCAAAACGACTTGTTCCAGCATGCTTTAATGGGTTCAGTATTTCTGGGATTTGCGTATTCATGCTTTACTACTTAGCTTAAGTTTGTGTTTTCTGGTGTATAAAACGGAATAACTAAGTTCCTAGTTGTATGTGTTTCAATAATGCTATATTCAATTGAAATATCCACACGCCCTATACCTGCTTGCGGTTGTTCCAATGTCAATGATTGCAAGACAATTCGTGGTTCACCTTCTGCCAAAGCCGCCTTTAAAGAGGAAATCATATAGGTTTCTAAATTGGCATTTAAAGGTTCAAAGATTAATTCATGAATATTTGAACCAAAATCAGGTCGCATAATACGCTCACTTAATTTGGTGTGTAAAATGAGATAAATGCTTTCATCAACATCCAATTCACCGCTGACCATTTCAACAGCATCTGAATGCTTATGAAATGTTGGTGGAAATTTCCACCCTGTTCCTAATAATTCATCTTGATCGCTCATATTAACCAATTAAAACTGTTGCATCACCTCCCAATAAACTACCACCTGTACTAGTTGAGTCACCAAATCCATTTAACGGAATGCTATTATGCATCACTGTCGTTGCTCCAGGCACTGCCACATCTGGGATTGGTGCAATTGCATCTGTCATTTGTATAACAGGAAATTTGCCAACAATTAGTGAAGTAGATCCTGCACATGCAATTGGTGCAGAACCCCCTTGCATAAGTGGGTTTGTATATAAATCTGTTACTCTCGTTGTGAATTTTCCCATTGCCTTTTATATTATTAGTTCACTTCAATTATTGGTGCTTCCAATTTTCCAGTAGCCGTTCCTTTTAACTCGTATTGGCCGCCTTCCATAACCAATTTCGAATTCGCTGTGATTCCAATTTCAGTCGCTTCCATTACTAAGTCAGTTTGAGCAGAAATCTTAATGTCCTTCGCTTTAATTTCTACTAAATCCTTGGATATGCTGATCATATTATTATCATCAAAAGCCATAGTAATTTCCTTATCATCTTCCAAAATAATTTTTTGATCTTTCGGTGATGAAATGGTCAAAATATTATCTTCTTCGTGAATGCTGATTTTCCAATCACCCACTTTAATCCCCATTTCTTTTTGCTCATTGTCATCTAAACTAAAACCAGGTTGATTGGTTTTATTGTAGAGTGATCCTAAAACAATTGGAAAACGCGGATCATTATTAATGAATCCCACCACGACTTCGTCCCCTACCATTGGGCGAAAAACAAAACCCCGCGTTTCATTCGCAAAAGGTGATGTCATACGCGCTACTATTTTTTTTGCTTCTGTGGGTTCATTATTCTCAAATTCTGAAGCGCTAGGAATTGTAACTTCAACCAACTCATTATCATCACGACCTGTGCGATAACCCGCTACTCGTCCAAAAAGTAATCCACTTGCACCTGGAAATAATGAGGAGCTTTCGTTTGCATTTAAATCAAATTCATCTGCATGAGAACAAGCCGACATACCACATTGCAAATAGGTGTGCCAAACTCCATTCTTTACTGTATGCTTAAGTCCAGAAATTAACGATTCTTCTGACCAAATAGAATCAAAACCTTCAATTGACACTGTATCTCCAATTTCATAATCGGTAGTGCCCATAATTCGAGCAGTTCCTAAAACCTTTGACAGCTCTTGCCTTTTGGATTTATTGTCCATCCACGCTTTCATTTCTCCTACTTCCAAATCTCCTCCATGATTGAGAATAGCATCCGATTGCACACTTGATTCACTTTCTTCAGCCCCATTATTGGATGTATATTCACCCACGGCTTTTGTATCATCCTCAAACTCTCCTTTGGTAACACCAAAGGCACTTGAAATCTTTGAAGCATCATGCTCGGCTTCATAAGAAATTAAGGTTTCCCCGAGGACAACAGGATCTTTAACACGTTCACCAACTACAGGATCAATCAATTTAATTTGGTCATTTATAACCTGACAAACTAGGCCCAATTGTTCTGCTCGAATAATTAGAAAGTCCCAATCACTACAATTGTATTGCACCAAATTTTCGTGTCCAAATTCATTCTTCAATTGACTTGGACTATCAAGAGACATATCATAGAACTCTAATATCTTTTTTAGGGCGTCTATATCCTCAACCTGATCAACCCCATTCTCTTTACCAGATGATTTTCCTGATAATCCTTCATGTAAAAAACGTGTTCTTTTGCCTAAAGTCATTGAGTTGACTTTGTGTTTACAATCAACAGTAATAACAAAGGAACTGCGTCCGTTTGCCTCAATGCTTTGTTTTGTAATTAAACCACTAAATACCTCTGTTGACTCATTGTCATGACCCAATTTGACTTGAATTTCGGCTCCTGGTAAAAAAGCTGTACTCTTTTTTTGAGGCTCCTTTTTAAGTTTATCAGACGATTGAAGGTTTACTTTTTCTTTTTTCTTGTCAGAAACGCTGAAATAATTGATCTCTAAACGAGCTCGTGGAACACGGTTCAAACGATCCGTAACGGACAAGCCAATTAACTGAAATGATTCATTATCTAGGAGTTCTCCCTCCAGATATATTTCATATTTCAATTCAACGATATGTAAACCATCTCCCATTATTTAATAATAAGTTTGGCTAATTCTTCAGCTAATCTAAGTGATTTTGGCAATGCTTTTTTTGGTTGCTGTACAATAAGAGGAACATAAGAACCATATTTCAAAACAGCATTAATGGCATGACGTTGTTTGGCAAAATCAACTACCTTTCGCTCTTCCCCATTTGGTTTTAAGCGTTTCTTTGGTTTTCCTGTAAACCTGATTCTTCCTCCAGAAAAAGTACATGCTGCTTTTGCTCTGATAGGAAAGCCAGTATGATCAAAATGCGTATAGTCAATAGCAATTTTGTCTAGTACGCCATAGAATTCCATTTTTCCCCAAACTAACTGCAAACCCTTTGGTTTTTTTTCTCCAGAGGCATGCAAAATAAAGGCAACATCTAAAAAATAGTTTACTTGATCAAGTACGGTTTGATGCTTTAATAATGGAACATTTCCAAGCGAACCAGTAGAATCAAACAAAAGGTCCAGTGACATGGATTCAGGTTTGGCCTTATTCAAACCATAGGTAGTACCTGTAGACTGAATACCTTGATCGGCATTATAGCAAGCATTGTGTACAACCGAATAGGAGGTAGGGTTTACCAATACGGTATAAGTCTCCTCAGCAGTTTTACCATCATCACCAAGTCGATTAATCTGCATGTGATTTGGCAATCCAATTACACTCCCTATGGTCTGAATATCTGACATCTATCTTTCTTTTTGCTCTTTTAAAATTCTAACTACTTCTTTCACAGCATCCTCTGTCAGTTGATTTTGGTCAACGTTTCCATCACCGCAATCACTACATCCTTTGCCGCTATTAGATTTAGCGCCTCCTATATTGAGCGTAACATTTAGTTCTTTAATTTCTATTGCCATCAGATTAGAATAAAGTTTTG
>JAKVAS010000207.1 GCA_022448165.1 Crocinitomicaceae bacterium | reverse complement strand
ATAGGTTAATAAAAACCAAATTTTATTTGAATTGGAAGGATCTTCCAAGTTCTGATTTCAGTGAACATTACGAAAATTACGCCGCAAATTCAACAGATACGGTGAGTAATACCGGACAAATAAATAACGCAACGTTCAAAATGAATGCCTCCATTTTAGAGGATAAGGTTTGGACGGAACTGAAAGAGAATGGGCATACAGATATTCAATTATTTGACGGAGCGGATGCGAAAGCTACTAGGAAAATCGAATTTTCTGATTTGGGAACGTATAGAAAAGTGGCCGTTGAGGAAATGGATGTTTGGGATTATGCCGCTCATTATGGTTTTATTCGCTTTACACTAAATACACCTGATCAGGATAATTTCCAAGCTTTCGGCAATCGAAATCATCCAAGAGAAGTATTACGTAATGCGCAAAAACCAACAAAAATAACGGTAAATACACCTTATACACCAACAATTGGTGAATTGCGTTTGGATTATGAAACTGAACCTGTGAACTTAGCTATTCATGATGAAGATGTCTTTTTTCATGTTGAGCCTTTTGGTGAAACAAACATAAATTTGGTTGAGAATGCTATCTCACCTAATTTGTTTCCACAGTTAAATAATGAGGGTGAATTGTTCATTGGTTTATCACACATTCAAGTTCCGCAAAGTGTCAGTCTTTATATTAGAATGATTGAGGGGACTGCGGATGCTAGCCAGAGTCAAATTGATACGGGCGTCCAGTGGCATTACCTTGCTGGTGATGAGTGGAAAGTAATGAATCGTCTGCGCATAAGTAAAGACACCACCTTTGGTCTGCAAAATAGTGGAATCATTCGTTTTGATTTTCCTATAGATTTTGATGCAGAGCATCACATTATGCCTACCAATTATTTTTGGGTAAAAGCTACAATTCCTAGCAAGGCTGCAGGCATTGAAAAAATACAAAGCATTCATGCGCAAGGGGCTGAGGTGATTGAGACCAATCCAGAGATTAATGATCAGGTGATTGAGCCTGGGACCATTAAAAAGTTGGAAAACGGTGGTCGTGGTATTAGTAAAATCAATCAGCCGTATGCCTCATTTGATGGGCGACAATTAGAAAACGAAGTAGAGTTTTATACACGAATTACAGAACGCCTGCGGCATAAAGATCGCGGTGTTATGATCTTCGATTATGAGCGACTTGTTTTAGATGGCTTTCCAGATTTATATAAAGTGAAGTGCTTAAATCATACCAATTATAAAACTGAAATGGTTGCGGGGCATGTTATGGTTGCGGTAATTCCCAACTTGATCAATCAAGGTAATACTTCGCCATTTCAACCAAAACTAAGCATGAAAAAGCGGCGTGAGATATATGATTATCTCCGCGATCGCATTTCACCATTCATTTATTTAAGGGTTGAAAACCCAATATATGAGCCTATTCAATTGTCGTTTAACGTTGGTTTCCATAAAGGTTATGATGAAGGTTTTTATGGAATGAAATTGCACGATCAATTACAGGCATTTCTGTCACCTTGGGCATTTGAAACGGGAGTGGACGAGAGCACCAAATTGGTTTTTGGCGGTGAATTACACAAATCGGTTGTCTTAAAATTTATTGAAGATTTAGAGTATGTAGATTTTGTCAACGACTTTAATATGTATCACCAATATCAAGATCCTCGCGTACGAGAGCATTTTGAAACTGAAATAGAAGGTTATATAAGAGGAACAAGTCCCGATAAAGTACATAATTCTTACACCCATAAACAAGGGACAGGTGAAACAACCTTGAAATTTGCTTTTCAGGTAGAGGACACATCTTCATCTAATTGTTTATTTGAAATTAAAGTGCGCTTTCTAAAGGGTGTTGAGGATCTGGATGACACTGAGTTGTACGAGAAATTCGTGAAGCAAATCACCACAATTTTGAATAACCGTGGCAAAAAAGGAGAAAACATAACTAAAAACCTAGTTCGAATTATTGTCAAAGGAATTTATTATGTCGACAAGATTATCGCAATTAGCTTTTATAAAGATTTGCCTAACGAATATGTTTTGGAAGATGTAGATGTTGCAGTAGCCAAAACTTCACGAAGTATAATGGTGACAAGCGAACAACATAGAATTGGCGTATATCGCGCCGGAGATTACAAATGCGAAGGAAATGTCATGATCGGAATTGGATTTATGATTGTTGAAGCAGATTTTATTATCCCAGAAGTAAAACAAGAAAATTATGAGTACGAAGCAAGGTAGAATACAATTAAAAACCTATTTCGAAACAGGAGATAGACCCACTGAGGTTCAGTTTATTGAATTGATTGATTCCATTCTGGTTCAAACAGAAGATGATATACATGGTAAAATGGTTGGTAATGTTCCATATATTGGAATCGGTACTCCTGATCCAGAAGAAAAATTGCATGTAAATGGCAATACGCAAGTTGATGCTAACCTTCAAGTTAAAGGAGATATTTTCGGTGATGATCATGATTTTGGCCGTTTAAATATTCATGCATCAAAACTTGGTCCTGATGGTGGTGCTTATATGCACATGATTGGTTCAGACACGAAGCAGTGGGGTGCACCAACTATACCAGATAAAAATCAAGGTGGAATTTCATTTGTTGCGGCAGGAAATGGTGTACTTAATGGGTTCAATTTTGTGCATTATAATCACAATTGGCATACAGATCCTAATCTTCATAAGGGCAACCCTCAAAAGTGGGATTTATCCATGCGTATTACTGGCGAAGGCAAGGTTGGAATTGGTACGGAAAATCCTGATGCACAAGTTGAAATTGTTGGGGATTCACAAAATGCGAATGATGAAGGAATATTGAGAATAGAATCAGATGCAAAAAAGGGAGACGCTAATTTGCGTTTTGGTGTTGAAAAAGGCAGCCATTCATGGATTCAAGCGCAGGGTTCTAAACCGCTCCATATTAATGAAGTAGGTAATCATACCATTTTGAATAAAGGTGGAGGCAATGTTGGTATTGGAACTCCCAATACTGATGAAAAATTGACCTTAAAGGGAAGTCTATCCATACATGATGGAAACATCAAGGGAAATGAATCAACTGGTAAATTCAAGATGTTTGCCAATACGAATGATTTTGATGGTGCGAATGTAACCATGCATGGTAAAGATTATGGGAACGCAACCGTCCGAGGAGCTATTGGCTTCATAGCGAATAATTCACATCAGACCAGTTGGGGTGGAGATGGATTAGCGGCTAATGAAAAGGCCTTTACATTTTCCAGTAATGGCGGAACTGATTCAAAAACGGGAGCGGGTATTTGGCGTTCTTTACTTTCTATTCAAAAAAATGGATTCATAGGTATTAATAAATATGAACCGACAAATTTACTGGAGATCAATAAGTCTTCAGGAACCGATACGGGGTTGAAATTAACAAATGGTAAAGGCGAAAATAAAATATTAGCGTCTGATGGAGATGGAAATGCAACCTGGGTGGATAAAACATCAGTTACGAATGGATTATGGAAAAAAATAGGGACTTCA
>JAKVAS010000206.1 GCA_022448165.1 Crocinitomicaceae bacterium | reverse complement strand
AAGAAATAAAGCTGCTAACTTCTTATGTTAGGTTGGAGCAATTGCGCGCGAATTTTTCTTTTGATTTTGAAGTTAAATGTGAAGAATCATTATTAGATGAAGGGATTCGTGTTCCGTCTATGATTCTTCAACCCTTATTAGAAAATGCGATTTTACATGGTGTTTCAAATCAATCGGATGGTAAAATTACCTTATCATTTGTTGATCAAGATAAAACGATACTTTGTTGCATTGAAGATAACGGGGAAGGTTACTTGTCTCATGCTCAAAAGAAAAAAACAAGAGAATATAAATCTCGAGCAATGACCATTGTAAAAGATCGTTTACGTTTATTAAATAGCAATGATGGCGGCAACATTGTACTCACGGATCTCTCAACGGAAGGTGGGACTGGAACTAGGGTTGATATTGTGTTCCCTATTTTTTATTGACTAATTTTTTGTTAAAATTTCAATCAAAGGGTCTTTTCTTCTTCGGGACACTTGTATTTCACTTCCGTTTTCTAAAACAACAACGCCTCCATCTCCTTTTATGTATTGTTTGATGAATCCAAGGTTAATCATTGATGATCTATGGGTTCTGAAAAAATTGTGGCGCATTAAAATGTCTGAAAATTCTTTCAATGGTCTGGAAACAATTATTTCTTTTCGATCTTTAAAGTGGAATTTACAATAACTAGAGTCAGCCTCAACCCAAGCAATTTCTGAAATTCGATGAAAGTCTACTCCTTTTTGACCTGGAAGGGCAATCTTTTCAGTTGGTGATTCATGAATGACTCCTTGAAGAAAATCTAATTGTTGCTTGAGTGATTTTGTTGTTTCTTGATCTTGGTGAACTTTTAAAATTCGAAATAATTGTAGGTTTAATTGATCGAAATCAATGGGTTTAACAATGAAGTTAAATGCACTATACCGAAAAGCATCAAGCGCATAAGAACCATGCGAAGAAAGAAATAGGATATTGAAGTTTAACGATGAAATTGCATTTAAAACATCAAAAATTAGTCCTCCCTTGATTTCAACATCAAGAATTGCTAGGTCAACTTGATGTTTTTCAAAGAGACGAATTCCGTCCTTAACGTTATCCGTTTCAAATACGATCTCTGTATCTACTTCTGATCGGCTCAAGTAGCTAGACACTGTTTTTCGAATGGCTGAGTTATCTTCTATTAGGGCGATCTTCATGATAAAAAAATGGTTAGTAAACGTTTTAGCAAAATGTTCGTGGTTTGGAAAAATAACTAAAAGAATGATTACCGAAGATCAAATTGAACAACAAAAATGACAAAATAATTGTGTTTGTATGATAAAGTCTTAAAAGTCAGAAGTATATCGAGAGCTTACGAATTATCCGAAACGTAAGTGTTTTACTGTATTTCCATTATTGATCAGTTGCTTAAGAGATTTGATACCGATGTTTAGGTGGTCGTTGACAAAGTTAGCGGTAACTTTTGAATCACTTTCACTTGTTTTGACGCCTTCTGCAACCATAGGTTGGTCGGATACTAGAAGTAAAGCTCCTGTTGAGATTTTATTCGAAAATCCAACGGTAAATATTGTTGCAGTTTCCATATCGATAGCCATTGCGCGTACTTGCTTTAGATACTCTTTAAAATCTTCGTCATGCTCCCAAACTCTTCTGTTTGTTGTATAGCATGTTCCTGTCCAATAATCTTTTCCTAAATCTCTAATTGTGGTAGAAATTGCTTTTTGAAGTGCAAAAGAGGGTAAAGCTGGTACTTCAGGCGGATAATAATCATCGCTTGTTCCTTCTCCGCGAATAGCGGCAATTGGGAGTATTAGATCTCCTACTTTATTTTTTCGTTTTAACCCACCACATTTTCCTAAAAATAAAACCGCTTTGGGATGAATAGAAGAGAGTAAATCCATGCAGGTTGCCGCAGAAGCACTTCCCATTCCAAAATTGATAATTGTAATTCCATGTGCAGTTGCACATTGCATTGGTTTATTCTTTCCAATAACTTCAACGTCATGCATTTCTGCAAATTCATTAACATATTTATGAAAGTTACATAGGAGGATGTATTCACCAAAATTCTCTAATTTTTCTCCTGTGTATCGCGGTAACCAGTTTTTTACAATTTCCTCTTTTGTCTTCATTTAGTTGATTTAGTGTGTAAAAAAAGGGGATTTAAGCGAATCCCCTTTTTAAATTTATATAGAATAACGATTATTCTAAAATACCATACATTTTTCGATAATAAAGCATTTGTTCTTCAAATGTTTGCGTATTCTCGATTTTGATATCTATAATTTCTCCCTCATCATTCATTACTGGAGTTAGAATTGGATTAACAAATCCACGATAAGGAGAAATATTAAGTGGTTTCACGCGATCAAGAACTTCTTTATGTAAATCTTGATCTACAATAACACCATAATTCTCAACAAGTGTTTTCCCTGCTTCGTAATCTCCTTCAGATTTGATGCGCTGAATTTCTCTTAACAATTCTCCAAAAATTACACGAAGCTTATCATAATCATTAATATTGAAATAGGTCTTTCCATCTTTCTTGATACGCTCAATAACGTTTTCATCTGCACCACGCTCAATAGCCCATGAAGCAACAAGCTGTCTGTTTTGCATATGCTCTTCTTCAACGTTTTTACCTAAATCCAAACGCTGTAATTGGGTCATCATTCCATTTCGAATGTATCCATCATATTCTGCTTTACCAACTTCTAATGTTTCCATTAATCCTAGCTCAATCAGTTTAGGATCAAGTAGATAGTAGAGTCCAACTAGATCAGCACGAGCTTCTTCTAAAGTACTAGAATAATTTCGGAGTGTTTCACCTGGTTGTCCAATACCTTCGTTAATTTGACCTGAGGCATGACCTACTACTTCATGCAATGCGGTATGTAATTTACCTGCTAAGTAACTGTGTTTTTCAGCTCGTTCAATTTCTTCATCATCATAAGCGAATTCTTTTAATACACCAGGCCCCCCTGCATTGTCATATGCGCTGATAATGTTTCCAAGGCTCACTGATTTAGAACCATGTGTTTCACGAATCCAATTATTATTAGGAAGATTTACGCCGATTGGAGTAGAAGGAGAAGCATCTCCCGATTCACTGGCAACTTGAACTACTTTGTAGCTAACACCCTTTACTTCTTTTTTCTTGTGCTCTTCCGCTAAGGTAGAATTATCTTCAAACCATTGGGCATTTTCAGCTACAACTTTCATTTGTTTAGAGGCTTCAAAATCAGTTATTTGTACAATGCTTTCGAAAGAAGCACGTTTACTTAAAGCATCTCCATATGTTTCTATAAAACCATTGATCCAATCAATATCTCCTTTTGTTGATTTAGCCCAAAGGATATTGTATTCATCCCAAATTACCAAATCACCAGTTTTGTAGTATTCAATAAGTTTATCTAATGCAGCTTTTTGATCATCATTTTCGGCTACTCCAGATGCTTTTTCCAACCAAAAAACAATCTTTTCAATGGCTTTCCCATATTTCCCGTCGATTTTCCAAACATCTTCAAATACTTTTCCATCTTTTAAAATCATAGTTGAATTCAGTCCGTATTCTATTGGAGTTGTGTCAGAAGCGTCTACAATTGGTTCATAATAATCATCAACCATTTGTTGAGTAACCCCTTCGCCATAAAATCCGTTTGCGGAAGCTACAATCATATCAACTTTGGCATCTTTTACCTTTCGCTTTGCTGCTAATGCTGGATTGAAAATAACTTCCATTGCTTCGTTAGAAATGGAAGTTTTTGATTTCGACATGAAATCTTCTAAATCGCTACGTTTAAATTTAGGAATGAACTTATCCATTCCGTAGTGATGGTGAATTCCGTTCGCGAACCAAATTTGCTTTGTATAAACCATAAAGT
>JAKVAS010000205.1 GCA_022448165.1 Crocinitomicaceae bacterium | reverse complement strand
TCCACTTGGACACGGGTTGTTTATTCCATTTACCCCCTGCCAAAGGGTGTTATCATTGTAGTTCAACCAGCTAAAATTACTGGAGGTAGCGAGAGTAAAGCCAGCAAAAAAACCATACCAAGGATTGGTGATATCAGAAGAACTATTTCCTGCTTGCATAAGAATATTTGCAGAATTACGACACTGATGCCCTTCCGCTCCTCGACCCCACTGAAAAAGATCACCATAAGCATTCGTATCCGTTACAGAGGTAGCAACTTGACTTGCACCTAGGTTTCTATCCATCCAAGTTTTTCCTGTTATTGGATTTGTTACATCAAAAATATCTGATGGTCCTGAATCACAAAATACGGAACCTGGTGTATATACCGGACAACTACAAGCCTCGGGTAGCATAAGTACTCCTTGAGAAAAGCTTACTCCGCTAAAAAAAGTTGTCACAGCTATTAATGCCACTTTTAACTTCCTAGATTTTAATTTGTTCATTTTTTATTTTTATTTTTATTTTATACAATCTTGTATCGCTTACATTACTACAACCTTTTCGTTATATTGCTTTCCGCTTAACTGATATATGAAGTAGTAAACCCCAGTAGTGAGTTTCAACGAAACTTTTCCGTTAACCCATATTTGCTTAACTTGCTTACCATCCATTGTAAATACCTGAACGAAAAGCTCTTTTGAATTTGACGTTTGCACAACGAACTCTCCCGTATTTGGATTTGGGTAAATTAGGCCTAAAGAACTAATAAGTCTTTCAACAAATCGAGAATCTGAAAATGTATGTTCCCCATTAAGATCGATTTGCTTTAACCTGTAATACGAAATCCCTTTTAATGGATTTAGATCAACAAATCCATAACTTAACATTGAGTTACTATTTACAGCTCCATTTACTTTACCAATATCTTCCCATACTTGTAAATCTTGAGACCTCTGTATCATGAAATAGTCATTCTCTCTTTCAGTTGCGGTTTTCCAAGTAATATCTACTTGATCCTTTTCGTTCAAACTTGCTTGAAAATCGATCAATTCCACGGGTAATGCTATAGGATCACAAATGATTTCCCCGATATAATTTGATCTTTCAAAACACCCATTTATTAGATCAAGCATGTTATTTCCTAAGGATAAATTCTCGATTGGATTCGTTGTTGAATGGCTTAATGCATAGAATTCATAAGCTCCACCTAACGTTGGAGTGATGAAACTTGGGTTAGACTCAATTGATAAAATAACGCCTTGGCTATCTGCCAAAACAAAATCTAATTCGCACATGGGAGTAGCGTTGTACGTTCCCATGGTATTCACGGTTATTGAATCATTTACAAAATAAGAACAATGCACTTTTCCAGATGAATCGCAACCCAATAACCAAATATGATTTGAAAGGCAATAACACCCCGAAAAATCAAATATCGAATTTCCAATCGATAAAAAATTCGGAGGGGCACCAATAACATAACTAACAGCTAATACTTGTACTAAACTTTCAGTAGTACCGAAAGGGAAATCCGCATTTGATTGAATATCAATAATTTCACCATACCTATCTGCCAAAACATAGACACTTTCATAACCGACAGGACTTGTCCCTATCACATTGAGCGATATTGGATCTCCAAAGCTAAAGTCACAAGATTGACATGAACCCGATTCAATCATGAAAGTTGAAATCAAAATACTCAGTGTTAATTTCAATTTAAAAGCTGCATTCATAATCTTAATTATAATTTGTTACTTAACAACACAACTATCAACTGGCTATATAACAGTTTATACAATAACAGATTATACTATAAACTGCATAGTTGGCGATGTTTTCTATTGCAAAGAACCCAAATAAGCTCTTAAAAAGAGGTTCATTAAAAGATGACACGAATCAAAAAAGACAAGATATTGACTTGCAATAGGTTATAGACACATCATTGATTCTATCTCATTTAAAATTGTCACAATACAAGTAATTATTTGACGCTAAATATTAATATTTGATACTTAATTTTGATCTTTGAGACCCAGTATCGTTATTTGATACTTGCATTATTCATCGAAATATATTTATCTAAAATTATTTCGTTGTTTTCGTCATGAAAATTTTAGAAGAATTACTACTCTAATTAGAAGAGTGTAACTTTTGGACATTTATTTAGAATCGTGAACTTGTACATTTTATTTGAAAGACTTTTAAACCTATAAACACACAATTTTAAGAAAGATAAAAGCTAGAAATCTCCCCTTTCTTGTCAATCACTTAAATAAATACCCATTCCTTAGTTGAAATAACTGAGGTAAATCAAATATTATAGGTAATAGAATCAAAAGATTAACAAACGAAAAAAGGAAGCCTTGAAAAGACTTCCTTTTTAAATTTCCTTCCTTAATCCAAAGCTAACAGAATCTTATATAAATAACTGAATCCTAATTTGAAACAAAACAGTATTAACACTACTGATTATATCAAACGATAATGACAAGCAAGTGATTGAGTTTTATCTAACATTTATAAATAACCACGAAACTTATCTTTGAACAGAAATTTTTCTTACTCCAGATTGTCCATCATTTGTAGTCATTCTTAACCAATAAAGGCCAGATGGAATTTCGGATACATTAATTGCTGTCGAATTAATCACTTCACCAGTCCAAATAATCTGCCCCATAGAATTCAACAATTGCAGTCCTACCTCATCAGAAATAGGCGTTTCTACAATTAATTCTTGAGAAGCAGGGACAGGGTATATGCGAACATCCTTAACAAAACTTGCCTCATCTATGCTCACCAATGTTTCGATATCATGTGGTACCCCGGTCCAATCAGGAATCATCTCATTTGGACCAATTTTGGCAACAAAAACATGCGCAGCTCCAAAATCATGGCTCCTAGTCTTTCCTACAGCAATTGCTCCGCCGTCACTTGTACGAATCAAATGATTTAAATCTTCAGGCCCGAAATATGCCACCGAAAGCAATGTTTGTTGCCACGAAAAAGCATCAGAAAATCGTCCAACAGCAACATCACGAGCATCAGGATTAGACCAAATACCAAAATAACTATAGGCAATATAACGCTTCCCTAAGTCACCATAAGTTGTAATTTGATGCATTATTCTTTCGCCGCTGGAACCTTCCGTCCATTCACTAATTGTTGTTGGAACAGAAGTACTAAGATCAAGACGCAGTCCTGAGTTATACAAAAAATCACTCGTATTCTTATCTGTACTTCCTACCCCCATCAATTCATCATTATAGATATGAATATCATTTATTACGCTATTTCCATTCATGAAAAAAGTATCCATCCAAAAAATCGTACCATCTTCATGAAGCTTCATTACAAACGGTTTTTGCTTTAATGAATCTAAGTGATATGTATGTCCAGCGACAAAATAAATTGAATCATTATATTGGTCAATTGACGTTAATACATCATCTCCTAAATCACTTCCGAGCGTTTTTGTCCATAATGTATCACCTGCACTATTTGTGCGAACAATATACATATCTTTATTATTTGTAGGATTCGACGATGTTTCCCCCACCATAAGCACCCCAGTATCTTTTGTCATCACAGCATCATGAAGTCTTTCCCAACCAAAATCACCATAAGACTTCTCCCACTCTTCAACACCAGAATCATCTGTTTTCACCAACCAGAAATCATAAGCTCCATCACCGATTGAATTTGTAAATCCAGTAATAAAAAAACCAAAATTATTTTTAAAAAACACTCGTTTTCCCACGTCAGATTCACTTCCTCCATAATGATGAGACCACTTGTAGTTCCCTAAACTATCAATCCTCATTATATATGCTTGCGAACCAACTCCTCCTGTAAAGCTGCTTGAAGAACCTGTAACTACGTAACTACTATCTTCCATTTGTAA
>JAKVAS010000204.1 GCA_022448165.1 Crocinitomicaceae bacterium | reverse complement strand
AATCCCGTTGTACCTACCCTGAAAGGAATTGACCTCATAAAAAAGGCGAGAGACATACTCGCACAACAAAAAGAGTTTATCCAAATTGCCAAAGAAAAGAACAATGAAGTTGCTGGTAACATCAGTATGGGTATTTCTGAAATAATAGCTCCTTACATAACGCCATTGTTTATCTCTCAAATCGCAACTAAATATCCAAATCTCGAACTTAAATTATTTGAATTGAGCGACCGAAGAATCGAGGACTTAATGATTAATCGAGAATTAGATCTCGCAATAATGATATCACCTTCATTAAAACATGATTATTATCATAAAAGACTTTACGAAGAAGAATTTATCATTTACTCAACGAACCCTTTAACTAAAAACAATAACCAGCAGATAGATCTGTTGAAAGTTGACTTGAGCAAAATTTTCATTCATCAAGATTTAAAAGAGATATTAAATCGTAAAGTCCAAGGTTTTTTTCAGGAGGGGATGTTTGAGGTCGAGATGAATATTAAATATCTCAAAGGAAATTTAGAAACAATTCGAAATATTGTTGATACGAATTGTGGATCCATGCTCCTACCCGCTATTGCAATACCTTATATATCGGGATTAAACAAAAACAAAATTTTTCACATAGCAAAACCAAAGTTCAAGCTTGAGGTGAGTTTGACCTATATTCGCGGCTTTCAAAAAAATAGAATTATTAAGCATATTTTAGCTGATTTATTGAGTGTAGTTCCTGAAGTATAAATTCTCCTGAAAATAGACTATTTGAATTACTCTAGCTCCTAACTTAAATATCCAGCATCTTTGAATCTTTTGACAAACCCTATCTTGGATTAAGAGATTACCATTTATTAGGTATTGTTTTCAGATTTTATAAAAAATAACTTTGAGATACGTTTATATTATAAACAACAACTAAAAAGAAAATTGAAACATAATAGGAATAAACTTGTAGCCTCTAGTAACAACTATTAATTAAGTTCGCTCAATTAGTTACCTTAAAACTTGAACTTATCTTTGTTTGATCAGATTGAATAATCGAGATAAAATAGTGTCCCGAAGCCAGTCGACTGCAGTCGACTTCTATTTTATCATTTGAAAACAGCTCGATTGGTGCTATTACCAGACGACCACTGATATCTGTTAATTGAATACTCGCATTACTCATTTCCAATTGATCCAATAGGACAGTTAATTTATCAGTTGTCGGATTAGGGTAAAGAGACATTTCCATTGGATTTTCTTCTTCTATACTATTAACATTGAATTCGATTGGCGATTTAAATATACCTCTCCCATGGGTTCCTACAAAAATACTATTTGTGTTGTATTGAATTTCAATGTCAGTAATTCCAGTTGCAGGGAGACATCCATATTTTTGCCATTCACCGGATTCCGGATCACTTGAATAGTAAACAGCTCCATGCATTCCTATGAATACACCTCCGGGTGCACCGTAGTATAATTCAAGAGACATGACTGGCAAGTCAGGCAGATTACCAGAAATATTGGACCAAGTTAATCCTGCATCTGTGGATCTGTAGACTTTATCTCCTTCATTATATCCGCCCCATAATCCGAAGGCTCCTGAATAACCGCCGTAAGAAATGTAGACAACATCTTCATCATATTCATCAACCTCTATATCAGTTATCCATTGATTGACAGGTGTAGATCGCTCTATCCATTGATCTGAGTTTTCACTTTTTACAAAAACCGTATTATTTCTGGTAACATATACGCGTTCAGAATTAGATGGAGCAATCGCCAATTCATTTAAATCACCTGACCCAAGAGACCCTCCGAGAACAGTCCAATTATCTCCTCTGTCTTCAGAAACGTATACAGAATCAAAAGCGATAAGTACACGGTTAGGATCATTCGGGTCTAATTTAAACGGGGTTTCCCAAGCTCCTGCTTCTGATTCTTGCGGAGGTTTAATATTTGTTAATGTACCATTTTCCCATTTATGTAAAATGCCAAACTGAACAGAGCTATAGCGAATACCTGAATCTTCTGGATCAATTTCCTGTCCCATACCGTCTCCTCCCAATCCATGAATCCAAGAACCGTCATTGAGTCGGTAAAAACTCCCATTATCTTGCGTTCCTCCAGCCAAGCCATTCTCATCAGATTGCGAGACAGCAATGTCATAAAATTGAGTTATTATGAGGCCATCTGATAGGTTGGTAATTTCATTCTGAAAAATATTACTTCGCGTAATGCCACCATCATTACAAAAATAAACCGCACCTGGTTCCAGCGGATTTGTAAAGACATTTCGTTGATCTACATGCGCATAGGGCAGATTATTGTATATATAACCATCAGTAAGCGGCGTAAATTCGTTCAAGGGATCATCTATTTCAAAAGAGAAAAGACTATAATGTCCAAGGTTCAATTGATTGTCGTTTCCCGCAAATTCTATGACTACATTAGACTCATTATCAGGAAGCTCATGATCAGCAAAAGAAGCACCATTATCTTCTGAAATATAGATAGAAGTGCCCATAGCTGCGACAACACGATTAGTTCCGTTCACGTTATTTAATGGAACTGCTATGCGCACATGATCCTCTCCGAAATCCGCTTGTAAGTTAAAACTATTCCCATTGTCAGTACTTCTGTAAAATTGGCCTGATCGTCCACCGGCATGAATTGTCCCTGGGGAAGTCCTACTGAATTTAACAGAATGCATTTCTAAATTGTAAAGCGAAGTGTAGCTGTTAAAAAAATCATTCGTTTCTAAAAGTCCCTCAGAGGAAGCAATTAAAATACGCTGCCCATCCGTAGGGTCTTGATCCATATAAAAAATTCGATTATCATCATTTAAAGGCCAGTTAATACTCGTCGGTGAAAAATTTTGCCCTCCATCTTCAGAGACAAAAACACCAATTGAGCTTGGATTATACCAGTGAAGCTCACCTAATGCGACAGCTATTCTTTCTGGATTATTCGGATCTATTACAATACTTGAAATAGCCGAAAGAGGTAGATTATCGTTAAGAAGTTCATAGGTTTGACCTCCATTAAGAGTTTTCCATAAACCACCCCATGCTGCACCAACGTAAAAAATATTTTGATCTGTTGGATGAAAAGCCATGCAACTCACTTTACCAAGATCTGCTCCCCAACCCAATCCACTTTCATGACTTATGTTTTCCCAACTTACTTGAAAATCAAAATTTGAGCATTCAGCTGACCGAAAGCTTTTTTGTATGTCTAATTGATCGCGAGAAGAAAAATCCGCCAATGTACCATCTGAATTGAGGTAATACTTCCAAAAACTTTTCCATCTTTGATACTTAACAAAAACACCGTCTCGGTGCTCTCCCTCGCATAATTCAGTCCTGCTTAATCCCGGATATAACGTTCTAAAATACTTATCTCCTTCTGCTTCAATTTCTGCATAAGTTTTTCCAGAATTGAAAAGTGTTTCAAGAAATTGCTCTTTTGAAGAGTTGTAAGGAGTCTCTTGGGCATTAATTATTCCATAACTTAAAAGGCAAAAGAAAAGCAAAGTTTTTTTCATGTCAGGCTTTATGTCTAATTCTACTAGATAAATTAAGAAATTTAATACAATTATCCAATTAGATTATAGTCTTTAAAACCAATACCCTTGTTTAGATA
>JAKVAS010000203.1 GCA_022448165.1 Crocinitomicaceae bacterium | reverse complement strand
AATCCAGCGCCCATCGGAATATTCTTTCGCAAATGAATGTACACGCCCTTCAAATCGCACTTCTTCTGAAGTAAATGAAACGCCTTTGAACACAGGTTATCGTTAACATCTCCATCGACTTTCAGACCCGTTTGGACAAACTGAAAACGTTCGGCTGGTAAAATCTCCAAAATGTCAGTGAAAGGAACTGTAATCATGCAGGTTTCGATCGAATGATATCCATCCGGTAGTTTCCCTAGTACTTTCAGGCCCAAATTGATCTTCGCCGGTGGAAATAATATCATGCCTCAAAGTTATAACAACTCAACAATTTTTGTAACTTTCCCCCCTCAAATTGTGAGAGAAATGGCTACTTATTTAGATTTCGAGGAACCGTTAAAAGATCTTGAAGATCAAATTAACAAGACTAAGGAAATTGGCACGTCTACAGATGTAGATATGACCGATAAAATAAAAGAATTAGATAATAAACTCAAAAAGAAGACAAAGGAAATCTTCTCTGGATTAACACCGTGGCAACGTGTACAATTGTCAAGGCATCCAGATCGTCCCTATACTCTGGCTTATATAGAGTCTATTTGTGATGGACAATTCCAAGAACTTCATGGAGATCGTAACGTAAAAGATGACAAAGCCATGGTTGGTGGCTTTGGGCTATTAGACGGAGAAACAGTAATGTTCATTGGTCAACAGAAAGGTGTAAATACGAAAATGCGTCAGTTCCGAAACTTCGGAATGCCAAATCCTGAGGGATATAGAAAAGCACTAAGATTGATGAGACTTGCTGAGAAATTCAATAAGCCGATCGTTACATTTATAGATACTCCTGGTGCATTCCCAGGGCTGGAAGCTGAAGAACGTGGACAAGGAGAGGCGATTGCTAGAAACATCTATGAAATGATGCGTCTGAAAGTTCCTGTAATCTGTGTTGTAATTGGAGAAGGTGCTTCTGGAGGAGCATTAGGCATTGGTGTTGGAGACAAGATTGTAATGCTAGAAAACACATGGTACTCGGTAATTTCACCTGAATCATGCTCATCAATCCTTTGGCGTTCATGGGAATTCAAAGAGAAAGCTGCAGATGCTCTTAAGTTGACTTCTACAGACATGAAAAAATTAGGTATCGTTGATGATATCATTAAAGAGCCTTCTAATGGAGCTCACAGAAATCATGACGAAACATTCAAAGTGGTAAAAAAACACTTAAAAAAATATTTAGCTGAACTGAAAGACGTTCCAGTAGAAAAACGAATTAATGATCGTATCGAAGCATTCTCAAAAAGAGGTGTTTGGAAGTAATCTAAATTAAACCGTTTGAAGCCCCTTCTCATATGAGTTGGGGCTTTTTTTATTAACTTACTTCCTCACTGTTTATAAATTACACACTCTATATTCGTCACTTTCTTAATATGTGCTTGAAACCTCTCGCTTTCATTTTAAATTTTATCAATGAAACTGAAAAGTATGAACCATACAATTTTTATCAAACTGTAAGCCATATAAATCTTAAACGTCCTAGAGACTGCTTCTATTAAAATTTAATAAATGATCGTAATAATTGGTAATGGAATTTCTGGAGTTACAGCGGCTCGATATGTTCGTAAAAATAGTAACGAACCAATCACAATTATATCTTCCGAATCAAAATATTTTTTCTCACGTACTGCATTAATGTACATCTATATGGGGCATATGACTTTTGAGCATACGCAACCGTACGAGCCACAATTTTGGGAAAAGAACAAAATTGAACTACTCCAAGCAAAGGTTGAAACCATCAATACCAAGGAAAAATTACTAACACTTGAAAATGGAAATAATATCTCCTATTCTAAGTTAGTGTTAGCCACAGGGGCAAAACCAAATAAGTTTGGTTGGAAAGGGCAAGATGCTAAAGGAGTTCGAGGAATGTACTCAAAACAGGACCTAGACTATATTGAAAAATATACAAAGAACGCGAAAAGAGCAGTCATCGTGGGAGGTGGTTTGATCGGTATAGAATTAGCAGAAATGTTACTCACACGTAATATTGAAGTTCATTTTTTAGTTCGAGAAACCTTGTTTTGGAACGGAGTACTACCTGATCCAGAAGCAAAATTAATCATGTCTCATTTAGAAAAACATCATGGGCTTCATATGTACTATTCTGAAGAACTAGATGAAATACTTACAGATAAAAATGATCGTGCTATTGGAGTATTGACCAAAAACAGCAAAGAAAAGATAGATTGTCAATTTGTAGGATTAACTGCTGGAGTATCTCCCAATATTGACTTTATAAAACCTAGTGGTATTGAAACCAATCGTGGAATTCTTGTTAATCGTTTGTTAGAAACTTCAGCTCCAGACGTATATGCAATTGGTGATTGTGCTGAATTCAGAGAGCCTCTACCTGGAAGAAGACCCTTAGAACAAGTATGGTATACTGGAAAATTCATGGGAGAATGCGTTGGAAAGACCATTACTGGAACTCCAACAGAATACAATCCTGGACACTGGTTTAACTCAGCTAAATTTTTCGAAATTGAATATCAAACCTATGGTTGGGTAAGAAGTAAAAAGGAAGAAGGACACGACAATTTTGTCTATCAGCATGCGACAGAAGAAATACTTCTTCATTTTGTATTTGAAAAAGATACAAGAAAATTTATTGGTGTTAACAACTTTGGTCTTCGCTTAAGGCATCAAATTTTTAATAATTGGTTATTAAATGAGGTCACGATTGATGAAGTTTTAACGAACCTTAAATCAGCAAATTTCGACCCTGAATTCTATAAAAAATACGAAGATGAAATAATTAAACAATTCAATCAACAGTTTGGAACTTCTCTAAAAGTAGCAAAAGCTAAATGGTGGAAAAAATTAACGACATGAGAAAATCAATAGATTCGAATTTATCCGTGGCTGGAGATGCCTCGCAAGCATTAAAGTTAAGAGACAAAATTAGTATCACCGCTATAATTGTCGGTTTGATTCTTATTTTCTGGGCCATCTTTTTTGATCACAAAGGGTGGTCAATTCGGAAAGTATTAGGCTTCTCGATTCTACTATTTGGAGCTGGTGTTTTCAATTACAAAAAATGGTATCAAAAAATCGGCAGTATCCTTTTCGTCGTTGGTCTCGCTACCACTTACATTGGATATACATATTCCAAATTAGAAAAATACACCTTTATTCTAATTGGTTTTGGATTAATGTTAATCGCAACAGGTTTCTTCACTTACGACCCATATAAAAAATACTCTTTATATGGAAATTTTGGGAAGAATCTGAATATCTCTCAAAAAATTGGAATGTTCACATCGGCCTGTGGTGTAGGAATTCTTCTCAGTGCTTGGGCGGGGATTAACTATGAGCCTAAGGGACTCTTCTTTTTACTTTCCTTTGGTTTAATGATTATTGGTATTACTTCATATAGCTATGGTTCATATTCAGGACATACAAAAGGAATTAAGAATAATTACAACATGTTCAACTCTGCATCAAGTCGTGGAGTTATTGGTTGGATCATTGGAATTACTTTGACTTTATTCTACATACAGCTTTATTGGTATTCAAAGCCCTTATCAGGAATGATTTCTCTTTTCGATCCATGGTCTGAATTGTTGCGCGGAAAACCCGCGGATCAATGGTTTGTATATGGTACTCTGTACACCTTTGTAATTCTATTCCTAGGTATAAAATTCATGATCAAGTATAGACACAACCGATATCAACTAATCCGTACAACTGTTGTAATATTTTCTCAATTAGCGTTAGCGTATTTTCTACCAATTATTTTAGAATCGTTGCAGTTTAATGGTACAACACAATTAATTGATGGAAAAAGTAAATGGCTTGGTTATGATGGCAACCTTATCAGTTCTTGGCCCTTAAACTATGATGGATTTACCGCTGGAAACCTTCAAGCGTATACCCATGAAGCACATCAACCTGT
>JAKVAS010000202.1 GCA_022448165.1 Crocinitomicaceae bacterium | reverse complement strand
GCAAATTTCTGTGAATTAGTAGGTGCAAATGTTGATAAAGTGCGCATGGGGATAGGTTCTGATAATAGAATTGGTCATAAATTTCTATATCCTGGAGTGGGGTTTGGCGGGAGTTGTTTTCCTAAAGACGTCAATGCACTCGTGAAAAGTGGACGGGAAGCTGGGTATGAGTTTGAAATTATAGAGAGTGTTCTTTCCGTTAATGATCGCCAAAAATTAGTCTTAATAGATAAGCTGAAAGCTTATTATGGAGACTTGAAGGGATTGAAGTTTGCCATGTGGGGAGTCTCATTTAAGCCTGATACAGATGATATTCGAGAAGCTTCATCTATATACTTGATGCGTGAATTGGTTAAACTTGGCGCAGAAGTAAGAGCTTTTGACCCTGAAGCAATGAGAAATGCGAAGAAGGAGGTTGGAGAATCAGTGTCTTTTGGAAAAGACGAGTATGAGATATTGGAAAATGCTGACGCCTTGCTTATCGTCACGGAATGGTCACTGTTTAAGAATCCTGATTTCAATAAGATGAAGAAGATGATGAATGCTTCAGTAATCTTTGATGGAAGAAACATGTACGAACTTGAAAGTATGATAGGAATGGGGTTTTATTATAATTCAATAGGACGAAAATCAATTCAAGGATAATGGGAAAATCAAAACGGATACTAATAACTGGAGCAGCAGGATTTCTAGGCTCTCATTTATGTGACTTTTATATCCAAAAAGGGTTTAATGTTGTTGCAATGGATAATCTAATTACAGGAAGGCTTGAGAATATTGAGCATTTATTTCCATTGGAAAACTTTGAATTCTATAATCATGATGTATCAAAATTTATTCACGTATCAGGAGATCTTGATTACATATTACATTTTGCATCACCAGCAAGTCCAATTGACTATTTAAAAATCCCGATTCAAACGTTAAAAGTTGGTTCTCTGGGAGTACATAATTGTTTAGGATTGGCGAAGAGTAAAAATGCAAGAGTGTTGATTGCTTCGACGTCGGAAGTGTATGGGGATCCTGAGGTACACCCGCAAACGGAGGATTATTGGGGGAATGTAAATCCTGTTGGGCCTAGAGGTGTTTATGATGAGGCAAAACGTTTTCAGGAAGCGATAACTATGGCGTATCATAACTTTCATGGAATCGAAACAAGAATAGTTCGAATATTTAACACTTTTGGACCTCGAATGCGCTTGAATGATGGACGTGTATTACCTGCATTTATTGGTCAGGCACTAAGAGGAGAAGATCTCACTATTTTTGGTGACGGCTCACAAACAAGGTCTTTTTGTTATGTCGATGATTTGATGAAAGGAATTCACGCTCTTTTGCTAAGTGATTATCATTTACCAATGAATATTGGAAATCCATCAGAAATTACAATTAATGATTTTGCAAAAGAGATCATTGAACTAACAGGTACGAATCCTAAGATAGTTTTAAAGGAGTTACCTGTGAATGATCCTAAGCAAAGACGTCCTGATATTACACGCGCAAAAGAAATACTTGGTTGGTCACCTAAGGTTTCTCGAAGTGAAGGGTTGAAATTAACATATGATTATTTCAAAGGAATGAGTGCTGAAGAGTTGGAAAAGAGACCGCATGATAATTTTGAAAAATATATAAAGCACTAATGGATTATTTTGCACACGAGTCAGCCTTCATTGATCAAGGTTGTGTTATTGGGGCAGGGACGAAAATATGGCACTTTTCTCATATAATGTCTAATTGTACTATTGGGGAAAAATGTAATATAGGTCAAAATGTTGTTATTTCTCCTGAGGTTATTTTAGGGAAAAACGTAAAAATCCAAAATAACGTATCTATTTATACAGGCGTGATTTGTGAAGATAATGTATTTTTGGGGCCTTCGATGGTGTTCACAAATGTGATTAACCCAAGAAGTTCAGTTAACCGAAAAAGTGAATATTCAAAGACTGTTGTTCGTGAAGGTGCCAGTATTGGAGCAAATGCAACGATTGTTTGTGGGCATGATATTGGTAAGTTTGCTTTTATTGGTGCAGGAGCGGTAGTTACGAAGACGGTTAAGGATTATGCGTTGGTAGTAGGTAACCCCGCAAGACAAATTGGATGGATGAGTGAATTCGGAGAGCGATTGGAATTTGATTCCGAAGGAATCGCTAATTGCAAGGAGAGTGGGGATGTGTATGAACTAAAGAACCAAGAGGTTAGTAAACGATAATATTGATGGAGAATAATCGAAAAATAAGATTTGCCGTTGTTGGAGCAGGACACATTGGTAAACGTCATGCGGAAATGATTCGGCGAGAAGAAGGTTCCGAGTTAGTTGCAATGGTAGATATTCGTTCAGAAGAAGAGTGTGGAATTCAAGACTTTGATACGCCTTTCTTTTGTTCTGTTGATGATTTGCTATCATCGGGGTTAGACTTTGATGTCGTGAATGTTTGTACTCCAAATGGATTACATGCTGAACAAAGTTTGAAAGCTCTTGAATCGGGAAAACATGTGGTATGTGAAAAACCAATGGGATTATCTAAAGATCATTGTGAAAAAGTGATTTTTAAGTCACTTCAAATGTCTAAAAGTGTATTCTGCGTTATGCAAAATCGTTATTCACCGCCATCTGAGTGGATAAAGTCTGTAATTGACGATAAACTTTTGGGAGATATTTTCATGGTACAGTTAAACTGTTATTGGAACAGAGATGATCGCTATTATAAAAAAGGCGGTTGGAAAGGAACTAAAGACTTAGATGGGGGGACACTTTATACACAGTTCTCCCACTTTATAGATATTATGTATTGGCTTTTTGGAGATATAAAAAATATCCAAGGGAAGTTTGCCGATTTCACCCACAAAGATTCTACGGATTTTGAAGACTCTGGTTTCGTGAGCTTTGATTTTATCAATGGGGGAATGGGGGCGTTGAATTATTCTACTGCAGTAGCCAACAAAAATCTTGAAAGTTCACTTACAATTGTTGGTAGCAATGGAAGTGTGAAAATTGGAGGTCAATACATGAATGAAGTTGAAGTTTGTAATATTAATGATTATGAAATGCCGCAGTTAGCAGAAGCTAACCCTGCAAATGATTATGGACCTTACAAAGGATCAGCTGCGAATCACAATTATGTAATCAAGAATGTAATTGACAC
This sequence comes from Crocinitomicaceae bacterium, assembly GCA_022448165.1. Classification (GTDB taxonomy): domain Bacteria; phylum Bacteroidota; class Bacteroidia; order Flavobacteriales_D; family Crocinitomicaceae; genus UBA4466. The sequence goes on along the minus strand of JAKVAS010000202.1, from coordinate 804 downwards.
CCTAAAAGGAAGAACAACGGCAACCACAAATGCTTTAGAAGGTCTAAAGGTTGTTGAGATTATTGAACGAATTTATGAAGTTAGAAATGAGCAACTCAATTTACACTAGTTTAACAAAGGGAGAGGCAACCTTAGGGGTTATTGGATTGGGATATGTAGGCCTACCAATTGCATTGGAATTTGCTAAGAAAATTAAAGTTGTAGGATTTGATATCAACGAAGAGCGTGTTGAATTGATGAAAAACAACATCGATCCAAGTAATGAGTTAGATTCATCTGAGTTTGATGGATGTGATATTGAATTTACAGCGAATATTGATGATTTAAAAGATGTTTCATTCTTTGTGGTAGCGGTTCCAACACCTATTGACGAAGCTAATTTACCCAATTTAGGTCCCCTTTTAAGTGCTACAGAAACTGTAGCGAAAGTTCTTAAGAAGGGAGATTATGTTGTTTTTGAATCCACCGTGTATCCTGGGTGTACGGAGGAGGATTGCATTCCTGTATTAGAGAATATTTCAGGATTGAAATCGAAAGATGATTTCATGGTAGGTTATTCTCCAGAAAGAATAAACCCTGGGGATAAAGAACATACGTTACAAAATGTAATTAAAGTTGTTTCGGGATGTTGTGACATTTCTCTAGAAGAAATTGCTAAAACATATGAATTGGTTGTAGGTGCCGGTGTACATCGTGCAGCATCTATTAAGGTTGCGGAAGCAGCTAAGATTATAGAGAATACTCAACGTGATGTAAACATCGCATTGATAAATGAGTTATCAATTATCTTTGGTAAATTAGGGA
>JAKVAS010000201.1 GCA_022448165.1 Crocinitomicaceae bacterium | reverse complement strand
AATGCACAAAATTAAAATCAGATAACTCTAACATATCATTTCCATAGGCCATTAACATAAACTTATCTGAATGAACCCCTGGAGCAATATTGGCATCATCCAATTGATACCCTCCTGTAAACACTCTATCATTCCAAACTTCAACATATCTTGTTTGCAAGTCTTGACCTATTTCTTCATGTACAATTAAATCACCGAAAATCCCAGTGGTATCAATTTTTTGAATCAATTGCTTTTTATCATAAAAAGAGCCATTTGTTCGCAATCCCAAATAAATGAACTCACCGTCAAATTCAACATCCATTACTGTGTGATTATAGCCCGGATCAATTTGAAATACTTGTGGGCCAGTACTTATAAAATTTGGATTCATTTCTCCACTTTTAGTCAAACTCATGAAGTGAGCTTGTGAAAAAGAAGTAACCAAATATCGTCCACTAACAAAATAAGTATTATTTACTTCAATAATCTCTGACAAATACGCTCCTTCTCCATGTCTATCTTGTGAAGGCCTTAGTTCCATATAATTTAACAAAGCGCCTTGATAGTAATCCCAAACGACAACACCTGTTGACCCAAATGTACTATCCGCTGTACCGTCTAACAACAATCTACCAACTAAAGGGTACTCTACTAAAGTTCCAAGATCATCAGTGGTTGAACCACAAAAAACAATTTTATCTTCTGTATCAATTATAATACTACCAGCTGTATTATATCCCCCCATAAAATTAGAGGTGTAATATCCATTATTCGCAAAGCTCAAATCTAACTGCCCATCTAAATTTAACTTCCCTATAAAAAGGCTATTTGTATCTATTACATTTTGATTGGCTCCACTGCCAATAAAATAGATTCCTGTTGAATGAAAAACTGCTTTTTGAATTGAACTGATTCCAAATCCAGGAAAATCGGATCTAAAAATACCATTTACTCCAAAGCCATTATCTAAATTACCGAAAGGATCCATTTTACCAATAAAAAAATCAAATGGATAAACACCTAGTTGGTTATCAGAAGTATTGCCGTAAAAGAAGGTATTACCATTAGTATCTTTAGTTAGACCAACCAACTCATCAAGATCATCAATATCAATTTTCAACTTGGCTTGATTCCCGAAAGCAACATTTAATTCTCCACTTTGACCATAAGTTACGGCACTGATAAAACAAATTATAAATGAGACAAAACGCATTATAATTTAATAAATTTAGAATAACTCATGCGTCCTTTCTCCTCTATCTTTAAGATATAACTCCCCTCTTCTAGCATAGAAACATCAATTGTATTTTCAACTGTTCCTGTAAAAATGAATCTTCCTAATTGATCATAAACCGTATAAGCTGAAGTATCCATTCCTTTTAGAGTCAACTTTTCTTTTACGGGATTTGGGTAAACTTCAAAAGTGAATTCACTTTGTTCAATAGAGTTTGTTTCGTTTACACAACTCACACCTAGGGGAATTGTAATATTACCTGCAGCACCACCAATATCTGAGGGGTTAACTACCCCATAATATTTTGGCCCTATGAGGTAAGGGTATTGCGGTTCATTAGCAACATCCATAGTAATAAAATAAGCAAAAATACCTGCTGGATATTCTGGAGTGACACACCAACGTCCATTGTACTCATCAAGTGTACCAGAGCCTGCAACATACTCATAGTCCTCCCAATAAGTTCCCAAAGGGAAAGTTGAATTGATAACGGGGCCGACCGGCACTGAAGCTATACCTCCAGGCAAAGTTGTTCGATCGGAAATATTCCGCAATTGATAACTTGACTCCATTCTCTGAACCCCAGTCGTTGAACTTAAAGAATCTACATAACCAAATGGTCCGTAAATCGGAAATCCATCAAATGCCCAACCAATAATTGGAGAATGTGTTGTTGAAGGATTGCTATAAAGAGCTATCGGGCTAGCATGATAATGATAATTTCCATTTCCATCTGGATGTCCACCTCCAGTAGCATCCATTGTAGCCCCTTCTGTCACCCAAGCATCCGAATTCCATAATCCATCTCCTCCAGCATCATTTTGACCTGAGGTAGGGTTATACGATTTAGCATCTCCTGTCCCATATAATTTGACTCCATTAATTGCACATCCTAATGCACCAACTGGAGGTTGATTCTGATGAACAGTCCCCGCCATAATGGGATTTCTTGGGAATCTATAAATACTTTCAATAGCTGAAGGTGTATTTGGATTCATCAACCAAGGCCCCATGGTGTAAGCTGCCAAACCATTCGTCCTTATATAAACATAATCATTATCATAACAAATTTGCAATACATTTACTGAGTCTGGCATATCCACAGAAACTGAATTTGGTGGTGCCCCAGGGTGATATTCATAGTCTCCCAACTCTCCTGTAGTATTAAGTAACCATTCATCTACTAATGGAAATTGAGCCATTATTGTTAGTGTCGGAAAGAACATTAAAAAAGCAAATATCTTTTTCATTCATTCGATTTTAGGTGTACTCTATATCATTAAGACCCAATACAAAACAAAAGGTTTAAGTAATTTAAAAAAAAATATGTAAATGGTCAAATAAAGCCTTCAAGAGAAAGTGTAATTTTGTATTTTGCTTAAAATAGACATGAACTTTAATTATCATCAAATTGATTTACCGGTAAAAGGTGTTATAGAGGATATTCAACAAGAATTGATTAGATCAAAAACACTTATTTTAAAGGCTCCTCCGGGTGCTGGAAAAAGCACATTAGTTCCGCTTACCTTAATTGAAGAAGCTTGGCTAAAAGGACAAAAAATTATAATGCTTGAACCTCGAAGATTGGCTGCAAAAACCATTGCTTTGAGAATGGCCGAATTATTAGGACAAAAGGTAGGTGAATCTGTTGGTTACCGAATACGATTTGATACCAAAGTAAGTGAGCAAACAAAAATTGAAGTGGTTACTGAAGGGATTCTTAGCAGAATGCTACATCAAGACAACGCTTTGGAAGGAGTAGGCTTGGTCATTTTTGACGAGTTTCACGAAAGAAGTATTCATGCTGACATTGCTATGGCTTTATGCAGGCAATCTCAAGAAGTACTTAGGCCCGATTTAAGAATAATGGTGATGTCAGCGACATTAGACATGCCTGAACTCTCTCGTCTACTTCAAGCAAAAGTTGTATTAAGTGAAGGAAAACAATATCCTGTAGACATTAAATATGCTGGAGAAAGTGATCCTTTTCTTTTAGCTGATTTGGCTGCAAGATTGGTGAAGTCAGCCAGTCAAAAAGACGAAGGTGACATTTTAGTTTTTTTACCTGGCCAAGCTGAAATTAAAAAGTGTGAAACTATTTTGAGACGGACATTAAAAGGAATAATGATCCATCCATTATACGGTCAATTATCAGCCGGAAAACAATTTGCTGCTATCATGCCCAACCGAGACGGAAAAAGAAAAGTGGTTTTAGCGACAAACATTGCAGAAACTAGTTTGACTATTGAAGGTGTAAAAATAGTGATTGACTCAGGCTTTACAAGAATCGCCAAATTTGACCCTAAGTCAGGTTTATCCCGATTAGAAACTGTTCAAATTTCTAAAGACTCGGCAGATCAAAGGGCTGGAAGGGCTGGAAGATTGAGTGCTGGTGTTTGTTATCGAATGTGGTCCAAAGCAACCCAAAGTCGTTTAAAGGAGCATAGGGTAGCTGAAATAGAACAGACAGACCTTTCGTCTTTAGTTTTAGACATGGCCCAATGGGGTATTGTTGACCCCAATC
>JAKVAS010000200.1 GCA_022448165.1 Crocinitomicaceae bacterium | reverse complement strand
CAACCTTCAATATGGTGCTTGGATTGATACGATCATCAACTTAATTATTGTTGGTTTTGTATTGTTTATGATCGTTAAAACATACGCTAAGTTCAAGAAAAAGGAAGAAGAAGCTCCAAAAGCACCACCGGCACCTACAATGGATCAAGAATTATTGACCGAAATCAGAGATCTACTAAAGAAATAGAAACGCTTTGATCTTTAATAAAAAGGCCGTGATGAGAGTAATTTCATACGGCCTTTTTTTATGTTTTTGAAAGAGAATTGTTTCGAAATAACTCAAAAACCTTATTCCTACTAGTATCTGGAACAATTATTGTTACTTTTGTATTGCTTTCATAGGCATTCGTCTTTGAAATTGTTCTTTGGGGTCGTATTGGATTTGACAGCGGTAGCGGATATCGAGTGTCAGCATGTCGAGCGTTGTGGTGAAGCTCGTAAATATCTTGTCACAAACTATAATTGACAACACGTCATACAGACTTGCTGCCTAATTAACGGAATGTTAATTGGCTTAATCTAGTGGAAGTATAGTACACAGACAAGTTCCTTCTCCTAAGTTTCCGTCTATTAAACTGGGATCAAGAAGGACCAAATTTTATAGAATAGTACCTGTGACGCTTCTAAGCAGGTATGAGATTCAGAAGCTAAGCGAACTCATTGGGTGCCATTGTCCGAGTGTTCGTCTAAAATTGAACCAAGGGATAAGCATGTAGAAAGCTAGTTAACTCGCCGTTTGGACGAGGGTTCGAAACCCTCCGACTCCACCGATTTAAAGGAGACTGTCTGTTTTAGACGGTCTCTTTTTTTATTGCATTTTTACGTGAATTACAATTCGACGCTCGACCCTATTCCCAGATTACACCTCCAATCCTACTGATTACCAACCAAACCCCATACTTCACTACATCAGTGCTTAAACGCTCTATTCAAGGAACGAAATGTTATAATTTTAGAACTATGAAAGCACACATTCTAACAATCGTTCTCTTTATATATCCATTCTTCAGCTTTTCATTTAACTGGACACAAGTTTCAGATTTAGGAGGAAGCGGACGGCATCGCGCATCAAGTCTCGTAATCGGAAATAGAGCTTATGTAGGCTGTGGACATATCAATGGCTCTGGAGTTGAAACGATCTTCAACGATTGGTGGGAATACGATCCCGCGACAAACGCATGGACTCAGAAAGCAAATATTCCTTGGGTTGCAGATACTTCCACGTCACCCGACCCATTCCACGATTTTCTAGATTTCGTAGGTTTTGAGCTTAATGGTAAAGGTTACGTCGGGAAAGGTGTAAATTATCCATTTTTCAGTTACTCACCGGCTACCAACACTTGGACAGAACTCAACTCAATAGCCTCACAGTATATCAGTAAGTTCAATTCCCATCCAACACAATCAAATGGTTTAGGATATGTCTATTCTTCTTATGATTATATGGTTCAAATTTATAACTCTTCAACGGACAGCTGGGTAAATTATCCGAATTTTTCTTTCCCATCAGGAATTAATGGCTGGTGGCGAAATATAATTAGTCATAACAACATTATGTATTTCGTGCGAAATACACCAAGCGGTCCCCCCGTATTCTGGTCCTTTAATGTGGAAACGGGTAGTTGGACGGATCATGGAGTGTGGTTGGCTCCAACTGACTTATCTTATGAAACAGTATTCGTTCATCAAGGATTAATCGTAAGTGTGGGAGGAGAATCTGAAGAAGGCAATGATGTTTTCGCCTATGACCCAATCAATAAAAACTGGGAACAGTTGGATGATTTCCCTGGAGCAAAACGAAGATATGCTACAGGTTTCACATTAAATAACACGGGGTATATATGCACCGGGACGAATGGGAACAATCACAAAGACGTATGGCGAATGGACAATATACTTGATATACCTGAAACAAATAATGAATTAGAGATTGTCCTATACCCTAACCCTGTAGTTACTTCTGTTAACATTACATCATCCAATGCCCTTCAATTTTCGTATCAATTATTCTCTCCAACTGGACAATTAGTGAGATCAGGCAAGACGTACAATGGAAAAGTATCTATTGATCGAAATGATCTTCCTTCTGGAGTATATTCGGTAACATTTTTCACAGAAGAAGCTAATATTTCGACAAAACGGCTTGTATTTAATTAATTGTTAATCTATTCAATAGTGCAATACAATTGAGCCATAGTTATATTTTGGAATCGTAAATCAATAACAACAATCGAGTTATATCGTTGTTCTTCTTATGACGAATCAACTCTAACACCTCCACTCTTGACTCTAAAATTTATTATTAAATACTTATTCAAGTCTAATTTATCTTCACACTAAACATAACATTTTTCAAATTCTCAGAATGAATTGTACATTTTTACTAATTACATATTAAGTAAAAAACGATCTTCTTCCCTATCATTATTGAATTCTCAGTATGAAAACATAAATGTGAATTTATGACTCATTTTCATAACCTAATTTGTATTTTGTCCTCTCTTACAACGTACAAGACAAGAACCTGCCACTATTGATGGTTTTCAATAGTTCCATGATTAAGCTTTAGTTTATTTAAACTCCTTATTAAAGCAGGAACAAAAGACAGTCACATTATTAATTAAATACTATCGTAATCATACACAACTCTGGGTAATAAGCAGTACGACAACAAATTTTAACACCTTAAAATATGAAAAACACAATCTTCGCAATTATGGCTTTATCGATAATCACATCTTGTCAAAATAAAAACGAGACTGAAAAAACAATGCCTTTTAAAAACGATATTACGATACTTGAAAACGTTATCTCTTTATCTGGAAAGAATCTTGAATACAATTATGGGGATTACATTTATCAAATAAACTTTAAATCAGAAAACAAACTACATTGGAAATGTCTTAAAGGTGATGAAAAGGGAGAAGAGGCAGTGGAAACATATAGTATGCAAAGACTAAACAACCATACTTTTTTTATTTCTTGGATTGAGGAAAATGGCCTAAGTGTTAGTCAAGTTATTAACTTAAAAGATAAAAAAGTAAATAGTTTTTTGAAAATAGAAAAAGATATTATTCCTCTCTTAGGAACAATTCGTCAATTGTAAAAACACTCTGAATAAAACGAAGCTAGCCACATTTTACTCTAGCCGAGCCCATTAGATTAGATCTAGATTTATTAAGGGAAAAGATACATCAAAAACACATCTATACCATCTATAATCTGTCAATAAACCGATTATATCCTACCCTACGTTTCTTTTGTTGAATGTTAATTAATAGAAAAAAATGGAAAGAAAAAAATTCTTGCAATCGCTACTTGGAGCATCAGCTTTTTTGGCTGTTCCTTATTCTGCATATTCAAAAGATGATGATGCTATCCTGAGAATGATAGAAGATTCTTCGAAAACTACCACAGGAAATTTATTTGGTTTCAAAGTTGATCCGGTCGATAAAGTTAAGGTTGGAATTATAGGACTTGGTAATAGAGGGAGTGTGCTATTAGAAATGTTCAAATGGTTGGTAGAAAACAATAGTGCAGAAATTGTTGCCTTATGTGATTTGGAAGAAAATAAAGTAAAGAAAGCAACGGAAAAATTAAGTGAATGGCAGAAAACTAAACCAAATACTTACTTTGGAAGTAATGATAAATGGAAAGAATTAGCAAAACAGGACAATATTGACTTGATTCTTATTCTAACTCCATGGGAATTACATACACCTATGTGTATTTATGGAATGAATAATGGGAAACATGTTGCTTCCGAAGTTCCTATTGCACACACTTTGACAGATTCATGGAATCTTATTGAAGTTGCTGAGCGTACACAAAAACACTGCATAATGCTAGAAAATTGTTGTTACAACGAGGAAGAACTTTTTGTACTCAATATGATTGAAAATGATGTGTTTGGTGACTTAACACACGCAGAAGGAGCTTACCTTCATGATTTAAGAGCGCATATGCTTTCTACTGATTATTATC
>JAKVAS010000020.1 GCA_022448165.1 Crocinitomicaceae bacterium | reverse complement strand
GGTGAACAAACACGAGATTTTACGTACGTGAAGAATGCTGTCAAAGCAAATGTATTAGCCCTTTCTACAACAAATGAAGAAACATTTGGTGGTAAATTCAATGTTGCATGTGGTACTTTCTTCTCATTAAACAGTATTGTGAAATTAATTAAGACAACCCTGATAGAGTTGGGTGCTTATAATAATGAAACTAAAATTGTAAATGGTCCGGATAGACCAGGAGATATTCGTGATTCGTTAGCCGATATCTCAAATACAACCAAAGAACTAGGCTACGAAGACCTTAACTATTTTGAAGAGGGAATTTCAGAATATTTAAGAGGACTTGTTAATAATGATTAAGCGTAGTCATTTAAAATCTGATTTCTTCAAGTACATCATGGTCTTGATGTCAGGAACAGTTATTGCTCAGATTATCAATCTTGGATTAAGTATTGTAATAAACAGGGTGTATAATCCAGAGGAAACAGCGGAATTAGAAATGTTTTCAAGAGTTATGGCTGTTGGAGCTGCTTTAGCAACAGCTAAATATGAATTATCTTTACCGATTGTAAAAACAACAACGCATGCGTATCGTCTCTACCTTGTAGGGCTTCGAATGATTGCGAATATTACAGCGCTTTCGTTTATTGGTGTGCTTATTCCACTTGTTTGGTCGAAAACACCAAGTGGTGTACTATTTTATGTTTTGTTGCCTTTGGGAATTGGATTAACTGCTTTCTATAATCTTGGTACCAACTGGGGAATTCGTGAAAAGTTGTTTTCAAGTATTAGTTATTCCAAAGTTGCTAATTCGTCATTTAGTGGAGTGATGAAGATATTGTTGGGATGGTTAGGTTTTGGTTATATCGGCTTGATCATTGGTGCTATATCAGGACTGGTTGTATCTAATGTTTGGTTTTTAAGAGACTTTTTTAAAGCAAGGAAAGCTCATAATATAGGGATCAAATCACCAAGAAATTTATTGCTTGCTAAACAACACACTGAATTTCCTAGGATAAGTTTACCGCATACGTTGATGGATTTAGGAAAGGACTTGTTGGTGGCCTTTATGATTATGGAATTCTTCACAAAAGATGATTTAGGATATTATGGATTGTCTTATCGATTATTAAGAATGCCTCTAATTCTAGCTGGGCTCGCATTAAGCCAGGTGTTTTTTCAACGTTGTTCAGAAAAGTATAATAAGGGTGAGGATATACTTCCATTGATTTCTAAAGCGCTGAAGGTACTCGTGTTAATATCGATTGTTCCATTCACGTTCATTTTCATTTTTGGAGGGGATATCTTTGCGTTTGTTTTCAGCGAAAAATGGAGGGGCGCTGGAGAGTTTTCTGAAATAATGGCACCTTGGTTTTTGGCAAATTTCTTAGTGTCACCTCTTTCGTTTTTGCCCATTGTTATAGGAAAGCAGCGTGAATTTTTCCAAATCGCTACAATTGGAACGTTTGTTATGATTCTATCTGTTTTTGTTCCTGCATATATTATTAAGGCGGATGTAAGTACTATGCTTTGGGCAATGAGTTTGTCTCAGGTAGCTTACTTTCTTTTCGTTATATTTAAAATATTTCAGTTTGTTAAGCAACCGAAAGCATGATTAAGAAAGTGATGAATTATTGGGCTGCCAAACGGAGTATGAAGCATGCCAAAAGAGCAAGGCCTCAGATGATATATGGCTATAATCAAAACGGTGTATTTCTTAAAGATACGCGAATAGGAAGCGCTACGGCAATAGTTGGGGAGGCTGGTTTAACGCTTGCGGATAATGTGTTTATTGGGCAATTCAATTTTATTGAATCAACGAATGGGGTTAAAATAGAGGAAGGTTGCCAAATCACAAACTATATATCAATATTGACGCACAGTAGTCATATTTCTATTCGATTGTACGGAGATCAATATCGTTCAACAAGTGATCATAAGGCGTATAATAAAGGCAGTGTACATATAGGGAAATATTCATTTGTAGGTCCGCATGTGACAATTATGCCAGAGGTTAAACTAGGTAAAGGATGCTTGGTAGCTGCATATAGTTTTGTGAAAGGAGAGTTTCCGGACTTTTCAATTATTGGAGGTAATCCAGCAAAAGTAATTGGTGATACAAGAGATATGGATAAATCATATTTAGAGCAGTATCCAGAATTAAAATCGTTTTACAATAAATGGGCTCAGGGATGAAAGTAGTTATTGTTGGATTACCCATGTTTACAGATCGCCTAAGAAATGGGTTGTCTGAGTTTGATGCTAAGAGCAAATACATTCGTTTAGATACATACGGTAGCAGAATGGATCAACTAAAAGGGCTTTATCATATCCCCAGAGCAGACTGCTTGTTTTCTATAAACGGAACAATAAAGAAAAGTAAAGCTTTTGATTTAGCATTTAAAAATAATGTCCCAGTTGTAATGAACTGGGTTGGTACTGATGTTGTGAGATCGATTGCTAATTTTAAAAATGGAGATTTTCTTCAATCATATATCGATAACGCCATTCATTTGTGCGAGGTGAGCTGGATTCAGGAAGAATTAAAGGAAATCGGAATCAATGCAGAAATCTTAAACTTTGCTTGTTTTGAAAAACGGTTTGATACGGTTGATATAGAAGAAAATAATCAGTTAACAGTTTTATCTTATATATCGGAGACTCGATTGGAGTTTTATGGAATAGAGGCGTTTTTGAACTTAGCGCAAAAGTTTCCCGATGTTCAATTTAAAATTGCTGGGGCAAAAGCGGAAAGCTATGAGCCTTTACCATCAAATGTGAAAGCATTAGGTTGGGTGAAAGATATGAATGCTGTATTTGATGAGGCACATGTCTGTATGAGATATACGGAACATGATGGTTTATCTTCTTTTATTTTAGAAGCATTAGCCAGAGGTAAACAGGTGTTGTACAAGAATGCTTATGATCATTGTTTACATTGCCCAGATGAGGAAGGGCTAGAGTCACAGTTGCGAAAAATAAAGGGGCTTTTTGATTCGGGAAGTTTAGGGATTAACAAAAAAGGAATTGATTTTATTTCAACAGAATTCTGTAAAGATGAAATTTATGGTAATCTGACCAAAAAATTAAAAGACATTGCCAAATAAGCAACGAAATATATTGATTATAGCTTATGCATTTGCTCCAAACAAGCGAGTTGGAGCATTAAGAGCAAGCTATTGGTATAAGTATCTTGGAGATGCTTGTAATGCGAGGGTGTCTGTAATAACAGGCGAGACTGAAGCAAAAGGAGAAAACGTTTATTTTGTTAAAAAAGAGGGAACTTCTATTTTGCAAAAAGTTATAGCGGATGATGGCGTGATTTGGAAAAAGAATATCAAACATTTTCTCGAAATTGAGTCAGGGATTAATCCTGATATTGTGATAATTACCGGAGGGCCTTTTATGCATTTTTCTTTGAGCAAATGGTTAAAGAAGAAGTTTGATTGTAAAGTTATTTTGGATTACAGGGATCCTTTTGCAATTAATCCAGGTTTCGATAATGGAAAACTTAAAACGGCAATTAAAAAGTGGTTCGAACGTGGGTTTAATCGTTGTGCTGATGCATTAATTACAGTTAATGAACATTGTGCCAAAATCATTGCGAATTTCGACTCAAAACCAAATAGAATTATTCAAAATGGATACGATGAATCCGTAGAATGTAATCCAAAACCAGTAAAATTATCCGATTCAGCTACTTTTTCTTATGCAGGGAAGTTTTATTTCCCTCCTGGGAATATGGAAAAGGCATTGGAGGAAAGTAGTTTGTCGTTAACGTATATCGGAGGAGACGAAAAAGCGTTGGATTTGAATAATGAATATGTGAGCTCATTGGGTTTTGTAAATTATGACAAAGCAATTAGTGTAATAGGAAATTCGGATGTTGGCATCATTCAAACCATTGGGCATGAGTTTCAGTCTACTACAAAGATTTTTGATTATGTACGCTGTAATCGTGCAATTTTGATCATCTCAAATGATAAAATAAGATGCGGTTCTATTCATGAAGAATTGAAAGAGTATCCAAATGTTTTTTGGGCTAAAAATACGATTCAAGATATCTTTAGATCTTTAGAAGATATAAAGAAGTCGAAATATATCCTTCCTTCAGAAGGGTTTTCGGAAAAGTATTCAAGAGGGAACCAATTACAATATTTGGTTGAATTGATTGATGAAGTGTCGAAGTGAAAGCATTAAAACAATTATTAAGTATTGGGGCAGTACTCTTTGTGATTATCTGTCTGTTTGACACGATGTTTTGGTCATCGCAGAGCCGCTTTGGAATAGATAACTTGTTATTTCCTTTTGCTCTTGTATATACAGGAGTTGTTTGTTGGGAGAGAAAGAATTGGCGTCTTTTGATGTTGTTTTTTTTAGTAATGGTTGGTTGGATATTAATCAGTGATATTTTAAATCATGACACGTTTAGAGTGCGTTCAATTGGAATGTCAATGCGATGGATCAAATGGGGAGCGGTTGTTTTTGTAGTCGGAAATTTACCAACAGCCTGGTTCTCGTCGATTAAATTGGGGAATTTTGTAAAAGGATTATTTCTAATTTTTGTCGGTATCAATTTAATCATGTATTTGAACCCGTTTGGTTTGGGGGAACAGCTATCTTATTTCTATGCTCCAAAAGAGGAAGTGATTTTAGGAAACTATCATGAGTTTGGAGGGTTTCGATTAGCCGGGACAATGCTGAATCCAAATAATAATTCCATTGCGTTTTGTTTGTTTTTGTTGTATTTCTTATCGTTAAATGCTAAAGAGAATTGGAAGTATATTGTGCTTTGTTTCCTATTGGTTTTTCTTACGCAATCGAGAACAGGAATGATTGCTTCTTTACTTTTGATTGTTTTTCATTTATTGAAGACAAACACTTTAAGAAGGAATCTTTTTATAATTGTTGGAGGGGTGCTATCACTTGTTTCAGCTTTGTTTTTCTTTCGTTCTACTAACCTTCTTTCTTTAATTACAGGAGAAGCATTCAAATCGAATTCTTGGCTGGAACGCGTGGAGCATTATTCCATTTTTTATGAATCTTCCATGTTCAAACAAATGATTGGAAGAGGAATTCTTTTAAACCCATTAGAGAATGTCGGCTTTTACCTTGATTCCGAATACCTAAGTATACTATTGCAATATGGGTATATTGGGTTCATATTATGGATCACTGTGATGGTTTCGATATTAGTTTTGATTAAAAAAGAAACAGGGAAACTAGATTTTGGATGGCAATTGATTCTTTTGTTTCTTGTGTTTAGTACTACAAACACTGTTTTTCTTAATCCTGAAATAACAGTTGTAATGGCTTTTCTATTAGGTGTTTGGTTGTTTTCGAAAGGAAATAATAAAATCGAAGACAAGTCCAATAAAAATACCTAATAAAATACATCCAAATAGTGGGCGTTTAGAACGCTGTGTTTCCCAAAACCGAATTTCTTCAATATCGATAGCTTCTGATGAAAAGAGGTTTACGGCAGTTTTTCTTATGTTTTCTTTATTCGAAGGATGATTTACACTGAATTTCATTTCATTTCGAGATATGCCTTGTGCTCTTGAAGTATCAGAATAGGATGATAAACAATGACGAATTAGGACATCCTGATGTAGGAAAAGAGTGCTCTTAACTGCAAAGTCTGGCAGTTGATCAATTTGATCGGAACGGTACGCATAATTAACTCTCCAGATGTCAAGCGGAGTTTGGCGAAAATAGAAAATAGAACCCGTGAGAATACCCAAGACTAAAAAGACCAAAGTAAGCTGATATTTCCGATGCACTTTTTTCATAAAGAGCTAAAGATACGTAAGAATTATAATCCATGGTTGATATTCATCATAATCCTTAAACGACCTCATGAAATATGTTAATTTTGGGGTATAATGGAGAACATCAACCGCATATTGTTTTTAGCCGATATTAACTCTATACATACAGAGCGATGGGTGAAAAATATTTGTGCAAAAGGACATCGAATTTTCCTGTTTTCTTTAAGTCAGAGGACTACCAATTGGCAAGATGGAGTTAAAGGATTTGATTTTAAGTGTTTTGGGGTAGATTCTTCTACCATAAAGTCGAATAGACGATTCGGAAAGAGTCAATATTTTAATGCAAGAAAGGCTGCAAAACAATACTGCAAAGAGATACAACCAGAGATTGTACATGCGCATTATGCATCTTCATATGGTACTTTAGCTAAGTATATCGGTTTTGAGAATACGGTTGTTTCTCTATGGGGATCTGATGTTTATGAGTTTCCGAAAAGAAGTATCGTCCATAAATATATTTTTCAGCGAGCGGTTAAATCAGCAAAGATGGTTTGTTCAACATCCGAGGACATGGCAAGAGAGGCTGGAAAGTGGGTAAAACGTGATTATGAAATAACACCCTTCGGTGTTGATCTTTCTCGTTTTAAAGAAGGAAGGAGAACAAATGATGTACTAACCCTTGGAACGGTAAAATCTTTAGAGAAGGTTTATGGTATTGATCGATTGATAAAGCTTTATGCTGATTTTATAAAAATATATAAGAAGCCAAGTAAACTGGTTATCTTTGGTAAAGGAAGCCAATTAGAATCTCTAAAGCAGCTTACAAAGGATCTAGGAATTCATGAGCATGTCTTTTTTGAAGGATATGTTGGTGGAGATGAGCTTGTGGAAGCTTTTCAATCATTAGATGTTGCATTGTTTCTCTCTAGACGAGAGAGTTTCGGAGTAGCCGTATTGGAGGCACAAGCATGTAATGTACCTTCCATTGTAACCAATGTCGGAGGTCTACCTGAAGTAACTTCTCCAATGGATGGAAAGGTGTTGAGTGATAATCCAAATGATTGGCTTACTGAATTAAATGAGTTTATTAAGGTTTACTCAAGTCAGAAACCTCGAAAATTTGTGGAAGAACATTATTCAGAGTCTGTATGTGTGGATAGGTTGATGAAGTGTTATCAAAAGTTATTGACATGAAAGCAATAGGTTCCTTGAAGTATATGGATTGGCTTTCTATTTCTATAGGATGCTTAGGTTTCATCTTTGTTGTTTTTCCAAAACTAACGAGTATTGCAATTATTGCTTTGCTTGGAGTTATTATTGTGGGCTACGTAAAAAGAGAGTTGAAGTTTGAGTGGACGAAAGTCTCTACAATATTGGTGTTGTTTTATATCATATATTTGATTTCTGCTTTTTGGACAACCGATGCTAGGTTAGCAGGTAGTTATCTCGAATATAAGCTTTCATTGATAATATTCCCGGTTCTCTTTTCTTTTAAAAGTAAGAACAAATGGATTATTAGTCCAATTATTTGGGGGTGGTTTATTGGTGTTACCATAGTATCTTTAATTGGACTTTACGATGGTTGGTTACTCTACAATGAAACTGGGAATACGCATAGTTTTATGTCAACAAGTATTTCGAGAATTCATCACCCAACGTATTTTTCGGCATTTTCAACCATATTATTAGGATTGCTTTGGTGGGCAAATTCAAAAAAAATACAAGGATTTAACCGTTGGTGGCTGATTCCGTACACGTTTTTTTCGATAATACATCACTTCCTTTTGATGTCTCTGGCTGGAACTGCTTTTATGTGTTTATTGATAGCGGTTTTTATACTTGTTGGAACGTATAGATTATGGGGTAAATATGCATTGATTTTTGCGATAATATTAATGCCTTTGGTTAGTGGCTATTTGGCGAATAATGTAAATATCATACAGAATCAAATTTACGGCGTATCCTATTATATGAAGGATTACGTAAAAGATCCTTCAAAATTTATTCTGTCAAGGAATCAGGTAATGTCTGGTAATGAAATTCGATTATGTCTTTGGACTGTTGCTTGTCAAGAGTTTTGTGAAAACCCAATGGGGGTTGGAATTGGAAGTATGGAGGCTCGTATGGATAAAAGACTTCGATCTTACGGTCAAAATGTACTTGCAGATTTAGGAATGAATCCGCACAATCAATATTTACAAATTGGGGTTGAGATTGGAATAATCGGATTACTAGTTTTTCTTTGCTTGCTGGGGTATCTAGTTATTAAGGCAATTAGAACAAAGAATTATTTACTCATGTTATTAATAAGTAATTTGGCATTTAACTGTTTGTTTGAATCGATGTTGCAACGACAAAGTGGGATTGTGTTTTACACTTTCTGGATTTTCTTGTTAATTCATTGGATGACTGATAATTCCAAAAAAACGATAGTAGACGTATGAAATTGTTAATTCTAACTCAATATTATCCTCCAGAAATTGGGGCTCCGCAGAATCGATTGCACGAATTAGCTGTACGGTTGAAAAAGGAAGGAGTTGATGTGCAAGTATTAACAGCTATGCCGAATTATCCGAAGATGGAGATCTTTGAGAAGTACAAAAAAGGTAAAGTAAAGCAAGAAGAGATTGATGGAATTCCAGTATTTCGGTCGAAAATATATGTTTCGCAATCCAAGAAAATTGTATCAAGATTATTAAATTATTTCAGCTTTGTTTGGACTTCATATTGGAGAGGGCGTAAGCTAGGGGAATTTGATTTTTTGATGGTGGAATCCCCTCCATTATTTTTGGGGTATAGTGCCTTAAGGTTGTCTAAAAAACTAAACTCTAAGTTGATTTTTAATGTTTCTGACCTTTGGCCGGAAAGTGCAGAAAAAATGGGGATAGTAACGAATCAACGAATGTTGAAGATGGCCTATAAATTAGAAGAGAAATGTTATAAGAGGTCTCAATTAGTTACGGGGCAAACACAAGGAATTGTTGAGAATATAAATGAACGATTTCCAGGTGTTAAGACGCATTGGCTACCTAACGGAGTAGATGTGTCTTTTTATGATCCTTCGAAAATCAAAGAATCCAATTTAAGAAGTGTAGAAAATATTACTAAAGATGATATTGTATTCTTCTATGGTGGTATTTTGGGGCATGCTCAGGGCTTACATATTGTCTTAGAAGCGGCAAAAAAAGTTGAGCACATTCCGCAAATCAAAGTAATTTTGCAGGGGGCAGGTCCCGAAAAACAAGAATTGCTTGCGCTAAAAGAAAAACTATCATTAACAAATGTCATTTTTAGAGATCCAGTCCCCAAAACGGAGATGCCCGGTATTCTAAAAGAGGTGGATGTTGCACTTGTACCATTGCGTAAACTTGATCTGTTTCAAGGAGCGATACCATCAAAGATATTTGAGGCATTGGCCATGAAGAAATCGTTGCTTTTGGGGGTTGATGGTGAAGCAAAAAAGCACTTTATTGAAAAGGGAAAGGCTGGTCTGTTTTTCGAACCAGAGAATATTCAAGATTTGGCAGATAAAATGCAGAAGATGGCTGTAAATCGGGAAGAATTAAAACAAATGGGGGAGAATGCTAGAACCTATGTTTCACAACATTTTAATCGTAATGATATCGCAAGTAAATTGCAAGATGTGTTAAAAGAGAATGCATAGGCTATGAAGTAATTCAACGTGAATATCGCTTTTATTGTATCAAATATTTTCTTGTTGCTAAGACTTCTTTTTTTCTTTAAGATAGATTTGAAGCATTGGAACACATAGTAAAGCAGATAAAATAAAGGCCAAATTTGATGTTAGATTGTATCGCTCGCCCACATATACAAATAACGATAAGATTGCAACAGTATAAAAAGGAGCTAACAACCCAATCCAATACATGCTGTTTTCTTTTGTTGGAATAAACAGTTTTTTACGCCGAACCCAAAAGAGAAATAAACTTAAAGCTCCCCAAATAATAAATGGGATTACACGAATGAATTTGGGTTGGTTATAAGTGAAGTTTGTTGCTCTCCATAGTATTCCTCCAATAGCTTTTCCCGGATGATTTTTATAGAAAGAAATAACTTTTTTCTTTAAAGTGTCAGCTCGGTCTTCCCAAGTTGTTGTGATTTGCAATGGGTCTACGGCAGCATGATAATCGTCCTCAGATAACTCACTCCATCGAGAAGAGTAATAAACTTGCCTTAATTCAATATATTCATTATTTGCACAGTATAACGGGATTTCACTATACGTTCCTGCACTCAATCGTTTATCTCCAAAGCTTAATTTTGATAGTAACATTACACCATTAACGATACCAGCAGCAAGTGTTAAACTAATCAATAGAGGAATTGATTTTCGTTTAAACTTGATTAGAAGGATGAATGCGCAAAAAAGAGTTAGGTATAAAAAAGGAGCATAAACAGGCCGAATTAGTAAATTTAAAGCAATAGATAACCCTAAAAAAACAGCAGTTTTCAAATTGTAATTTTGAAGAAATCGAATAATGCAAAACACTGTTAAATTAATCGAGAAGAAAAGAGACATTTCGATTCCCCAGTCATAAATTACCGGTATGATAGCATACATTAAAGGGAGTATTAACAATCTAAAATACTGTGGGATCTTTAGTTCCTTTGTGGTGAAAAAAGCAATGAGTAAACCAAGAAAAAATAGAATTCTAGCAAAGGTTAAGGGGTTGTTTATTCCTATGCTATTTGCTAAAAGAATAACCAAAGGATGACCGACAGGAGGGATAATAAAGTCATTTCGAACATTGTCATGGTATCCGTCACCGTCAACAAGGTTATTGGCTAATTCATGATAAAGTACTCCGTCTGGAGAAACAACATCAGAATTTTCAAAACTGAAAACGAGTGACAAAATTATTCCGATCGCAAGTGTTAATTCTATTATAAGAGACTTTTTCGCAGACAAAGGTGCTTTTTGCATGATAGTTTTCATTTGAGATTATCTACTTGTGTGAATCTGAATTCGATTGAATATCAATGTGAATCGCTTGAAGTAAAAATTGGGTGCCTAATATTAGAGGTAGTACGGCTAACATAACCGTTCCTGTTGAGGCAAAAGTACTATGGTGAACATGCCACCACCATTGATATAGTCCAAAACTGGTACCCCAAATTAATAGAGGTATTCCAAATATCAGGTAAATTGAGGCCATGTTGAAATCGTAGATATAATATTTAAGAAAAATACGACGACACCCACCTCGCATTAGGTAAAAAGGAAACTGAAAAATGATTTTAGTTACTGATAATGAACTTTCTTCGTCATCATACTTAGCAGGAATAGGAATATCTTTAACAGCTCGTTTATGAATATTTAGATTGATTAGCATGTCAGATTCGAAAAAATAACGTTCGGAAAGCTTTTCTAAATTTATATTTTTAAGTGCCTCTTTACCAATTGCAGTATAACCGTTGGTTGGATCCATAATATTCCAGTATCCTGAAACAGCTTTTAGGAGAAAGGATAAAATACTATTTCCAATTAAACGAATTTTTGGCATTTGACGGAGCATTTTGAAATCAACAAAGCGATTTCCTTTGGCATAATCACTTTCGCCTGAAAGAATTGGTGCAATTAGTTTGGGAAGGTAATCGAGATCCATTTGTCCGTCACCATCAACTTTAACTACAACATCACAACCTAATTCTAGCGCTCTTTTATACCCAGTAACAACAGCTCCTCCAACTCCTTTGTTTTCTTGATGAAAGATTACTTCAAGGTGTTCAATTGACGGGAATTCCTGGGATTCAACGAGTTTCCCCGATTCCTGAGGACAACAGTCATCAACTACAATTACGTAGTTTACATTGTCTTGAATTGAATTCAATACCTGAGTGATTTTGTTCTTTACCCGATATGCCGGGATCACTATTGCAATTTTTCTTTTTTGTTCCTTCATATACTATCACGCGAAGATAGGATAATCTATCGTTTTGAAGTTTTTTTATTTGTCGATTAACTGAATTTACACTTTCTATTGAGTTCGAAATTATTTGTTTAAGAATGAGTGAAAAAGCTGTTTTTTGGGATAATATTTTATCTTCAACCACCTCATATTGATAAAAAGAGACTCATAAGAAAACTAGTTGGTTTGAATGTTACATAACTTTCAATGCAAATTGAGTAAATTTGACTCAACAAAGAAATTATGATTCCATTTTCACCACCAAGAATTGACGATAAAGTTATTGCAGAGGTTACTGAAGCATTAAAATCTGGCTGGATTACTACTGGTCCTAGAACCAAGCAATTTGAAAAAAATATTACTGCTTATTGTGGTTGTAAAACTACTGTGGCCGTTAACTCATGGACAATGGGGATGCAGGTTTTGCTAAATTGGTGGGGAATTAAAGAGGGAGATGAGGTAATAATTCCTGCGTATACTTATTGTGCTAGTGCTAATGTAATAGTGCATGCTGGAGCAACTCCAGTTATGGTGGACTTGAATAAGGAAGACTTTAATTTGAGTGTAGAAAAGGTCAAAGCTGCAATTACACCAAAAACTAAAGCTATTATGGCTGTTGATATTTCTGGTTTCCCAGCCGATTACGATCAATTATTTGAATTGATTAATACTCCAGAAATTATTTCTCAATTCTCTGCCTCAAATGAGCTTCAAGAAAAATTAGGGAGAATTTTACTTCTGAGTGATTCTGCCCATAGTTTTGGTGCTCAATTAGACGGTAATAGATCAGGAAGCCTCGCTGATATTTCATCGTTTTCATTTCATGCAGTAAAGAACTTAACAACTGCTGAAGGTGGGGCGCTTTGCTTTAATTTACCTGCTGATTTTGATCATGAAGCAATCTATAAAGAAATGTGTGTGAAAATACTTCACGGACAAAGCAAGGATGCTTTAGCAAAAACCCAAAAAGGAAATTGGAAATATGATGTTGAGGAGCCAGGGTTTAAATGCAACATGACGGACCTTCAAGCAGCTATTGGTTTAATTGAATTGGAAAGATACGATGAGAACTTAGCAAGAAGAAAGGCAATTTTTGATCGTTATGTCAGTGGGTTTCGTTCAGATAATTGGGCAATTGAACCGACAATAGTAACAGACAGAAAAGTATCAAGTTATCATTTGTATTTATTACGTATTGACGGTGCTTCCGAAACACAACGAGATGAGATTATTCGGGAGATATTTGAACAAGACGTTTCTGTAAATGTTCATTTTCAACCTTTGCCACTTCTTACAGCATATAAAAAGAGAGGGTATAAAATGAGTGATTTCCCTGAAGCTTACAATAAATTTGCAAATGAGATAAGCTTACCTGTATATTTTGATTTGTCAGACGATCAAGTTGATTTAGTTATTGACGCTGTAAAACAAGCGGTTAATAAAGTTCTTGGGTGAAGCGATTATTTGATATAGCGATTGCCATTTTAGTATTGTTGATATTTCTTCCTTTTGGAATTATTCTATCAGTAATGATCTCTCTGGAGAGTAGAGGTGGGGTTTTCTATATTCAGGAACGCATAGGGAAAAATGGAGTCCCATTTGGGCTGTATAAATTTAGAACTATGCGTAAAAATGCTGATAAACAAGGTAAATTGACCGTTGGGAGTAGA
The DNA here is from genome assembly GCA_022448165.1 of Crocinitomicaceae bacterium. Classification (GTDB taxonomy): domain Bacteria; phylum Bacteroidota; class Bacteroidia; order Flavobacteriales_D; family Crocinitomicaceae; genus UBA4466. Next base: position 22,942 of record JAKVAS010000020.1, on the reverse strand, counting down.
GATGCGCGTATTACTAAAGTTGGATATTTTTTAAGAAAGGTGAAACTAGATGAGTTTCCTCAATTCTTGAATGTGTTGATTGGTGAAATGAGTGTTGTTGGACCTCGACCAGAAGTAGAAGAATATGTTAAGTTATATACGAATGAACAGAGAGAAGTTTTGAGTGTGCGTCCTGGAATAACAGATTATGCTTCTCTTGAATATTTTCATGAAAATGACTTACTTGGAAAGTCTAAAAATCCCCATGAAACATATATCAATGAGGTAATGCCTGCCAAAATTAAATTAAATAAAAAATATCTTGAACGGCCTACTGTCGCTCATGATCTCAAAATTATGTGGAGAACGTTTGTAAAGATTATTTCCTAGTCTTTAGAAGGCCGAACATTGGAAATAAGCCAGTAAGAAAGCGTAAATGATGCCAATCCTATAATGGCTCCCATAACGACGTCTTCTAAAAAGTGTTGAGAAAGGTAAATTCTAGAATATCCTACTAGAATTGCGATCAGTACACTTAAAACCTGAATTAAGTGAGATTTTCGAAAAGAGTACGCGACCAACGCAAATAATGCAAAAGCAGCTGTTGTGTGCCCAGATGGAAATGAGTTGTTGGTATGAAGGTGAACACCAGGAACTCGATAGAATGAAGTATGCGTTATCTCGGATAAAAATTTAAACGGTCTAAACGCATCATAGAATATAATCTGTTTTCCTAAAAAGACCAAAACACTTACTAATAGCATAGTTGATATTGCTAGGAGTAAAAAGAAGACAACATCCTTTTTTAAGTGTACTAGTAATAGAAGTACAATAAAGGCAAAGACGAATAATCCATCTCCCAGATAGGTAACATAATAAAAGAATACATCCTGAAACTCATTGTGTGTATTATTTACTGCCATGTGACCATCGACTTTGGGGAGAATCATAAGAAGAATTAGTCCAATGAGAATTGCTCCAATTGCAGGAGTGTAATAGAAACGAAGTTGCTTGTATAGATCTTTCACGTATACTAAACGGTTAGTGAATCAAAAAGGCAAGTGCACATCCTCCAACAATTGTCAACAATTTCAAAAAGTTGAACTTGTGGTTCTCACTAGTTTCAAAAATAATTGTTGTGGAGATATGTAAAAACATACCTACAACAATTGCAAGTATTGCATCAAAATCTATGGAAAGAGGTAATTCATACACACCTAAAAGCATTCCAATAGGAGTCATTATTGCAAATACGAGCATAACAATCCAAGCTTGTATGTTTCCAATCTTAGAAACTTTCAATAAGGTCATTAACGCAATTGCTACAGGAAGACGGTGGAAAAGAATTCCCATAAATAAAGGGTTATTATTTCCATGATGATGACTCGTAGCAATTTCCATTCCTGAGAATTGTGCACCTAATGGAATCCCTTCTAAGAAGGAATGTGCACACAAAGCTATGATTAAGCCATATGGAAGTCTTTTATTATGACCATGGTGAATATGTCCATGTTCTATTCCTCCAGAGAAAAACTCTAAAACCAATTGAACCAAGAAACCAATCAGAATAAACACACCAATGTTTAAATTACTGTGTTCGTACAATTCAGGTATAAAGTGAATAAAAGCGATCGCAAGCAAAAAACCACCACTGAATGCCAATAATAATTTAATCAGTTGCTCGTTTTTGGCTTTCTCAATTATTGAAACTAATCCTCCGCCAAGAAGGACAGAAACAATAAGTGCTATAAATATTAGTGTTACGCTCATTATTTTTTTTGTGAAACGATGATTAATCGATCCGATGTTTTTTCATCAAATGGATTTAAATCAAAGTCGCCAAAAGTACGAAGAATTTCGAAGTCATTGTTCGTTAAAAGTGTTTCAAAATGCTTTAATTTTAAAGCTTGCACCCTTTCCGTAAAATGAAATACTTGATTTCGGTCGTTGAAACGAATGTCTTTAAAAATATGCTCGCCATCATATCTACGCTCAATTTCAAATTCAATTGAATTTACTGTTTTCACCTCTTTTTCAATTAGAGTATCGATGATATACTCCGCATTCATGAAATCAATGAGAAAGATTCCATTATTCTTCAACATACTTCGCACGGAAGATATAACTCGGTCATTATCATTCAGGTCATCAAAATAGCCGAAGCTGGTGAATAGATTTAGTACAGCGTCGAATTCTTTATTTTCAATTGGCTTTCGCATGTCCTGAACTATAAATTCAAGTCCGTCTGTTTTACTCTTTTTTGCAATTGATATACTATTTGGAGATAAATCTGCCCCAAGGACATTAAATCCTAGTTTATTTAGGGTGATAGAATGTCTTCCTTTTCCACATGCTAAATCTAGTAATTTAGCTCCTTTAGGTAATTTTAGTTTTTTTGTAAGATTTCCAATAAAACGAGCCGCTTCCTGCTCATCTCGATTGCTGTACAACGTATGATAATAGGCAGTGTCAAACCAGTCGGCAAACCATTCCTCTTTTTTCATATTGCAAAGGTAATGATCTTTTATTGTCTTCGCTTTTTAAATGTTCCTGCGAATGATTATATTTGGGTATCAATCGACTATGGAACTAAAGGAAGTGTATAATTTTTACCGTAAGATGGAAGGAGAGAACGTAATCCTCTCTTTTAAAGGTGAATTTACATCTGACCTTTTAACTTCTATTTTAGATATTATGGAATCAAAAATGAGGAAACTTACGATTTCAGATAAACTCAAAAAGCGAGTTTTCAACATTTTAGTTGAGTGTTTCCAGAATTTGTATCACCATATTGAGCACGCGAATGATAATAAAGAAGATACGCTATTTCAAAAATCTGCGTTGATTATGGTCAAATATGTAGGCGATAAAATTATTGTTCAGACTGGAAACTATGTTAAAAATAACGGGATAAGTGATTTGGAGAATCGTTTGTCAACAGTAAATGACCTTACGCAAATTGAATTGCGAAAGCTTTACCAAGACAGGCTGTTAAACAACTCACTATCTGATAAGGGGACTGCAGGGCTAGGTCTTATAGATATTGCTCGCAAGTCCAAGAATAAATTGGGATATGAATTCATCCCAATTGATAAAGATTGCAGTTTTTTCTGCTTAAATGTTATTATAGAATAAATTACAGATAGACTATGGATAATTTACATCTTGAAGGTACAGCGAAAACCCCTTATATTAATTTTGATGCAGGAACAGGGGTACTATTGTTGCAGGGGCGATCAATTCCTGAGAATTCGATTGAATTTTTCTCTCCGCTAAACGAATGGTTAGAGGCTTATGGAATGACTCCTAGTAATACAACTACGATTGATGTGAAACTAGAATATTTCAATACGTCATCTTCTAAATGTATTCTGGATTTATTTAAACGTTTGGAAAACATGAATACAGAAGTACATCCTGTAAAGGTGAACTGGTATTTTGAAGAGGATGATGAAGATATGGAAGAAGCTGGTGAAGATTATCAAGCAATCATCAACCTCCCATTTGAAATTATAGAAGTGGATGAAATGTAAAAGATGTTAAGAATTGGTATCACAGGTGGTATTGGTGCAGGTAAAAGTACAATTGCCAAAATTTTTGAATGCCTAGGGTATCCAGTTTTTTATTCTGATGCGGTTGCGAAGCAACTGATGCATACGGATTTATCTCTTAGGGCTTCTTTAGTGGAACATTTTGGAGAAGAAACATTTCTTAATGGTAAACTAAACCGTCCTTTTTTATCAGAAATCATTATGAATAATGAGGATGAAAAGGCTAAAATAAGTGCTTTGGTTCATCCCCGCGTTAGAGAAAAATTTGAGGATTTTGTATCTGAAAATAGTAGTAATGAATTTGTTTTCAATGAAGCTGCGATTATTTTCGAAACGGGAAGTTACAAAAAATTTGATGTCGTAATATTGGTGACTGCTTCAAAGGAGGTAAGGATAGAAAGAGTTAGAAATCGTGATGGAGCAACGACAGAGCAAGTTATTGACCGAATGAATAATCAATGGACTGATGATCAGAAGATCCCTTTGGCTGATTATTTAATTGAGAACATGAATGACACACCTGTATTAGAGCAAGTGGAAGCCTTATTGGTAGAATTGAAATTGAATCAATCTACTTCTTCATAATCAGTGTATTCACCGGAGTCGTCATTCCCAATTGAAGACGAATCATTATCATTACCCATGTTGTTTTTTGAAAGGTTGCTGCTATTCAAAAGATAGTTAATGGCGTTAAACATGCGCGAAAAAATACTTAACAAAAAGAAGAACCCGATGATTTTAAACATAAAACCAAACAGGGGAGTGTCTTCGATGTTCATTATGTTGTCATGAAACCAACGAGAAGCAGAATTATTAGCAAGGGAAGGAAAAAACCAAAAAATAATAAATACACATAGGGCCAAGATTATAACAATGATTTCTGCACGTTTGTTAAAGCTTGCTATGGGTATTTGAGGTATTCCTTGCGCAACGACTTTAAACATTCGCTTTCTGTTTTCGGAGTTTTGAAGCTTTCCAACAAAGTACATGAGTAAAACCAAGCCTACAAGTATTGCCTGATGCAAAACAACAAGGTTTGTCAGTTGATCTTCAATACAAAACAGAAAAGTGACATTCACCAATAGCAAGTACTTAAATCCTTTTATTATATAGATCTCAGTAACGGTTCGTTGATTTCCTGCTCGTAACATCTTAATGGCCAAATCAAAGATTCCCCAAAGAAATCCGAAGATGGCAAATACAACTCCTAAACGGAAAATATAATTCAATAACTCCACAGGACAAATATATGGATAGAATATCAAATACGACTTAATAAATCTATAGATGGTTATTTAGAATAGATGAAAAGTGTAGAAAATAACGACTTCGTATTGGTCGAACCATAAATCATTATCTTTACGATCATTCAAAGAAAAATTATGAAAAAAATAGGAATCTTAATCACTTTAATATTGTCCACATTCTTTCGTCTGAATGCAGAAGAAGGAATGCTCATTCCGTCGTTAATTAAAGCGTTTGAAAGCGACATGCAAGCAATGGGGATGAAATTGACTGCCGATCAAATTTACAGTGTAAATAACTCAAGTTTAAAAGATGCAATTTTACATTTTGGCGGTGGATGTACAGCGGAATTGGTCTCTTCGGAAGGTTTGTTATTAACGAATCATCATTGTGGATATTCTCAGGTTCAGTCTCATTCGTCATTAGAAAATGATTATATCAAGTATGGGTTTTGGGCTAAGAATAAAGAACAGGAGTTAAAAAATCCTGGATTAACCGCGGCACGAATTGTCCGAATTGATGATGTTACTATTTCTGTGTTAAACGGTACAGAAGGATTAACAGGTGAAGCTTTTGAAAAGCGATTAAAAGAGAACATGAAGGTGTTGGAGAATGACGCCGTTACTGGTAATCATTATAAAGCGGAAATCAAGGCATTTAATTATGGAAATGATTATTACATGGTCGTTAAAGAAGTATTTACGGATATTCGATTAGTTGGTGCGCCCCCTAGTTCTGTGGGGAAGTTTGGTGGAGATACTGATAACTGGGTATGGCCAAGACATACTGGAGATTTCTCGGTGTTTAGAATTTATGCTGGAAAAGACAATAAACCTGCAGATTTTAGTGCGGATAATAAGCCGTATTCGCCACTGCATTTCTTTCCTGTTTCAGTAAGGAATAGAGTACCTGGTGAGTTTACTATGGTGTACGGATTTCCGGGGTCTACTGAACAACATTTGTCTTCAGGGCATTTAGAATATATCCAAAATAAGGAACGACCGGCTCGTATTTCTATGCGCGATAAATCTTTAGCAGCAATCAATGCAAGTATGGCTAGTTCTGATTTACTTAGAATTAAGTATGCCTCAAAACAAGCACGTATTGCAAATGGTTGGAAGAAATGGATCGGACAAATTGGGGGCTTACAATCTGTCGATGCGATTCAAATTAAATTAGATAGAGAAAAGGCGTTTAATGATAAAGCTGCGACAAAGTCAGAATGGAAAGAAAAGTATGGGCAACTTGTCGAGCAAATGAATGCGTTGGTTGCTGAACGTAAAGATGATGATTTTGCATATGCTATGGATGTGGAATATATCTTTATTGGTGCGGAAATGTTTAAGCGTTGTAGATCAATTAATAAGTTGATTGGAGAATATGAAACCTTGAAGGAGTTGGGGGAGTTGAGTGATGAAATAGAAAAGTATAAGAAGGGAAGCAAATCTTTTTTTAAGGATTATGATAATCCAACCGATAGAAAAATGTTTACGGCTCTGACAGATGAATATAAGAAACAAGTAGTTGACTTTTCATTTTCGAAGTATCTAAGTACAAGAACTAGTGAGGAGTTGGCTAAGGATATTTACGAGGGCTCTGTATTAACTGATGAAACTAAGTTTAATGAGTTTTTAGATAATTTAGATGAAAACTCCATTGAGGAATTTAAGAAGAATGATCAAGCATATTTGCTTTGGAAGGAGTTATTCGATCATTTTGTAACAGTTGTTATTCCAAAATCTCGTGATTTTGATGCACAGATGAATGGAATGTTAAAAATATATGTTGCAGGAAAAATGGAAATGTTTCCTGATGGTAAACATTGGCCAGATGCAAATTCAACAATGCGAATTAGTTATGGTAAAATGGAAGGATCTGCTCCTCACGATGGGATGCAGTATCTCGAGCATACAACTTTGGATGGGTTGATTGCTAAGAACCAAACAGGGAAGTCAGATTTTGATTTGTTACCAAGAATGAAAGAGTTGGCAGCAAAGAAAGATTATGGTGGATATGATCAAGATGGTGATTTATGGGTGTGTTTTACAAGTTCAAACCATACTACTGGAGGGAATTCTGGTTCGCCAGTCATAGATGCGGAAGGATATTTGATGGGATTGAACTTTGATCGTTCTTGGGAAAGTACTATGAGTGACTATATGTTTGATCCAAATCGTTGTAGAAACATTACAGTAGATATCCGATATGTTCTTTGGATTATGGATAAATATGCTGATGCTGGACATTTAGTAAAGGAGATGACCTTGATTAAAGGTGATAGTCCTTATGAGGCTAATAGTGGATCTTGTAGTGAAAAGGAGAAAAAATGTAAAAGAAAGAAAAGACGCTGTAAGCAAAAATGTAAAAAATAGAGATTGTGATTAACACACAAAAAAGCCCCGCTGTTTAGTGGGGCTTTTTTGTGTATTACTTCATGTTTAATCAATGAATTTTTCTATGTCTTTATTCATGATAGATTGTATAGGCAAAAAAAAGCTTCGTGTATCACGAAGCTTTTTTTAGTTTAAAACATCAACGATTAGATGTGTAAGGGTCTATTTTCAGTTGCAGCTAAAGCAGCTTCTTTAACACCTTCGGAATAGGTTGGGTGTGGATGACAAATTCTAGCAATGTCCTCAGCAGATGCTCTGTATTCCATTGCCACAACAGCTTCCATGATTAGGTCAGCGGCTCTTGGAGCGATCATATGAACTCCTAAAACTTCGTCAGTTTCCTTATCAGCAATTATTTTGATCGTTCCCATAATGTCCATGCTAGCACGAGCACGACCAAGTGCTTTAATAGGGAATTGACCAATTTTTAGCTCTTTTCCAGCTGATTTCAGCTCCTCTTCTGTTTTTCCAACAGATGCGACTTCTGGCCAAGTGTAAACAACACCTGGTATAAGGTCGTAATTGATATGAGGTTTTTGTCCAGCTAACATTTCTGCAACATATACACCTTCTTCTTCAGCTTTGTGAGCTAACATTGCACCACGTACTACATCGCCTATAGCATAAATATTAGGAGAAGATGTTTGAAGGTTATCATTAACTTCAACTTGACCTCGATTATTTAATTTTACACCCGCATTTTCTAAGCCTAGACCTTCCGTAAAAGGTTTTCTACCAACAGCTACTAAGCAGTAATCAGCGTCCATTGTTACTTCTTCACCTTTCTTGTTTAGAGCAGTGAGCTGAACTCCATCTCCAGTATTCTTTACATGTTGTACACGATGATTCAAATGGAACTTAAAACCTTCTTTCTTTAATACTTTCGTTAACTCTTTAGACATTGTTTTGTCCATGGTTGGAATGATCGTATTTTCGAATTCTACAACTTCTATTTTCGTTCCGAGTCGTGCAAAAACAGATCCTAGTTCTAATCCAATAACACCACCTCCAATTACAAGCATTTTAGAAGGGATTTCCTTCATGTTTAGAACTTCTGTGGAAGTTATAATTCGTTTTTTATCAGGTTCCATTCCAGGGAAATAGTTCGGTTTAGATCCTGTAGCGATAATTGAGTGTTTTGAAGTGATTTCTGATTCGTTTCCTTCTTTATCGGTAATTTTAATCGTTGTATTATTCACGAAAGATCCTGTACCGTGAAATACTTCAATATTGTTTTTATCCATTAAGAATTTTACACCATTACAAGTTTGTGCAACAACGTCATTCTTACGATTGATCATTTGCTCGATATTCGCTTTAACATCTGTAACGTCAATACCGTGTTCTGCAAAGTTATGCGTGGCATTATGGAAATGCTCCGAAGAATCAAGAAGTGCTTTTGATGGAATGCACCCAACATTAAGACATGTTCCGCCTAACGTATCATATTTTTCAATAATGGCTGTTTTCATACCCAATTGTGCGCAACGAATTGCAGCTACATATCCTCCAGGGCCTGAACCAATAATTGTTATATCGAAATTACTCATGTTATTTAATTGTTTACTACAAATTTATTATTTCTAATGGAATAGAAGAGGTTGTATCGGGAAAGAAAAAGCCCCGTTTTGTAATCCAAAACGGGGCTTTTAGTATTAATATTCTTGCAATACTACAGCTTAACAAATTTTGTTGAAGCTTGTTGTTTACCAGCAGAGAACTTAACGATATAAGTTCCACGAGGAAGATCATTAGAATCTAAGTCTAATAATTGAGATCCTGCTGTTTGGTTTTTCTTGTTAACCGTTTTAACCAAACGACCGGATAAATTGTATACATATACATCTACATCTGAAGCTTGCGCCAATTCAAATGATAGTGTAGTTGTACTTGTCGTTGGGTTTGGGAATGAAGATAACCGTGTATTAAAGTTTTCAATGTTTTCCGATGGATCATTTGAGTCTGTCAAGCCTAAGTAAGAATCAGAGCTCCAAAGACCTCGACCAAATGTACCAATGTAGATCGTACCTGGCTTGAAGTTTCCTTCGTCCCAAGTTCTCCATGATTGACGTACTTCATATACAGGTGTTCCACTAAATCCTGTAGAAGCATCGTTCCATGATGATCCTCCATCTTCTGTTACAAAAGCACCATTTGATGTACCAACAACTATAATATTAGGATCGTCACGATCGATGATTCCATCATAAACGAATGGAGAAACACCTGTAATAGCTCCAACATTTGTGAATGTAGGAGATGCAGATGTTGCATTATTATTACTTCTAGACATTCCAGAAGAACCTCTAAATGTAACAATGTCATCTGGGTTACTTGGGTTGACAGCAATACCTTCAACGTTTCCACCGCCTCCAGAGAAGGTTGTAACCGTTGTTGCCGCTGGGGCTGCTCCTGTAACAGAGTAGAATGCATCTGTTTCAAATGATGGTGTAGTAGAGTAAAGACTTCCTAAACCATCGATTCTTCTTACCTGTGAACTTCCTGTAGCGATAAATAAAGAGTTCAAATCTTTAGAGAATTCTATATCAAGATCTCCAAATGATCCTCCAATTCCTCTAGCAACAACACCCCACTGTTGATCAGCAGAAGCTAGTCGAAGCGCATTACGTGTTCCCCAAAGTTCGCCTCCATTAGCATTTACGTAAATGAAGAACCATGATTGGTAAGGATCTTGAATGGTTAATTTATCCCAAGCAACATCATAAGCTACAGAATCAATTCCCATGTCATATACTTCAGAAGTAATGGCATTTTGACCATAATAGTGTGTAAATGTTCCTAATGAACCAACAACTACTGTGTCCGTTCCTGTAGGGAAGTCTACTAATAAAGAATCTCCCACTTCAGGCGGAGTGTTTCCAGAACCCGATGTTCCGTGATGAATCCAAGTATATAGATCCAAAAGCACTGTTGCACCATTGATAGAGTTTACAACGGACGTTTCAGTTGTAGATAATCCTGGTGCATAGTTTAATGTATCATCAAAGTATAATGCAACAGGTGTTGTATAAAGAATACTATCCCCAGTAGTGGCACTTGGAATAGATATAACATCATTTGCAGCGTAGTTTTGTTGAGGAATAAATACTACAGAATCCAATGAGTTTGTATCGTAGTACTCAGACAAGTGGATAGTTGTATGGAACGGGTGGTTCGGTGAACCATCTGTACCGAAAGGATCGTATGCAGCTGGAAGCGAAGGAGAAAATTGATCCATTGTTACTCCTCTGTCTCCTGATCTCATAACGAAACCAAATTGAGATGTAGAGAATAAGATATCTCTATTGAAAAAAGAAATCTCACATTCAAATCCGTCTCCACCAGAAACCTCTTTAAACTCATGATATGTTGATCCAGTATGATCGTTGTGTGTTGTACCATTATCTTGAGCTCCTCCCATAACACCTCCGTTGGCATCAAAAGCGATTCCGTAGTATTGTGTTACGTTGTAACCTCTGTTTGCAGGGAACCAATCTCCTTCAGGGTCATAAGTGATACCAATACCACCATCATTACCTACATATAATTTGTCACCATCCCATTCCATTTCATGGTTGTCTGCGTGGACATATTTGTTCGAAGATGGAGATAAGAACCATTCTGTTAACTTTTCAAATCCTCCGGCAGGCGGATTGTTCGTGTTTTGCTCCCATTTCCAAATGTCAATACCTCCAATAACAATCTTTTTTGTATTACCAGGTACAACAGAAACAATAGTGTTATATCCTCCTTGTCCACGGTAGATATCTAAGTTACTTGGAGAACCAGATGCTCCAACAAATTGACTCCATGTATTTCCATTATCTTGAGATACATACATTCCATTTAAGTTACTTCCTGTGTGAACTGCGTATAGAGTATAGAATCCTGAACTATTTAATTCATGCGAAATAGCATATTCCATTCGAGAACTTCCTGATGGAAGTGTACCACCACCAGCAGTTGATTTGTCAACCCATGTAACTCCGCTGTCGTTAGAAACATAAGTACGATTACTTCCAATAGAAGCAACAAATACAGTTCCATCATCGGTGCAGTTCAAAGAACCACAATTTCCAGCGCCTGCAGAAGGTATATCTAGTGTTGAGTTACCAAATTCCCACTTTCTTAAACCTGAAGAAGTTCCTAGCCATAAAGTTGTTCCTCCAACAGGTGCAGCAAGTTCTGAAACTTTAACTAAAGAGGCTGTTCCTGGAACAATTGTCCAAGTAGCTCCTTGGTCTTGCGAGTACCATACTCCATTACCATTCCAACCTTCGAAATTTGAACCAGTTGCAACAAATAGCGTACCATCAGAAAATTGAGCAATAGAAGAAATAAAAGGACTTCCGACACCTTCGTAAGAGGTAACTCGTTCCCATATATTAGCTCCGTCAACAGATTTGTATAAACCACCAGAAACTCCACCAGTCCAAACAATATTGTTATCGGTACGATCAACTTGGATAGCACGAGTACGTCCACCAATGTTATCAGGACCTTGCTCAACAAAACTTAATGCCTTTGTTTTAGGTAAAAGTTTAATTGATTCTTCAATTTGACGAAGTTTTTCGTCAGTAATTCGTTCTCCTGTTGATTGATCAAGATACCTAGCTTCAAGCCAGATACGTGCGTCATTGGCACTTTTGTTTTCTAAAGCACTAAGATTCTCTTGAGTATAAACACTTTCGGAATCTGTTGATTTCCAAGGTGTAAACGCAAAAAAGGTAGCTGCGGCGATTACGCCAAGACTGCCAAAGATGATGTTATTACGTTTCATAATTTGATATTATACAAGTAGTTTAACTGTTTATCGCGACCGCCAAAATACAAATAATAATTGAAAAGTTACTATTTGATATAGTTGGTTTTAATCATGCCCTTTACAGTTTTGAAAGTCTCAAGACATATTAAGCCCATCTCTATAAAAAGAGATGGGCTTAATTTTATTTGTATATATATCTTTTACTTTATTGCTTAACAAGTTTAGTACTGGCAACTTGTTCACCAGCATTGAACTTTACAACATAGACGCCTCTTGATAAATCAGAGATGTTAAGAGGAACTTCGTTTGTTCCTTTCGCCATGTTTTTTTGTTTGATACTTTTAACTAAATGTCCTGATAGGTTATATACATTAATCGTAACATCAGATGTAGCTGCGAGCTCAAATTGAATGTTGGTTGATAAATTTGCTGGGTTTGGGTAAGATGATAAACGTGTTTTGAAGTTATCAATATTGACACTAGTCGGGTCGTTTTCTGGGGTTTCAGCGTATGCGTCAGAACTCCAGATCCCTCTACCATAAGTTGCTATATATATGGTTCCAGGTTTGAAATTTCCTTCGTTCCACGTTCTCCATGACTGACGTACCTCAAATACTGGCGTTCCAGTAAATCCTGTAGAAGCAACAGTCCATGTTAGTCCTCCGTTCTCAGAAACGAAAGCACCATGAGAGGTCCCTATAACTAGAATGTTTGGGTCGTCACGGTCAATGATTCCGTCATAAATGTTTGGAGAGGTTGTTCCTACCGCGCCTAGTGTTGTTAATGTTGGACTTCCAGATGTGGCATTACTTAAAGTTCGTGATATTCCTGCGGAACCTTTAAAAATGACTAGATCATCTGGATCATTTGGATTTAATCCTAAACCTTCAATGCTTCCGCCTCCTCCAGAGAAAGATGTCATGGTGGTAGCAGCCGGTGGATTACCAGCTTTGAAAAATGCATCTGTTTCAAATGTTGGATTTGTAGAATAGAGACTTCCTAATCCATCAATTCGATGTACTTGACTCCCTCCTGTGCTTACGAAAAGATGATTCATGTCTTTAGAAAATTCTAAATCAATTGGGTTCGGCTGATTGGAAAATCCACCGGCAGATCCAATTCCTTGAGCTATTATTCCCCATCTTGGATCTGGTGTTGATAAACGAAGAGCATTTCGTGTCCCCCAAAGTTCTCCACCATTTGCGTCTATGTAGAATAAAAACCAAGATTGATATGGGTCTTGAACGGTTATTTGATCCCATGACACATCATATACAACGGAATCTAATCCCATGTCGTATATGTCTGATGTAACAGGGTGTTGTCCGTAGTAATGAGTGTATGTATCTAATGATTCTACAATGACAGTGTCTGTTCCTGTAGGGAAATCAACGAGTAATGAATCACCAATGACTGGTGGGTTACTTCCTGAGCCAGAGGTTCCATGATGAACCCAGTTGTATAAGTCAAGATGAACAATCGTGCCGTTTAATTGATTAACAACAGAATTTTCGGTTACAGACAAATTAGCCGTATAATTAAGTGTATCACTGAAATATAGTGGCACTGGTGTGGTATAATAGATACTGTCACCGGTCGTCATACTAGGGATTGCAATCTCATCGTTTGCTGCATAATTTTGTTGCGGAATGAAGATTATAGAATCTTCAGAATTGGTGTCGTAATATTCTGCCATGTAGATTGTGGTGTGGAAGGGATGGTTACCTCCACCTGTTCCGAAATCATCATAAGAAGCTGGAATGGAATCAGGATGAAAATCTTCCGCGGTAACTCCTCTGTCTTTTGAGCGCTTAATTACACCGTTCTGAACAGTTGCGAAAAGAATGTCTCTATTGAAAAATGAAATTTCACATTGGAAACCATCACCACCCCATACTTGTTTAAATTCATGCCATGTAGAGCCTGTATGGTCATTGTGGGTGGTCCCATTGTCCTGAGCTCCACCCATAACGCCTCCGTGCGCGTCAAATGCAACACCATAATATTGGGTTATGTTGTACCCGCGGTTTGCTGGGTACCAATCTCCTTCAGGATCAAAGTTAATACTAATACCGCCATCATTTCCAACGTATAGTTTGTCTCCATCCCATTGCATTACATGGTTATCGGCATGTGAGTATTTGCTAGATGAAGGTGAAAGATAAGATTCCGTTAATTTTTCGAAGCCTCCAGAAATTGGAGAGTTCGTATTTTGTTCCCATTTCCATATGTCAATCCCACCGATAAGGATTTTCTTTGAATTACCAGGAACAACAGAAACGACTGAATTGTAATCTCCTTGATCTCGGTATATATCTAAGTTACCAGGGGACCCCGATGATCCCATGAATTGACTCCATGTATTTCCACTATCATGGGAAACATACATCCCATTTAGGTTTGAGCTGGTGTGAACAGCGTATATTGAGTAGTGTCCTGAGTTGTTTAATTCGTGGGAAATTGCATATTCCATTCGATCGCCTCCTGTAGGTATAATGCCTCCATTCGCCATTGATTTATCTGTCCAGCTAACCCCTCCGTCATTAGAAATATAAGTTTTGTTGCTTCCGATTGCTGCAACGAGTAGGCTACCGTCTTCTGTGCAACTTATAGATCTACAGGTAGTTGATCCGATGGCGTTAGAGGCAACTTCTAAGGAGCTGCTACCAAAATTCCATTTTTTCATTCCATTAGATGTTGCTAGCCATAGAGTTGTGCCATTGGCAGGTGCTATAATTTTATTTATGAGATTAATAGTCCCAGTTTCGGGGACTAGTGTCCAAGTTGTCCCTTGATCCTGGCTATACCAAACACCGTTTCCACCACCTCCGTTCCAGTTTTCATTTTCTGAACCAGTGGCAACGAACAATGTTCCGTTAGAAAATTGAGCAATTGAAGAAATAAATGGACTTCCCACTCCTTCGTAGGAAGTAACATGATTCCATGTATTCCCTCCATTTGTAGACTTAAATAGTCCACCTGAAACACCGCCTGTCCATACGATGTCGTTATTAATTCGATCAACCTGTATTGCACGAATACGTCCACCAATATTGTCGGGCCCCTGCTCAATAAAGGAAATTGACTTTGTTTGAGGCATGTTTTTTATTGATTCATCAATTAGGCGTAATTTTTCTTTGGAAAGGGGAAGCCCTGTTTCTTGATCAATAAATCGCGCCGACAGCCATTTTTTAGCATCGTCAATTTCTTGCCTTTCTAAAGTCTTTAGTACTTCTTGCTTGTAAACGGATTCATTAAAATTCCATGGTTGAAAAGTTAAAAAAGAGGCAATGGTAGCAATGCCAACGCTACTAATTATCCATATTGAATGTTTCATATTTCATAGTTTTTTTACACGTTTTGTCCAATCGATAGGGTGTGAACCTTTTAATGGAACTAATGTCTATGTAAAATTACTACAAGCGAAACGGACTACTTTGGTGTCGTAGCTCAAATTGGATTTAGAATATACAGGTCTATTAAAATAGGTGCTTTTCAGCACGATAAGATGAACGAACAAGGGGGCCACTTTCAATGTATCTGAATCCCATTTTCATTCCTGCGTCCTTTAGTTCAGCAAAAACCTCAGGTGTTACAAACTCTGCAATTGGAAGATGCTTTGTCGTGGGTTGAAGGTATTGTCCGAGTGTTAGTATGTCAACATTAACACTTCTTAAGTCTTCCATTGTTTCTAGCACTTCTTCTTTCGTTTCTCCAAGTCCTAGCATAACACCAGATTTGGTTCGCATCCCGCCTTTTTTGAGTCGAAAAAGAACTTCTAAACTTCGATCGTATTTTGCTTGAATACGTACTTCTTTTGTAAGTCTTCTGACTGTTTCAAGGTTGTGACTAACAATTTCAGGTGCCACGTCAATAATCATTTGGAGATTTTCCCATTTACCACCAAAATCAGGGATTAAAGTCTCTAGAGTGGTGATTGGAGATTGTTTCCTGATGGCACGGACTGTTTGTGCCCAGATGCCTCCTCCTCCATCTTTTAAATCATCACGATCCACAGAAGTAATAACTGCATGTTTGACCCCCATCGTCTTTACGCTATGGGCAACTCTTCCTGGTTCGAATTCATCTACTTTGTCAGGGCGTCCAGTTTGAACAGCGCAAAAACCACATGAGCGCGTACAGATGTTTCCAAGGATCATGAACGTGGCAGTGCCTTCCCCCCAGCATTCTCCCATGTTAGGGCAGTTCCCGCTTTCGCAAATCGTATGAAGCTTATGTTCATCGACTAAAGAACGAACTTTCTTATAGTTTTCTCCTGTAGGAAGTTTTACTCTAAGCCATTTCGGTTTTTTAATACGAACTTTGTTGTCTTCTTCTAATGTTTCGCTCATCACTTGAACATTTAATATCTCTCATTCACTCTTGCGCTGATAAAAAAGCCTAATTTTGCCTTTCATAGCGGATTACAAATGTACGCAAAAAAGGAATGAATTTATGATGACTTCTAGAGTAGAATATTTGGATGGATTACGTACTAAGTGTACGCACGTAAAATCCGGAACGGAAATTTATACGGATGCCCCAGTTGACAATAATGGAAAAGGTGAGTCGTTTTCCCCTACGGATTTGGTTGCTACAGCCTATGGCTCTTGTATGTTGACAATTGTAGGGATCTACTGCGAAAAGAATAATATTGAACTAAAAGGTGCGACAGCAGGCATTGTAAAAGTAATGGGGGCAGGACCGAGAAGAATCTCAGCTTTGACGGTTGAGGTTGATTTTTCGATGAATAACTGGTCCAGTGAGACAAAAGAAAAAATTCAGCAGGTAGCAGAAGCGTGTCCAGTGGCGCAGTCTGTTCATGATGATATGGAAATTACATTTAAATACACGTTTTAAAGATGGAACGAAGAAGTAAGTACGATAGAAGACCAGAAGCGGAAAGAAGAGCGCAAAAGAAATTGGACGACACTTATATATTTGGAGTGAGAGCTGTTATTGAGGCTATTAAAGCGGATAGAGAGTTGAATAAAATCCTGATTCAAAAGGGGATGAATAAGGAGCTTTTCTTAGAATTGAAGCAAGCGCTTAAAGGAGGAGATTATCAGCTTCAATTTGTTCCTGTTGAAAAGCTAGATGGAATTACGGAGGAAAATCATCAAGGTGTTATTGCAATGGCATCTCCTGTAGAGTATTATAAGGTGGAGGAATTGGTAGAGGAATTGATTGAAGCTGGTGAAAAACCATTTATTTTAGCATTGGATAGAATTACTGATGTTAGAAATTTTGGTGCTATTGCTAGAACAGCTGAGTGTGAGGGGGTGCATGCAATTTTGATACCGACAAAAGGATCAGTTACTGTTACTCCTGATGCAATAAAGACGTCAGCGGGTGCTTTGAATAGAATTAAGGTTTGTAAGACGGATAGTCTTAAAGAATCGTTATTTTATATACAACAGTGTGGTTTGAGGATTGTAGGTTGTACTGAAAAATCAGAAACACCATTGTATCAAACTAACTTACGTGGATCAGTAGCAGTTATTATGGGGTCTGAGAAAGATGGTATAACTTCAGATTTATTAAATCTTGCAGATGTGAATTGTAAGATTCCAATGAAAGGAGAGATTGCCTCATTAAATGTTGGTGTAGCTGCTGGCATGATGATGTATGAAAAGGTGCGTCAAGAGTTAAGTTAATTAATCGTAAATGAAACAGAAATGCGTTATTTGTCAATTTGTTTTTTCTTAATTGTATTTAACTCGGTATTTGCTCAGCTGCCTTCAAAAGCGAATAAACTTGTCGGAGTGTGGAAGTATAAAGAGGGGAGTGGTTATGAAATTTGGAAATCTCAAGGAGATGTTTTGATTGGTGAGGCGTATCGAGTAAACAAAAAAACTGGCGATAGTTCCAAGGTCGAAGACATGGTTTTGAGTCGAGTAAATGCTAATTTAATATACAAGATGGAAACGTTTAATCATTTGAATGATTCCGTATTTGTAACGACTCATAATTTTGTTGGAGGTAAACGAAAATTAAACTTTACCAATATTGATGCGATTACGCCGTATTCAATTCAATATTCGCTAGGACTTTTTAATAAGAACAAAATGAAAATTAGGATCCACTATAGTCGAAATGATAAAGGGTTGAAATTAATCTTGTTTAAGACAGAAGAGTAGAAGAATCACATCCAAACGAGTGTTTCTGGAATTTTTTTTAAATCCCGAATAATCCATTTGTGTTTTTTGTCTTGGTGTTCAAAGCTTGGATCAAAGAAAATGGCTTGAATTCCAGCATTCTCTGCTCCAACGATGTCAGCTTGGTAGCTGTCACCAATCATTACACTTTCTTCTGCTTTTGCGTTGGCTAATGATAAAGCTCTGTCAAAAACAATTCTAGCAGGTTTGTTTTTTCCAACTTCTTCAGAGCATAATACGACATCAAAGTAATCAAGGATGCCACTTTGCTCTAGTTTAATAAATTGTACTTCTTTGAATCCGTTTGTGATAATATGTAAGGCGTACCCATCAGATTTTAACTTCTCTAATGTTTCTTTTGCATTTGGGAAAAGTTGTGTCTGATAGGGAGATATTTTGAGGTATCCTTTGGCCATTTTCTGAACAAGTTCATCGTTTTTGAATCCGAATTTTTGAAAAGTATCTTTAAACCTTTTTGTACGGAGAATATCTTTTGTGATAATACCTTTACTGTATTGGTGCCATGCTTCTGCGTTGACTTTTTTATACTCTGTATGAAAGGTTCTGAAAGATCTTACATGCTTAATTAAATTAAACTCTTCGAATAGTTGCGCAAGAGCCTTTTCTGAGTTGGCCTCGAAGTCCCACAGTGTGTGGTCAAGATCAAAAAACAAGGTTTTTATTGCCATATAAAAAAGCTGATAGTAGTTGTAATCAATCCGTTGATAAACATTCCTAAAACAATGAGGGGATAAGTGCGTTTGTCATCGCTGTAAAATTTTGCTGTGACAATACTTCCAATTGGAACGGATAGAAAGAAAGGAGCCCAAAAAGCTGTTCCATATATTCCAAGTGAGCGTTTAATTCGAACAATGAATTTATTCATTCGCGTAAAGTTTTTTACTTTAGGAACAGGTAATCCTTGTTTTATTAAGAGGTCTTTCTTTTTTTGTTTTTTTCGTTTTGAACTTTCCATGAGGTAACTGGAAGCAAAATAAAAGATTGCTGATCCGAATATGCCTCCTGCCACGCAAGCTAAATAAGTCTCTATAAATGTGAGCCCTACACCTGGTCCCCCAAAAGGAGCAAACATAAATTTAACAATGGATATTAAGAAAAGAGAAGCTAGTTTCCAGAAATACATAAGCAGTTAACATTTTTCACCATAAGCTAAATCACCTGCATCACCTAATCCAGGCACGATGTAAGACTGAGCTGTTAGTTCGGAATCAATCCCTCCAATAAAATATTCTGTGTTGTCTGGGAATACACGTTTACATAAGTCCAAGGCATCAGGAGTTGCAATTGCAGATATAATGTATGTTTTTTTTGGGATGCCTTGTTTTAATAATGCTTTGTATACTGTGGCCATGGAACTTCCTGTGGCAAGCATTGGATCACTAATGATTAAAACTTTGTTGTCAATTTGTGGAGCGGCGATGTACTCTACAAAGATCTCAAATTCTTCAGCAGTAGAATGTTTTCGATATGCTGAGATAAATGCACTTTCCGCACGGTCAAAATAATTCAACAGCCCCTGATGCATTCCTAGTCCTGCTCGTAAGATGGTAGCGAGGACCGGTTGTGATTTTAACTTAACAGTTTCAGCTATTCCAAGTGGGGTCTTTACTTCAATTGGTTCGTATTCTAATTTTTTTGATAATTCGTAACCCAGGATTTCGGAAATGCGTTCCAAATTGCGTCTGAATCGCAAGGGGTCTTTTTGAATTTCAGCGTCTCGTATCTCGGCTAAGAAGGTTGCGAATATCGAATTGGTTTTCGAAAGATTATGGATCATGATAATCAATAGTTTTAAGTAAAGTTAGTGGAAATTTGAACAACTGAATTGAACTTTTTTGAAGAATTTAATAATTTAATTTTTCGCTATCTTGAACACTGAGTTAGGTTTTAACTATTTTTGCTCAAATGGAATCAAAATCCAAATTGAATGTTGTAGTGTTTAAACGGCTTTTGTCGTACTGGAAGACCTATAAACGATTATTTGTAATTGCAGTTCTATGTACTATTCTGTTGGCGTTTATAGGGCCGGCAAGACCGTTGATTATTGGACAGATGGTTTCTAAATACATTGCCAAAGGACAGGACGCAAATATGCTGCTGATCTGGACGTTGATTATTGGTGGAGCTTTGATTT
Organism: Crocinitomicaceae bacterium; assembly: GCA_022448165.1. Classification (GTDB taxonomy): domain Bacteria; phylum Bacteroidota; class Bacteroidia; order Flavobacteriales_D; family Crocinitomicaceae; genus UBA4466. The sequence continues at coordinate 2,696 of JAKVAS010000020.1, read as the reverse complement.
TAGAGGCTCTTTTTCAGTTTTTAGCGTCTTATTTTGCAAATCTTTTCGCGCAATCAATAATTCGTGATTTACGGAAAAAATTGGTGGGTAAGATTTTAACTTTTAGAATGCAATTTTTTGATAAAACTCCTATTGGAGCTCTTGTTACAAGGGTTGTTTCTGATTTAGAAGCTATAACGGAAGTTTTTTCTTCTGGTCTGATGAATATTGCAGGTGATTTACTATCCGTTTTCGTGGTAATTGTGGCCATGTTTGTCCTCGATTGGCAACTTGCTATTTTAACGTTAACCCCAATTCCGATTTTAATTTTTGCTACTCGAATTTTTGCGCGAGTAATTAGAGGAACTCTAAAACAGGAACAAAAAGCTGTTACGGCTTTGAATACATTTGTACAAGAACGTTTAACAGGAGTTTCGTTGGTACAATTGTTTAATAGGGAGGATAAAGAATTTCAATCATTTAAGAAAATAAATAAAAATCATCTTAAAGCACATATTAATGCTGTATGGGCATATTCTATATTCTTTCCAATTGTTGAATTGTTAAGTTCTCTTTCAATTGCATTGATGTTGGTTTGGTGTGCTTTTTCAATGAAGGGCGCGTCTACTGAGGAAATTTCTAATCGTTTTGGCCAGGTCGTAACATTTACTTTATGGGTGTATATGTTGTATCGCCCAATACGTCAACTTGCAGATAAGTTTAATATTCTTCAGCGAGGTACTGTTAGGGCAGAGCGTGTTTTTGAAATTTTAGATCGTGAAGATCAAATTCAGAATGATGGGGAAATTGTTGATTGTGATTTTAACAAAACGATTAAGTTCGATAGTGTAAGTTTTGCATATACAGACGAAGATTGGGTTTTAAAGGATATTAGTTTAGATATTGAGCCTGGATCTACAGTAGCATTTGTTGGAGCTACTGGTGCAGGAAAAAGTACAATAGTAAATTTACTTGGACGTTTTTATGAATTTCAAAAAGGAGAAATTCGTTTAGGAGCAATTGATTTAAAATCACTTGAATTACATTACTTAAGAAAAAATATATCGATTGTTCTTCAAGATGTATTTTTGTTTTCTGATTCAATATTGAACAATATAACATTGTCGGACCCAAACATTTCAAAAGAACAAGTAATTGAGGCAGCAAAAGCTGTTGGAGTGCATGAGTTTATTAATCAGCTTCCAGAAGGATATGAAACTCAAGTTGGAGAGCGTGGAGGTGTACTGTCTGTCGGTCAGCGACAATTACTGGCCTTTATCCGTGCATACGTATATAATCCACATATTTTGATTCTTGATGAAGCAACATCAAGTGTTGATAACGAATTAGAAGAACTGATTCAAAACGCTACGAATAAACTCACAAAAGGAAGAACCTCCATTGTTATCGCTCATCGCCTTTCCACAATCCAATCTGCGGATAAAATTGTAGTATTGGAAAAAGGGGAAATTGTTGAAAATGGTACACATAAAGAATTGATGCAGTTAGGAGGGTATTATAAAACATTGCACGAAATGCAATTCTCAGAAGACTGATATATGAAAGATACGATTGGTTTAAAAGTTGGCGGAGTTCCGGAGCATTTTAATCTACCATGGAGAATGGGGATTGAGGAAGGGAAGTTTAGAGCTAAGGGAATTCATCTTCATTGGGAAGATATTGCCGGAGGAACTGGACAAATGATCCGAGGGTTGGAACAAAAAAGTTTAGATGTTGCCGTTGTGCTCACGGAAGGAATTACTCGTGCCATTTTACAAGGTTTGGATGCTAAAATTATAGGTGTTTATGTGACTACTCCACTTCATTGGGGAATTCATGTCCCTTATCATTCAGATATACACTCTGTTGATCAATTGGAGAATCAGACATTTGCGATTTCTCGTGAAGGGTCTGGTTCACATTTAATGTCTTATGTAAAAGCAAGTCAAGAAAATTGGGATACTTCAAATTTGAAGTTTAATATTATTGGAGATCTTTACGGAGGGCTTTGGGCGTTGCAAAATGATGAAGCGCAAGCGTTTCTTTGGGAGAAATATACAACGCATCCGTATACTGAACAAAAAAAGTGTAGATATATTGATGAGGTGGTAACTCCTTGGCCATGCTTTGTTATTGCTGTGCGTAACGAAGTTTATGAGAATCACCCTGAAGAATTAAAGAGAATGTGTGAAGTTGTATGGAAACAAGCATATGATTTGAAGCAAAATGAAAGCGCAGCAGATATTATTAGCTGGAGATATAATTTACGTCACAGCCATGTAGAAAATTGGTTGAATGAAACGGATTGGAATTATAAAGGAATCGAGTATCCACTTGCATTTGATAAAACGATTAAATATTTATTGAAGCTAGGCCTTTTGGAAAAAAACCAAATTGATAATTGGAGAGCAAAACTTTTTTAGGATAACATGAAAAAAACGGGGGTATTATTAATTCAATTGGGGACACCAGATTCTCCTAAAACGAAAGATGTTAGACGTTACTTGAGTGAATTCTTAAATGATCCAAGAGTAATTGATCTACCTTGGTTAGGACGAAAACTCTTAGTAAATGGAATTATTGTTCCATTTCGAGCGCCAAAATCGGCTAAAATATATAAAGAGTTGTGGGAGTTTGGTAATGGGGTGTCGCCATTGATTACGCATACTGAAAATGTTCGGAGTAAACTTCAGAAACGTTTTAGTAATTCAAATGTT
>JAKVAS010000002.1:47520-73095 GCA_022448165.1 Crocinitomicaceae bacterium | reverse complement strand
GGGTTGAATGATAATGGTTTAAACAACCAGATGAGAACCCAGGCAGTTGGTATAAGAGCAAGCGTTGTTATCGAGTATGCTAGGATTTTTTTTCGTCGATAACATTGGATGATAATTAGTATAAAAATCGACAAGGTTAATGCAAATATTCCTGATAATACTTGACTATATAATGAATAAAATATAAACCATGTGGCAATTGGGAGTAAAAAGGGGATCCATTTACGATGAGTTATACAAAAATATATAGCAATGTGTACTGAGAAGGCCACAAAGAGCGAGAAACGAATATGAGAGGTAAACAATGACATACCTCGAAAATTATCATATGTTCTATTACCGATCCAATGTTGATAGTACGCAAAATTAAGTGCTGAGGTAATTAACACTGCAATTAAAAATGAAAATAGGACTATATCTAGATAGGATTTTTTAGAAAAAGGATGTGCTGCTAGAATGAAAGGAATTACGAGTAATGGTATTTTTCCTTTTAAATCATCGAGACCATACACTAAATTGGTTGACCAAAGAAGACTGATTATATGAAATACAAAGAACGCAAAAATCAAATGAAATACACGATTTTTCTTTAGCTCATTTAGAGAGTTCCTAAAATTTCCTTCAAGAAAAAAGTTTAATGCAATAAAAACTAAACCCAAAGACAAAATAGCCTTACTAAAGGTAAGACCAATAGCTATACTTGAGAGCCCAAAAATGAGCACATAGGTATGTGTATTTTTACCAAAAACATTGTCTAACATGGAGTAGAAGTTCGTTCAATAAATTAAACGATTATTTTCCAAGAATAGTATTATATTCTTTATTGTCGCTTAATACTCTTAATGCATCTACGATGTATGGGTCATTTTGGAAATTGTGTTCGGCCCTTCCTTTTTGAAAGTGATATCTAGAAACGATCTCATTTTCAAGTAGGTGTATTATTTCGTCTTTGAATTTTTCAAGATCACGCTCTTTAGAAGGAACTACTTTTTCTAAGAGCGCTTCATATTCTTTTGTAACATCATCATAGTATCCTTCCGCTTCAGCAGTTTCTTTCATTTTCTTTAACATTTCTTCCGAAGCGGTTGAGTAAGTAAAGTCATCAGTTAAAACGAACTGTTTGAACGTTTCATATTCGTCATCTGTCAAATTGAAATCCCGCGCGGAAGAAATGCTGGGATGGCTATAATAGTATTTTGTTGCAAAATCGAATATTAAATTGTTTCTGAACACCATTGCAGTTAATCGACTTAAATCCGCTTGGTTTACTTCTAAATCAGGCTCTACTCCACGACCATCAATTACATCTCTACCATTAACAGTTTTAAATATTTTGATTAATGAATCGGCAACTTCTTTTGGGCGTTCACCATCTTCACGATCATAATAATCTAATCGTTGAACACATCTCCCGGAAGGGGTGTAGTACTTTGCAATAGTGATTTTCACCTTAGAACCGTAGTCTAAATCAAATGTACGCTGAACCAAGCCTTTTCCATATGAAGTTGTTCCAATAATTACTGCGCGATCTAGGTCTTGAAGGCTTCCAGCAACAATTTCACTGGCAGAAGCAGACCCACCATTCACTAAAACGACCACAGGAATGTCCAAGTTAAGAGGTTCACTTCTTGTTTTGTATACGCGGTTTTCGTCTTCTATTCGGCCGATTGTATTTACGACTGTTTGATTGCGTTTCACAAACATGTTAACAATTTTTACAGCTTCAATTAATAGTCCTCCGCCATTTCCGCGTAAATCAAGAATTACAGAAGTCATGCCGTCTCCAGCGAGTTTATTGTAGGCTGATATAACGTCCGCAGAGGCGGTACGGGTAAAACTATTCAATTTTATGTAGCCAACATTATTTTCAAGCATACCTGAATATGGAACATCTGGTAACTTGATTTCAGCCCTATCAATATTGATGGTTTGCTGTGCGCCATTACGCTCAACTAAGACCTTAACGCTTGTCCCTTTAGGACCTTTTAGTGCGCCAGAAACATCCGATGATTGTTTGCCTTTCATAGATTTGTCATCAATCTTGATGATTTTATCTCCTGCTTTTAAACCGCTTGTTTGAGCTGGGCTTCCTTCATATGGTTCAGCGATATAAACATAGTCATCAACCTTACGAATTAAAGAACCAATTCCTCCGTATTGACCAGTGGTAAGTAAACGGTAATCCTCAATGTTAGATTCATGATAATAGACTGTATAAGGATCTAGCTCTTTGAGCATTGCATCGATTGCTGTTTTGGAAAGGTTTCCCGCCTTAATATTATCCACGAAATACTTGTCTAAGTGCTCGTAAATTTGATCCATTAATTCGATACTTCGAATCACTTCAAAACCATTCGATTGAGAAAATCCAGAAAATGGAATGAATCCTAAAAGGATTATTACGTAGCCTTTTATACTAGTTTTACGAATGTTGATCATCTTCTGTTAATTGTGTTATTATTTTATTAAATAGCTTATCGATTTTTTTACCAAGTACGGCAACGTCTACTTCCTCTTTCGAAGAATAGATAAGAAACAAAGCTAATTGTTTATTTGTACTTGTTAAGTACGTTTCAAGATCGTTTTTGTTCAAACGAATTGCCTCTTTGGTTAATCGTTTGATTCTGTTCCGTTGGTATGCAAAGCGAAAAGCACGTTTTGGTGCAGAAATCACAACTTGGAACGGTTTCTTTTGAGAAGTGGTTAAACACTTGAATTTTGCAATAAAAGGAAACTGTTTAACTTGTTTCCCGTTAGCAAAAATGGCATCCATGGTTGTTTTACTACATAGTTTGTAGTCCTTGCCGAATCGGTAGTTCATTAATTGATTTTAAAGTTCTTTGTCTAAACGAGGAAGGTTGATGGTTTCCTTAACTATAAAACTTGTAGGGAATTGGTTCTCAATTTCTGATTTTACTTTTTCGGCTTCTAGTCGTGTTCTGAAATCTCCTGCTCGGAGGAAGAAGTTAGGAGCATTATAGGTGGTATATGTGTCAATTTTTGGGTAACGGGAAAAAAATCGAGCACGCGCATCGTTTAATTGAGTTCTGTCTGAATCAAAAAACAGTTGTATACGATATCCTTCAATTTGGGGGTTAATTGCCGGGGGTGTTATTTCACCTTGTTTGGCAACGAGAGATTCTAATCGTGGATCCTTAATAATTTCAACTTCTCCATTTTGTCCAAAAGCGTAATAAGAAACACAGGCAAACAAAAACACAACAATCAATTTCATAACTTTATTTTTATCAGTAGAACAAAACTACGAAATAGTTAGAATCAATCTCCGTGCCGAATTGGGAAGTTTCGGTGTTCGAACGACTTAAGGGCTCGAGGTATGTCTAGCATAAGACCGAAACTGTTAAAAAAAGTTATTTAGAATCATTTTAAATTAAATCGCGGGGCTCGTAAATTGTCATAATACTGTCATAGAATATCACAATTGTACTAAATTTGTTCTCGTCAAAACACGTGTTTTTGACAAAAGACGAACAGTTTTTTACATGAAAATATCTAGTAGTCAGATGTTTAGAAATTTAAGTAAATGGTCTCTGAAGGCACTCGCATTAGTAGTGTTTGCTGGGGCTTTCTCAGTAAATGCCCAGGAGGCGGATGAAGCCTCGGCTGAATCGAGTATTAATGGTGAAGCACTATTTGGTTCAAAATGTGCTACATGTCATCATCCTTTGAAAGATGGTACAGGTCCGAAGCTGAAAGGAGTTAAGGCTGCTTGGGCTGAAAACTCGAAGATTGAAGGGGGTATCTATAATTGGATTAATAACTGGCAGAATGCTGCCGCAACTGATGCTTACGCAGCAGAGGTTGCTGCGAAAAAGCCTACGGCAATGGATAAATTCCCTGCGTTAACCGTTCCAGAGATGGATGCGATTTTGGCGTATGTGGATGCTTTTGAGGATGATGGTGATGGTCCTGCTGGAGAAGAGGTTTGCCAGGTTCCTGTAGAAGAGGAAGGGACAAGTTGGGTTTGGTATATCCTTGGGATTGTTTTCGTGGTTATCATCTTGGCAATTGGAGGTGTGAAACGCCAGTTAAGAGTGGCTGCGGGTGAAGCTTCAGAAAAGGAAGATCGGGAGCATAGTTACGCGGATTCTTTTAGAGGATGGGCTTGGAGATATAAGCGTTATGTGATGATTGGTTCGGTGGTGATATTTATATCATTAATTGTAACGTTGTTCTTACGTATGTACAGAATAGCGGTGGTTGAGGATTATCAGCCATCACAACCAATTGAATTTCCACATAATGTACATGCTGGAATTAACGGTATTGATTGTAAGTATTGTCATAACTCAGTAACTGAGTCTAGGACGGCTGGTTTGCCAACAGTGAATGTTTGTATGAACTGTCACAAGCAGGTGACTGGTGAGAGTGATGAGCAAAAAGCAAAGATTGCTAAAATTTACGCTGCTGCGGGATGGGATGCCGAAAAGGGCGTTTATACAGGTAAAACAAAGCCTATCGTTTGGAATAAAGTTCACGTACTTCCTGATCACGTTTACTTTAATCACTCTCAGCACGTAGAAGTTGGTGGAGTTGATTGTATTCAGTGTCACGGAGATATGACTACGATGTGTGAAACGGCGAAAGTTCAGCCAGTTTCTGTGTTGAATGCAATTGAAGGTAATGTTAAGTTGACAAAACCAACATTGACAATGGGTTGGTGTATCGAATGTCATGGAGAGAAAGAAATTTCAACAGGTGCGGTGAATACAAATGGTAGTGCATATTACGAAGAGATTCATAAGCGCTTGATGCTTGATAAAGACCTATACAATAAATACCTAGAAGACGGTAAGGTGACAGTGAAAGAACTCGGTGGATGGGAATGTGCTAAGTGTCACTATTAATAGTTAAGAAGAAGTCGATTTAGAGATATGGAAATGAATAGAAAATATTGGAAAGGAATAGACGAATTGGTGGAGACTCCAGAATTCGTTGAATCCAGAGATCAAGAATTTCCGACACAAACTTCAGTTGAGGAGTTTTTGAGTGATGATAACTTAAAAGAATCTTCAACGGGTCGTCGAGACTTCCTAAAGTTTTTAGGATTTAGTGTTGCTGCTGCTACAGTGGCCGCATGTGAGGCTCCTGTAACAAAGGCAATCCCATATGTGAATAAGCCGGAAAATGTTACTCCTGGTATGCCAACATGGTATGCTTCTACGTATTATGACGGAAATTCTTATGCGAGTATTCTTGTGAAAACACGTGAAGGACGACCTATTTTCGTTAAAGGAAATAAAGATTTTGGTATATCGGATGGTGTAACAAACCCTCAAATTATAGCTTCTGTACTTGGATTATATGATAGTTCAAGATTAACAGCTCCGCAAACGGTTAAAGATGGAGTGCTTTCTGCTGGAAGCCCATCGGATATTGATAGAAAGGTTAAAAAGGCTTTAAAGTCATCCAAAGATGTTGTTATTGTATCTAATACGATAATTAGTCCTTCTATGAACTCGGCACTTAGAGATTTGTCTATCTCTCTTGGAGGGTTAAATGAAGATTTAAGCATTGCTAATGATAAAATTCGTCGTGTAACTTATGATGCTGTTTCTTATGCAGGTATCAGAGCTTCACATAAGCAAATGTTTGGGCTGACTCAAGTTGGGAATGATGCACTTGGAATTCTTCCGAATTATGATTTTTCGAAAGCAAAAACTATTGTTTCTATAGGGGCCGACTTCTTGAATTCTTGGTTGTTGCCTACTCAGTTTAGTGCTCAATATGGGAAAACGAGGAACCCAGATAATGATTGGATGTCTCGTCATTTCCAGTTTGAATCAATGATGTCTGTTACTGGTTCGAATGCTGATTATCGTGGAATGATTAAGCCTTCGGAACAAGCGAATGTGATTGCCGCGTTATTAAAGGGACTAGGAGGAAGTACTTCGGGAGTTTCTACTACATTGAGAAAAGACGTACAGAAAGTAGTAGATGAGGCGGTTAAATCGTTAAAGAAGTCGAAAGGCGAATCTCTAGTGGTGTGCGGATCCAATGATAAGGATGTGCAGTTGTTAGTGAACAAGTTGAACTTTAAAATAGGTGCATACAAGCACACTGTTAATATAAATAATCCGATTAATTTATTCCAGTCGAATGACGAGGATATGAATAAATTGGTTGATGATGTAATTAAAGGGAAGTGTCCTGAAACTATTGTTTTCTATGGTACAAACCCTGTCTATACTCACCCAAGAGGAAAAGAGTTTGGAAAGGCATTATCAAAAGTAAAGCATAAGATATCATTATCGATGCATGCTGATGAAACGGCTGGATTGTGTGATGTGATTGTGCCAGATCATCATGGACTTGAGGGGTGGAATGATTATAATCCTACAAAGGAGCACTATTCGTTAGCACAGCCTACTATTCGGCCACTTGGAGGCACTTCTTCTGCAATGGAAAGTGTGTTAGTTTGGGCTGGAAAAGCAAAACGTGCTGGTAAAGATTCTAAAGTCGCATACGATTATATTAAGGAGAATTGGATTAAATACGGATTCTCTGAGCAAACAGAATATGCTGATACCGAGACGTATTGGAATATGATGGTGCATAATAGCTGTGGGAAACAAGAGTATACTTCTGCATCTGAACCATTGATGATTAATGATGCTGTTAAAACTTCGAAATTGCCGAAAGGTGGTGGGTTAGAAGTAGTGTTATATCAGAAGTCGGCAATTGGTATTGGTAATATGTCTAGCAACCCTTGGTTGCAAGAGATGCCGGATACTTTGACTAAGGTAACTTGGGATAACTGTATTACTATGGCTCCAGTTGATATGGAGAAGGGTGATTATGTTCAATTGTTTGATCAGGAAAATGGATTGGATTTGGCGACTGTTAAGGTTGGTAAAGAAGAAGTGACACTTCCTGTTTTCCCTCTTCCAGGGCAAATGCCTGGTACGATAGGAATAGCGTTGGGATATGGTAGAGGATCAACTCCAGAAAGAATTGGAGCGGGTGCTTTCGTGATGAAAGAATATGGAGGTGTTGAGTTAGACGAAAACGACAACCCTAAATCTATTGGTGAAAACGTATTTGTTTTCATGAATGAAAGCAATGGAACGCTATCATTGAACGTTTCTAATGCGTCGATTGAGAAAAAGAATGAAAAGTATTTGATTGCAGCAACGCAAATTCATCATACGGTGATGGCGAGACAATCAATTGTACGTGAAACAACTCTTGATATATATAAGGGAAGAGATCGTACAGCGTACAATCCGGAGTATAAGCTAAGTAAATTAGATAAGGATGGAAATCACGTTCAAGCTGATATAGATGAGTTTGATTTGTGGGAAGCGCATCCAGTTGAAAAAATCGGTCACCGTTGGGGTATGACAATTGATTTGAACCAATGTTTTGGATGTGGTTCTTGTTTGATTGCTTGTCAAGCGGAAAATAATGTTCCAGTTGTTGGAAAAGATGAAGTCCGAAGAGGAAGAGAGATGCACTGGTTAAGGATTGATCGTTACTTCTCATCAGATGTTGAGGCAACGGTTGGTACAAGAAATGATAAGTTTAATTATGATGATGCTGAAGATGCTTCATTGAACCCTAAGGTGGTTCATATGCCAATGATGTGTCAGCATTGTAATCATGCTCCATGTGAAACGGTTTGTCCTGTTGCGGCAACTACTCATAGTAATGAAGGACTTAACCAAATGACGTATAACAGATGTATTGGTACTCGTTACTGTGCTAATAACTGTCCTTACAAGGTGCGTCGTTTTAACTGGTTTAACTATCCTTCATATAAGAAATTTACGGAGGTGAATCCTGCTCAGGATGATTTAGGAAGAATGGTATTGAACCCAGACGTTACAGTTCGTACTCGTGGGGTAATGGAGAAGTGTTCAATGTGTGTACAGAATATTCAAGCGGCTAAATTGGTTGCTAAAATGGATGGCAGACCTGTTTCAGATGAGGATGTGAGTTCAGTTTGTGGCGATGCTTGCCCTTCAGGAGCAATTATTTTCGGAGATTGGAATGATTTAACATCAAAGGTTCGTGAATCATCTGAAGATAATAGATCGTATCAAGTTCTTGAAGAAGTGGGTACAAAACCAAATATTTGGTATAAAACGAAGATTAGAAACGAACAGAACGAGGAATTGGCAGCTATTCAAACCGAGGAGCATCACGAATCGGAAGAAGGACATGGTGATGAACACGGAAGTGAGCATGCTGAAGGACACGGAAATAATCATTAATAGTAAAAACTATTGTAATGCATAAGGAAGCAGCAATTAGAGAACCCCTCATCTTAGGTCACAAGACTTATCATGATATTACGGAGGACGTATGTCGTCCAATTGAGGATAAGGCACCAAAAACTTGGTATATCCTTTTCGCAATCGCGTTAATTATCGGATTGTATGGTGTTGGATGTATCCTTTATCTTTTGGGTACTGGAGTAGGTGTTTGGGGATTGAATAAGACCATTGGATGGGCTTGGGATATTACCAACTTTGTTTGGTGGGTAGGTATTGGTCACGCCGGTACATTGATCTCGGCAGTATTATTATTGTTCCGACAAAAATGGAGAATGGCAATTAACCGTTCTGCGGAAGCGATGACTATCTTTGCCGTATTTATGGCAGGAATGTTCCCGCTAATCCATATGGGACGTCTTTGGTTAGGATATTGGGTATTGCCTTTGCCAAACCAATTTGGTTCATTATGGGTAAACTTTAACTCACCATTACTTTGGGATGTATTTGCAATCTCAACATACTTATCGGTAGGGTTGGTGTTCTGGTATATTGGTCTTATCCCAGATTTTGCGACAATTCGTGATAGAGCGAAAAAGCCAGTTCCAAAGAAAATGTATACAATGTTGGCATTTGGTTGGTCTGGTAAAGCGAAGCAATGGAACAGGTTTGAATTAGTTTCTCTTGTACTTGCAGGATTGGCTACACCATTGGTATTCTCTGTACACTCGATTGTATCCTTTGATTTTGCCACTTCGGTCATCCCTGGTTGGCATACAACGATTTTCCCACCGTACTTTGTTGCTGGGGCGGTATTCTCTGGGTTTGCGATGGTACAAACCCTTATGCTAATTATGCGTAAAGCGATGGGACTTGAGGCTTATATCCATACGAAGCATGTTGAGTACATGAACATTGTAATTATGGTTACTGGTTCTATTGTTGGTACGGCATATATTACTGAGTTATTTATTTCTTGGTATTCCGGTGTCGAATATGAAGGATATGCATTTATGAACCGTGCGACAGGACCTTACTGGTGGGCATACTGGTCAATGATGACTTGTAATGTTGTTTCCCCTCAATTAATGTGGTTCAAAAAGCTACGTAGAAGCTTGGTGTTTACATTCATTATTTCAATTGTTGTAAACATAGGTATGTGGTTTGAACGTTATGTAATTATTGTTACATCACTTCACCGTGACTACCTTCCGTCTTCTTGGAGTATGCATTATCCTAGTGCAATTGATATTGGTGTTTATCTTGGAACGATTGGATTATTCTTTGTGTTCTTCTTATTGTTTGCACGTTTCTTCCCAGTATTGGCATTAAATGAGGTGAAAACAATTTTGAAGTCATCAGGTGAATCATATAAGAATGCACCAGATACGCATCATCACGATCCTACGCCTGATGCACCGGCTGTTGAATCGCCAAAGGTGGATATGACTAAGGAATCTGCTAAGAAGGAATCAAAAGTGAAGTTGTCTGAAGAAGAAATAAAAGAAAAAGCGTCAGCTTTGATTTCTAAAATTGGTGCTGGATCAGCTGATTCTAAGGATGATTTAAAAGTGATTTCTGGAGTAGGACCTGTATTAGAAGGAAAGCTTAATGAAATCGGGATTTTTACTTATGTTCAAGTAAGTAAAATGACGAAAGAGGAATATGATTTGTTGGATCAATTAACAGGATCATTTCCTGGACGTGCAGAGCGCGATGATTGGGCAGGTCAAGCAAAGGAATTAATGAATAAATCTAATTCATAGAATCATGGCAGATAAAGTAATATATGCGATGTACGACGATGACGATGTGCTAAAGGATGGCGCAAAGAAATTGGTATCAAAAGGTGTTAAGGTGGCGGAAGTATTTTCTCCATTCCCAATTCACGGAATTGATCCGATTATCGGAGTGAAAAACACGCGACTTGGAATTATGGCATTTCTTTATGGTTTGACTGGCTTAACGTTGGCAACTATTGGAATGCGATATTTTATGATTGTAGATTGGCCAATGAATATTGGAGGTAAGCCGAACTTCTCTTATATGGAGAATATTCTATCGTTTATTCCAATTACATTTGAGTTTACAGTATTGTGTGCGGCTCATGGTATGGCGGTAACGTATCTTTTGGTGAATAAAACATTGCCTGGTATGCCGGCTCAGAACCCTGATCCTCGAACAACAGATGATAAGTTTGTTATGGAGTTTAGAATGTCGGAAAATTCTTCTTTCTCTGAAAATGAATTAGAGGAAATGCTGAAGGAGACGGGAATGATCGAAATGGATCAAAAAGAAGTGCACTAAGCAATTAGTCAAAAGAATTAATAGACTCAAGAAATGAAAATGAAATTGAGATTAGTAGGAGGAATGATGTTAGCATCGGTTACGCTGATGTTAGGATCATGTGTTTCCGATAGCGATAGTGCTGGATTAGAATACATGCCAGACATGTATCGTTCTGCAGCAATTGAACCGTATGTAGATTACGGAGAGGTTAAAGGAAGAGAAAATGTTGAGTTGAAAATGACTCAATCAGCGTTAACTCCTCCGAACGGGACAATACCTTATTATGGTACTAATGAAGAAGCTGTTTCTGTTATGCTTCCATGGAGTATACTTCCTAATATTGCTTTTAAGCAAACACATGGTTTGAAAGGAGTTGAATTTACAACAGAGGATACCTATAATACGTCTGCAGCGGCGTTAACGGAAAATCCTTTGGAAATGGAATTCATGACTGAAAAGAATGAAGAAGGAGAGTATTCAGCTACGAACTTGACCTTAAAACGAGGTAAGAAGTTGTACGAAGCTAACTGTATGCATTGTCATGGTGCAGAGGGAGATGGAAAAGGCCCAATGATGAAAAATGGTACGTTTAACGGTGTTCCAAATTATGCTGATAAGAAGGCGTTATCTGATGGGCAATTGTTTTACTCTATTTACTATGGAAAGGGAGCAATGGGATCTCATGCCTCTATTGTAAACAAAAAAGAAATTTGGTCATTGGTTCATTATATTAGAAAAATCCAATATTCAGATTATGATAATGCTTCAAAGGAAGCTGCCATTGCGAAAGCGAGTGGCTTACCTGTAGTAAAGGAGCAATCAGACGTTGAAGTTATGGGTGGGGAAGGTGATGAAGTGCACCATGAAGAACTTTCAACTGAATCAATTAAACATTAGTCTCAAGTCAATTAAGAGTTAGTAAGATGGAATTCAAAATAACAAATAAAGCCAAAATGCTTACAACGGTTCTCGCGATCGTAGGTGCACTTGGCGTGATTATAGGAATTGCAATGAGTTGGAATGGTGGACATTTCGGAACGCGTTTTATGACAAATGCGTTGACGAATAGTTTCTTCTTCTTTTCGATTGGATTAGGGGCATTATTCTTTCTTACGTTGCAATATGCTACGGAAACGGGTTGGTATGCTACTGTTAAAAGAGTGATTGAAGCGATGATGGGGTTTTTACCTGTTGGAATCGTTATGATGTTAGTTGTGTTGTTGACACTTACATTTACTCATGGAATGCATGGACATATTTATCCGTGGATGGACCCAGCTTATTTCGCCGATGAGGCTGGACATCATTATGATGCAATTATTGCTGGTAAACGTCCTTATTTAAATGAGATCTTCTTTTGGATAAGAACTATTGCATATTTAGCGACATATTATTTATTCTACAGAGGGTTTAAAATGCGTTCTGAGCAAGAGGATAAAATAGGAGGAACTGATATTCACTTTACAAACTATAAGAAAGGTGCGTTATTCTTAGTGTTCTTCTCTGTATTTAGTTCAACGTCTTCATGGGATTGGATTATGTCTATTGATGTTCACTGGTTCTCTACGTTATTTGGATGGTATGTATTTGCGGGAATGTGGTGTACGACTATGACTGTACTTGTTATGTTGGTGTTATACTTGAAAAAACTGGGTTACCTTCCTAAGGTTAATGATTCGCATATTCATGATATTGGAAAATGGACATTCGCTACATCATTCTTATGGTCGTATTTGTTTTTCTCTCAATTTATGTTGATATGGTATGCAAATATTCCTGAGGAGACAACTTACTATATTACTAGGATTGAAGAATACCAATTGATTTATTTTGGAATGTTCTTTATTAACTTCGCATTTCCTATGTTGTTATTAATGTCTAGAGATGCTAAGAGACATGCTGGAATACTAACATTTGTTGGTTTAATTATAGTTGCTGGTCACTGGATGGATGTATTCATTATGATTTCTGGTGGTTCAATGGGAGCAAATGCACACATTGGTGTATTAGAAATTGGAATGGCCGTGCTGTTCTTGGGCATATTCATAAGAGTAGTATTAACGAACTTGACGAAAGCTCCGCTTACACCTGTGAATCACCCATTCTTGGATGAAAGTATTCATCACGAGATTTAGTAAATAGTTAAGTACAAGAAGATATATAGAAAGAGATGGTAACGAAATTGGTCATATTAGCAGTAATTATTTTAGGGGTAATTGCCATTGCTCAAATGATGAGAGTATATGAGCTTTCTTCTAAATTAAGAAAGACAGGTGAGCATGAGATTAGTAATCGTGATAACCGCTTAAATGCAAAAATGATGCTTGGCTTCATGTTTGTATTATTCGGTGGATTCATTTGGTTAATGTTGAAGTATGGATGGGTTGGTAGAGGATCTGCGGCATCTGTTCATGGACATGATTTGGATTGGTTATTGAATGTGAATTTTGTGATTATCATCGCGGTATTTTTTCTAACTAATTTCCTGTTATTCTTTTATGCATATAAATACGTTAAACGACCTGGCGTTAAAGCATATTATTTCCCACATGATAATCGCTTGGAAATGGCGTGGACTGTGGTTCCTGCTGTTGTATTAGCGGTAATTATAATTTTTGGATTAAGAGAGTGGAATCAGGCTACGGATGAAGCAGCACCAGAAGCGATACGTGTGGAGTTGTTCTCAAAGCAATTTGCATGGGTGGCTCGTTATTCAGGAATGGATAATAAATTAGGTAAATTTGATTACAAATTAACTCAAGAGGCTGAGACGCCGAATGAGTTAGCGTTGATGACTACGGAAACAATTGATTTAGCAATTGAAGAAATGGAAAATGGCGTGACTGGGATGAAGGCATTGGAAGCAGAGCTGAATAACCAGGAAATCATGATTAGTCCTGAAGAGAGAAGTAAGAAAACTACGGATCTACGTCGTAAAGAGAGCTTGATTCGTTTATTGTATCAAATGAAGAAACGCCATGTTACCACGTTGGATGCTTTAGCTTATGATGATATTATTCAAAAGGATACACTGTACCTATGTAAGAATAAGGAATATGAGTTTAACTTTAGATCTAAGGATGTAATTCACTCAGCATATTTCCCGCACTTTAGGGCTCAAATGAATACGGTACCAGGATTAACTACGCGTTTTAAATTTACTCCGGATAAGAGTACGGCAGAAATGCGTGTAGAGAGAAATGATGAGAACTTTGAGTACATTTTAATGTGTAACAAGATTTGTGGTGGATCACATTACAAAATGAAAATGTTTGTGGTTGTCTTAGAAGAAGAGGATTACAACGCATGGATGGAGCCTAAGATGAATGGTGTTAAGGATCTCGATGGAAATTGGACAGTAAAACCATCGACATTCCATGTAGCACTTCATCCTGAGCTATATGAAAATAAGAAAGTAGAAGAAGTTGAAGTAGAAGTTGCTGATTCAATTCCAGCAGAATAACTACAAACGAATTATTGATAATTAAATTAAAACGTAGATAGAATGGCGGCAGTAGCGCACGAAGCACACGGACATCATGATGATCACGGACATCACGAAGAAAGTTTTGTATCGAAGTATATCTTTAGTCAAGATCATAAGATGATCGGAAAGCAGTTTTTGTTAACTGCGGTATTCATGGGAGTTGTAGCAATGTTGTTATCAATATTGTTCAGAATCCAATTGGCTTGGCCAGGAGAGAGCTCAGATTTCTTGTCATTCTTTTTGGGTGAGAAGTGGGCACCGGGAGGGGTTCTTTCTGAAGATATGTATCTTGGATTAGTAACCATTCACGGAACAATAATGGTATTCTTCCTTTTAACAGGTGGTTTGTCAGGAACATTCTCGAACTTACTTATTCCATTGCAAGTAGGAGCACGTGATATGGCATCAGGATTCTTAAACATGTTATCTTATTGGTTCTTTTTCATATCCTCAGTATTAATGTTTTGCTCGTTGTTTATTGAGACTGGACCAGCAATGGCGGGATGGACAATTTATCCACCATTATCCGCTCTTCCACAGGCCGTGCAAGGTTCTGGATTAGGAATGACGTTGTGGCTTGCATCTATGACGGTTTTCATTGCATCATCCTTGATTGGATCTTTGAATTACATTGTAACAATTTTGAACCTTAGAACAAAAGGTATGGCAATGACAAGAATGCCATTAACTATATGGGCATTTTTTGTAACAGCTATACTTGGTGTACTTTCATTCCCAGTCTTACTTTCGGCGGCGTTGTTATTAATGATGGATAGATTGGCTGGAACTAGTTTCTACTTATCGGATATCATTGTAAGTGGTGAAATGTTAACGAATCACGGTGGATCACCGATTCTTTATCAACACTTATTTTGGTTCTTAGGACATCCAGAAGTATATATTGTTTTGTTACCTGCACTTGGTCTTTCATCTGAAGTAATTGCAACGAATTCTAGAAAACCAATCTTTGGTTATCGGGCAATGATTGGTTCTATTATGGCGATTGGATTCCTTTCTTTCATTGTATGGGCGCATCACATGTTTGTTACTGGTATGAATCCTTTCTTAGGTAGTGTCTTTGTATTTACTACACTATTGATTGCAATCCCATCGGCTGTAAAAGTGTTTAACTACTTAACTACGCTTTGGAAAGGGTCTATTGTATTTACACCGGCTATGCTTTTCGCAATTGGATTGGTTTCTACCTTTATTACAGGTGGGGTTACTGGAATTATTCTTGCCGATGCAGCATTGGATATTAGTATTCATGATACATACTTTGTGGTAGCTCACTTCCACGTTGTAATGGGACTGTCTGCTGTATTTGGTATGTTTGCTGGAGTTTACCATTGGTTCCCAAAAATGTATGGTAGAGTGATGAATACGCGTTTAGGTTATGCGCATTTTTGGATTACTATAATTGGAGCATATGGTGTATTCTTCCCAATGCACTTTGTTGGATTGGCAGGAGCGCCAAGACGTTATTATGATTACACTGTATATGGTGAGTTCGATAGTGGTTCCCTTGAACAAATGATGGATTTAAATGTGATCATAACAGTGTTCGCGATGATTGCAGCGACGGGACAGTTATTATTCTTGTTTAATTTCTTCTATTCTATCTTCAGAGGACCTGTTTCTCCTCAGAACCCATGGAATTCAACAACATTAGAATGGACTACCCCTGTTGAACATGTTCATGGTAACTGGCCAGGAGAATTACCGACGGTTCATAGATGGCCTTATGATTATTCTAAACCTGGTTCGGATGTAGACTTTATTCCTCAGGATGTTCCTTTAGCGGAAGGTGAAGAAGAACACTAGGAAATAATTAATATATTCAAGTCCCGATTATCTGTGATAATCGGGACTTTTTTTTGTAATGTTGTTTTTATATTGATTTAATAATTGTGAAGAATTGGTTTTATGATGTATCAGGATGTAATTAGAAATGCGTTTGCACCATTGATACTCGATGATGAAAAGCACTCTTATTTTTTCAATAACTGGGAATTAGTAACATTTGAACGTAATGAGCTTATTACGGAAGCTGGACGGTTGGAAAAATATTTTTATGTTGTTCTGGAAGGGGTTCAAGTGATTTATATACTAACTGCTGATGGTGAAAAGAAAGTAATTGGTTTTTCGTATAATGGGAGTTTTTCAGGTATATATGATTCGTTTTTAAGTAATAAAGTTTCACGATATTTTTTAGAAGCAGTTACTCCATCTAAATTAGTAAGGATCTCAAAAAAGCGTTATGATGATTGGTTGGTTAACTATCCTGAATTTAATAAATGGGGTAGAATTCTTCATCAGGAATTGCTTATTGGAAGAGTGGATAGGGAAGTTGAGCTTATTACAAAAAATGCTAAACAACGATTTGAGTGTTTCATGAAACGCTGCCCAAGAGAATTGCGAGGTATCCCACAGAAGTATCTTGCATCTTATTTGAATATGACCCCGGAAACATATAGTCGTTTGAGAGCTGATAAATCTTGATATAGATCAAGTTTTGGTTAATTATTAGGTGTGATCTTTGAAGAAAAAGATGAGAGTATTAATTCAACCCGAAGTTCAAATACAAAGAATAAATTGGCTACTGACAGAATTAGCCGAATATAAATTGTTGTCCGATGTTGTTTTATCTAGGAAGTTATCTAATGAATCATGGTCCATGCTTGAAGTAATTAAGCATATGACTATTTCACATAACGAATATAAGAATAAGATTATGACTTCCCTCAATTCGGAAATTGGTAAAGGGATTGTCGCCGATGGAATGAAGTGTGGTTTTGTTGCAAGTTGGATAATTAATCGATTCGTGCCAAGAGAAAATGGGGTACGATTTAAAATGAAAACGAGTAATAAGTTCATTCCTTTGATTACGGCATCGGATACGGCAGATGACTTAATATGTAATTTGGAGAAGACGTTAATACAACTAAAATCTTGGATCGAAAGATATCTAACAATAAATGTGTCAACGAAAAAATTCAATTCTGCCGTTGGCCCAATAATTAGGTTCAATTGTCCTGAAGCATGTGAGTTCATTTTAGCTCACAATGAAAGGCATTTTTTTCAAATGAGGCAGATACTTGCCAGTATATAATGCGTTTAATGTTTAAATACTAGAATAATTGTTTCCATCATTTGTGCTAACTTTGAATAAACATTATACGTGGAGGAGAATTTCGATTATAGAGAAGAGGCTAGTAATCAATCGCAAGATTTAGATTATGATAAAGTCTTACGGCCTAAACGTCTTGAAGACTTTACCGGACAACCTAAGATCGTTGATAACCTTAGAGTATTTGTAGAGGCGGCAACGTTGAGAAATGAACCGTTGGATCATGTCTTATTACACGGCCCTCCTGGGCTCGGAAAAACGACTTTAGCAAATATCATTGCGAATGAGTTGGAGGTGAACTGTAAAGTCACCAGTGGCCCTGTATTGGACAAGCCTGGAGACTTGGCCGGTCTACTCACTAATTTAGAACGTGGAGATGTCTTATTTATAGATGAGATCCATAGACTGAGTCCGGTGATTGAAGAATATTTGTATTCAGCGATGGAAGATTATTGTATTGATATTTTGATAGATAGTGGTCCAAATGCTCGCACCGTGCAGATTGATTTGAATCCGTTCACGCTGATTGGTGCTACGACACGTTCAGGACTACTTACTTCTCCACTTCGTGCTCGTTTTGGAATAAATTCGCGCTTGCAATATTATAATGCTAAAACATTGACAATGATCGTGGAGCGGTCTGCAGGCCTTTTAGATGTTCCAATAAGTGAAGAAGCAGCATATCAAATTGCGAGCAGAAGCAGAGGAACGCCTCGTATCGCAAACGCTCTTTTAAGAAGAGTTCGGGATTTTGCTCAGATTAAAGGTGATGGAACTATAACAGTTGATATTACGAATTTTGGGCTTGAAGCATTGAATGTAGATCAGAATGGTCTGGATGAAATGGATAATAGGATTCTATCAACGATCATTGATAAGTTTGCTGGTGGACCGGTAGGAATTACAACTATTGCTACGGCAATTGGTGAAAATGCAGGAACGCTTGAAGAGGTATATGAACCTTTTTTAATTCAGGAAGGTTTTTTATTAAGGACGTCAAGAGGTCGCAAAGTGACGGAACGAGCGTATAAACATTTAGGAAAGGAAAAAGGATGGTCTCAAGGTGGATTGTTTTAGCTTACACCTTTGTAAGGTATATTGAATAACAATGTCTAAGAGGAAATTTGAATTATGAGCGAAGAACAACACATTGAAACATTCAAAGCAACTGGAAACGCTAATGGATGGCCCACAAAGGTTATAATATCAGATACTGAATGGACAATTCAGGTAGATGAACCAACAGAGGATGGAGGTTCAAACAGTGGTCCAAATCCAATGCAGTATTTTTCAGCATCGCTAGTAAGTTGTCAAAACGAACAAGCGCAGGTAGTAGCTGAGGAATTATCATTGAAGATAGATACGATAGATATTGACCTCGAATTGGATCTTGATCTCTCTGGATTTATGGGAATGGCGGATAATTCGGAGGGAAGTTATAAGAGAGTTTTACTTAAGGCAATCGTAAAAGGAGATGTAACGGATGAACAAGTTATAGAATTAGGAAATCGCGTAGATTCTCGCTGTCCAATTTTAGGACTACTACGATCCAGTGGATGTGAAATTAATAGTTCTTGGATAGTCGCTAAGAACTAGTATTCGTTCAATTTATGAAACACAAATGTCCTTAGAATTAAGATCAAATGATGATTTAACAATTGATATTGTTGAATCAGGTATTGTAACTTGGGATGATTTAACGCGTTGCGTTGAACGATTCCATTATGGAAGAAACGAAAACCGTGAGGATTTCGCTTTGGTATGGAGGGAGCGAAAAGGAACCTGTAGCTCTAAACATGCATTTTTAAAGATGATGGCTGATCTTAATGGGTTAAAGGATATAAAGTTGTACTTATGTATGTACAAAATGAATGGTCTTAACACTCCTGGGATTAAAAGTGTATTGAATCAATATGGGATCGAGTATATTCCAGAAGCTCATTGTATGTTAAAGTGTAAAGATGATTGGTGTGATTTTACAAATATTGGTTCCAATGAGAGGGTAAATAGACTTCAAAAGGATTTATTGACGAAGTTTGAAATTCGACCAGAACAGGTGATTTCCGAAAAGGTTCAGTATCACAAGAAGTACATTCAAAATTGGATGAAAAAGCAATCATTGAATTATTCTTTTGACGAAATTTGGTCTATTCGAGAACACTGTATATCTG
Organism: Crocinitomicaceae bacterium; assembly: GCA_022448165.1. Classification (GTDB taxonomy): domain Bacteria; phylum Bacteroidota; class Bacteroidia; order Flavobacteriales_D; family Crocinitomicaceae; genus UBA4466. The sequence continues at coordinate 53,781 of JAKVAS010000002.1, read as the reverse complement.
CTTTAGAAAATAAATGAGTACAGCTGAAAGACATACCAAGCTTATTAAGGAGAAAGCTGCCGAATTAGGATTCTTTTTTAGTGGTGTATCTAAAGCGGACTTTTTGGAAAAAGAAGCGCGAGAATTGGACCAATGGTTAAAGAATGGAAACCATGGAAAAATGAAGTACATGGAGAATCATTTTGATAAAAGATTAGATCCTAGATTACTGGTAGATGATGCTAAGTCAGTTGTTTCTTTGCTCTTAAATTATTACCCATCCGAATCTCAAGAGATTGAAGATGCACCCAAAATATCTAAGTATGCTTACGGAATGGATTATCATTTTGTAATAAAAGATAAGTTGAAGGAGCTCTTTGCTTTTATTCATGAAGAGATTGGTGAGGTTGGAGGAAGAATGTTTGTTGATTCAGCTCCGGTTATGGATAAGGCTTGGGCGAAAAGATCGGGCTTAGGTTGGATGGGAAAGAATACGAATATTATTCATCCTAAGCATGGTTCTTTTTTCTTTATTGCTGAATTGATTCTTGATTTAGAGTTGGTTGCTGATGGGCCTATCAAGGATTATTGCGGAACATGCACTGCATGTATTGATGAATGTCCGACTGATGCAATTGTTGAACCATATGTCGTAGATGGGTCCAAGTGTATTTCTTATTTGACGATAGAACTTAAAGATGAGATTATTCCTTCCGAGTTCGCTTCTAAAATGGACGACTGGATGTTTGGTTGTGACGTTTGTCAAAATGTGTGTCCTTGGAACCGTTTTGCTAAACCACACAATGAACCTGCCTTTAACCCGCATGAGAATTTATTAAAAATGTCTAAGGCGGATTGGGCGGATTTAACACAAGAGGTATTCTCAGAGTTATTCAGAAAAAGTGCAGTAAAAAGAACAAAGTTTAAGGGGCTTACTCGTAATATTAATTTTTTGAAAGAGTAACGATTCTTTTTTAAACCTTGGGTCTTTGGTTTCTTGTTAGCAATCTGTTAATGACTTTGAAATTCTAGTCAACTTTTGTAATTTGTTGTTTATCAACTGACAATAAAACTACAAGTATGCCTCAAGATGAAGTAGCTCAGCCAATATCGTATAGTATGGCGCCATATTCTGGTGCTTGGACGAAGGCTGAAGCAGGACATTTGCTAAGACGAACAATGTTCGGACCAACAAATCAACAAATATTAACGGCAGAAACAGACGGGATGGCAACTACGGTGAACAACCTCTTGCAAGTTCCTGTAATTGGTGAGCCTATTGCGCATGATTCACAGGAAATAATCGCTGGATTTGGAACCTCTTGGGTTAATTCGGTATATCCTTCTGATCCTTTATTAGTGAATTCAGTAGCAGAGGCGAGAAATAAATCATTGGCCGCATGGATCATTGGGAGGTTAAATACGGAATCAGTTTCTATAGCTGAGAAAATGACGTTGTTTTGGCAAAATCATTTTGCTGCGCCATTTACTGGAGATCCAAGAGCGACATATGATTATCATGCATTGATTTACAATAACTCTCTGGGTAATTTTAAACAGCTGGTTAAGGATGTCACAATTAATCCATGCATGCTTCTTTTTTTAAATGGAGCAACAAATACTTTATTTAGTCCAAACGAAAATTATGCGAGAGAATTGCTGGAGTTATTCACAATTGGTAAAGGTCCGCAGATTGGATCGGGTGATTATACGTACTATAAAGAAGAGGATATTGCGGCAGGAGCGAAAATTCTCACAGGATATATAGTGGATGGTTTAGCAAGTGATACGTTAACGAATGTCACGGCTAGCTTCAATGCAACTTTACATGATTCATCAACTAAGATATTGTCTTCGCATTTTGGCGGTGTATCTATTCCAGATAACGGAGCAAATGAATATTCAGATTATATAGATATCATTTTTCAACAAAATGAAGTAGCAAATCATATCTGTAGAAAGCTTTATCGATATTTCGTCAATTTTGATCTAACTACTTCAGTCGAATCAGATATTATTCCTGTAATGGCTGCAACAATGATTTCTAATAATTATGAAGTTATTCCAGTAATTGCAGAGTTACTTTCTAGTGAGCATTTTTATGATCTTTCTTTAAGAGGAACCTTGATTAAAGGTCCACTTGATATGTTATTGTCAGTGTTTAATTCTACTGAATCCGTGCCTGGTTTCGATATCCTCACAGATGGAATCATGTATTCAACACTTTATTCATATGGAGATGTTTTAGGACAGTCATATGCTTCGCCTCCGAGTGTTGCTGGATGGCCAGCATATTATCAGGAGCCAGCCTATTCACAACTTTGGATAAACGCAACTCATTTGAGATTGCGATTTCAATTAACGGATTTTGTAACCTTGTATACAGGGATTCCTGGGAATGGGAATAATTGGAAATTAAACATTCTTACATTTCTTGATAATTTATCATCGCCTGCAGATGCGATAGCGGTAATTGATGATCTTGTAGATGTTTTTGTTCCAAAAGGGATGGATGCCGTTCAAAAACTTATTCTGAAAACAATACTTACAAATGGACAGCCTGATTTTGAATGGACAATTGAATATGGAGCATATACGGCGGATCCAGGAAATTCAAACGTTTCTGATCCTGTGAGAAGTAGAGTGGAAGCTGTTCTTGCAAGATTATTCCAAATGCCAGAATTTCATACACTATAATCCCCAAAACAAGAAAGATGAAAAGAAGAGATTTTGTAAGAAATATGGCACTTGTTTCTGCGGGAACACCAATTTTGGTTAATAATGTGAGTTTACAATCCGTAGGAAAAACATTATTTGACGTGTCTAAAAGTGCGGAGGATAGAGTATTGGTTATCATTCGTCTCAACGGAGGTAATGATGGATTAAATACGGTAATTCCTAGAGATCAATACGCGAATTTATCGATTCAGCGCAGTAATATTCTAATACCTGAAACATCTGTACTTCCATTAACAACGGAAGTAGGATTACATCCTTCGATGACAGGAATACAAAATATGTTTAACAATGGAAAAGCTAGCATCATCCAAAATGTTGGCTATCCAGAACAAAATAGATCTCATTTTAGATCGATGGATATTTGGAGCTCTGGTTTGATAGATTCTAACCCAACAACGGGGTGGATGGGAAGAAAGTTAGATTCAGATTATCCAGGATATCCAACCGGATATCCGAACTCAACGGATACAGATCCATTTGCAATCAGTATGGGATATGGCGTGTCCTCTACTTGTCAAGGAATTATGGCCAATTTCAGTCATGCGGTTTCAAATCCCTTTGATGTATTTAACTTAACGGGAAGTGGCGTGGTCAATGATGGAACGTATTATGGCGATCATATGGAGTATTTGAAAACACTGATTGATCAAGCAAATGCTTTTGGAGCGCAAATTAATGCGGCAGCGACGGCAGGAAATACGATGTCCACCCTTTATGATCCATTAAATGAATTGTCGACACAGTTGCAGTATGTCGCTCAGATGATTTCCGGTGGATTGAAGTCAAAAGTATATATTTTGAACATTAATGGATTTGATACACATGATGCTCAAGTTGATAGCGCAAGCACACTTACAGGTGGTCATGCTGAATTATTAAAAGGACTATCTGATGCCGTTGAAGCATTTCAAGATGATTTATCATTACTTGGGCTAGAAGAGCGCGTAATGGGAATGACTTTCTCTGAGTTTGGTCGTCAAGTAGCGTCAAATGCAAGTTTAGGAACTGATCATGGCGATGCTGCACCACTCTTTTTGTTTGGCACCTGTTTAAACACGAATATTTTAGGGCCAAATCCTGTGATCAGTGACACAATAGTGAATCAGATAGGTGTACCAATGCAAATTGATTTCAGGGATGTATACGCTTCAGTCCTACATGATTGGTTTGGAGTTTCTACTTCTGAGGTACAAGCAATGTTCGAACATTCAGTGACTTTCTATTCATTGATGAATTCATGCAATGTCGGAATTGAAGAAGAAGAACTCTCAAAAAATAAAGCAATTATTTACCCAAACCCTGCATTTGATAATGCTACAATCCGTTTTACAGCATTAAATGAGTGGGTTAAAATCGATGTTTATGATATACAACATCGCAAGGTTGCAAGTATTTATGATGGGAAACTCACACAAGGACGTCATGATGTTAAACTAGAAATTATTGATTTATCTGCGGGAGAATATATTATACAGATTCAAAAAGAGTCTGGACTTGTGCACACAAAATTGCTTAAGGTGAAATAGCTTAAGTGTTCAAATATATAAAAGGGATTTTGTATAATCAGTGATTGCTTATTTCTTAAGAGATTTTCCAAGAATGTAACCGCCTGAAGAAATGCCCATTAATAAATATGCCTTATTTCCAAACTCGGGAAGGGATATTAGTTTCATTTCAAAGAACATTGTAACATAGATTACAAGATAAATCATGGTAAACATTAAGCTTTGTAATCGCGCAATTGATAGCTGCTCCATATCATCTGAAAGAATGTCAAACCAAAAACTGTGACCTTGTCTATGATGTTTTAAATTTGTAAGAGGACCTTGTGGTTGTGTTTCCCGAGTGGTTTTCTCATGTGATTCTTGTACAATATGAGCCGCAGTCTTTGTTGCAATTGGAATCCCCAGTAAAATTAATGCAGTAGTATTTATATCTGGGATCACATCTGTTCCTAAAAACCCCCAATACAAAGTGAAAATGGGTGTAATAACAAGAGTCCATATCCAGAGTTGAAAACGCCCAAAACTGTAGCATCCTATTTCTGTTTCTGAAGTTTTTTTTGCTCTAAGAAGATCCGTTTTCAAGCCAACATAGATAATAGTGCCAAAGCAAATAATGGATAGAATAATAGAAATTATTTGAATTGTTGTCATAATTAGTGGATGTAGATTTTTTACTAATCTATGACTAATGAATAGATTATAAATAGGTAATGTTACCTAATTTTTTAAAGTGCATCAATTACGATTGTAGGTAAAAAGAAAAAGGAGCACTACATCAGCGCCCCTTCAATAATTTATAGATGTCGATTTTACATTCCCATTTTCGAGAAATCTTCGAAACTCATTTCTGTATAACCATCAGGAATCGTCATATCAAAGATTGAGTCATCTACCGTTGTTTCTACTTTGTTCGCGGTAAAACTCATTTTCATTCCTCCTTGATCAGTCTCAAATGCTAATGATATTCCAGGGATTTTTCCATTCAGGTTTCCACGGTTTTTGGTAGAAGAAACAATCTCGTCTGTATACCAGAAAACTGTTTCATTTCCGTCCTCGTCTGTGACAACTGCTTTTTTACATTCGTAACCTGCAACCATCTTTGTTTCATCCTCAAGAGTAATCTCTAAATCATCTTCTTCTCCTTCTTCTGTTTGTTCAAGCTCTTCATTCGTTGTTTTAATCACTTTAGATCCCATCATTCCATCCATAAGCATTAAGACATCTCCTGAGTTTGAACTAATTGTTTTCATAGTCATGATGGCTCCCATAGAGAAGATTGTATAAGATTGTTTTCCCTTAAAAGAGACTTCCAATCTTGAGTCTTGCATCATACTTACGGCCATAGCCATGTTCGGATCATCTGAACTTACGTTTACATCGTATGCGATATGACCTTCTGAAGATTGTGCAATTGATGTAGCTACTGTTAAAACGGCCATACAAGCCGAAAGAATAAATTTTTTCATTTAAATTGACTTTAATTTCTAATACCAAATTACAAATTGAATACCAAGAATGAATAAACTATTCCTCAGGTGGTATATATTAAATGAATACTGGAATTAGAACGGGTTAAACGGAAGCACTAAGCTCCCGCAATCCATCGATAGATATCATTTCCGTTTGCATAAAGTAAAAGTCCTATAAGCAATACAAAACCTACTACTTGTGCGTACTCTAATACTTTCTGAGGAGCCTCTCTTCCTGTAATTATCTCGTACAATAAAAATACGACGTGGCCTCCGTCAAGAGCCGGGATTGGAAGAATATTCATAAATGCTAGAATGATTGAAATCAAAGCAGTGTTTAACCAGAATTTATGCCAATCCCAAGTGGATGGGAACATTCCTCCAATGGCTCCAAAGCCACCAACAGATTGAGCTCCCTTAGATGTAAACAAGAATTTCAACTGTCCCACGTAATCTCCTAGCGTAGTTAAACCCATCGTGAATCCTTTACCAATACTTTCTCCAAAACCATAAGTCATGTCACGCGTATGCTGTAAATCTTCTGGTTTTACAAAATCAAAACTATATCC
>JAKVAS010000002.1:0-47510 GCA_022448165.1 Crocinitomicaceae bacterium | reverse complement strand
GTAATTTTAGGTGAAATAGATAATGTGTCACCATTTCGCAGTACCGTTGCAGTAATTTCTTTTCCTTTATTATTAAAGCAGACGTCAGTGATTTGATCGAAGTAAATGATTTTTTCACCATTTAAAGTTAAAATGTTATCTCCAGGACGTAATCCATTGCGAAGAGCAGGAGTTGCATTAAAGAATGATTGCATTTTATTTCCGGGAATTGAACTGGTTAATGTATCATTCTTGTAGTTATAAGTTATGCTTACGGCTTCATTATTCATGAAGTCTCTATATGAAAGATTCGAAGGGTATTCTTTCAGTAACTTGTCATCAATAGCGATAATACCAGCTCCAGCAGGAATTAATTCTTGTGTTGAATTGGAAATACTACGTTGGGTATTAACGTATAAAACTCCTGTTGATTTATGACGAAGAGAAAAAGCATTCATAGCTCCAGCTTCAAACAAATCATATTCAATACCATCAGGTAATTCAATATTTTCAATAGATCCATCTTTGTGCTCTACTTTTAAGTTGTAGTTGTCTCGAATTAAAACACCTTTGTTGATGTCCATTGGATTTAAAACCTCTGCATCGTTCACCGCCAAAATATTGTCGCCAGAATGTAAGTTGTACTGAGCCAAAATTGGGTGAATTGCGAGACCATTTTCTAGGTCCTTAGTATGCAATTGTTCTTCTCCCCAAGTGAATAATACAAGAATGTATATTAAAAAGCCAAGGATCAGGTTTACAGTAACACCACCAATCATGATAATCAATCGTTGCCATGCTGGCTTAGATCGAAACTCCCACGGTTGGGCTGGTTGAGCCATTTGCTCTTTGTCCATGGATTCATCAATCATCCCTGAAATTTTTACAAAACCTCCTAATGGTAACCATCCGATTCCCCATTCCGTATCTCCAATTTTCTTTTTGAAAATAGAAAACCAAGGGTTAAAGAATAGATAGAATTTTTCAACACGTGTTTTGAAAATACGAGCAGGAATGAAATGACCTAGCTCGTGTAAGAAAACAAGTATTGATAAGGATAAAAGAAGCTGAGAAGCTTTGATTAAGAAGTCCATAAAGTTCAATTAATGAGATGCAAATATATTGATTTAAGCGCTAGGCTCGGTGAGATCGAAATAGTCATTTTGAAGAAAGTAATCAATTAAGGCTTCTTTCATCAAATGTTGTTGTTCCCGATGATCTAAATTAGGAAGTGGTTTTAGTGTTTTGAAGTGGGGCCATTGTTCTTTGTCTCGTCCTTCAAACTCATAATAGCCATAGGGTTCTAGTAAAGTACATATTGCAACATGAAGCAAATCTGTTTTTTCTTGCTTTGAAAATTCCCTATAGCCAACACCTAGCTCGTTAACTCCGACAAGGAAAAGAATGGCTTGTGTGTCCATACCTTCTCCAAATTTTTTTTCCAACTCCGATTTAAGTTGTTGGAATTTTAATTCCAAATCATAATCCATAGTGTGAAATTAGTTAAACAGAAGAAGATATTGACGTTTACAATTAATTATCAGTTCAGATTATGCTTATATTCGAACGGTAATTGAAAAATGATACTATGAAAAAGGGAATATTTTTTTTCGCTGTAGCTATTACAGTAGGAACTTTGTCTTCTTGTAAAGGAGATTCGCCAGTTGAAGACGCACCAGTTGAAGAAACTAAAATATGCTATTACAGTTATGAGCATGGAACTTCATTTTTAGAATGGACGGGGTATAAAACAAGTGCAAATGTTGGAGTTTCAGGTTCATTCAATGATTTTGAAGTAACTGGAGGAGAATCATCTGATGATCCTAAAGAGGTAATAGAATCCCTGTCATTTGTTATTCAAACGGCATCGGTAGAAACAAAGTTAGAAGCCCGAAATAAAAAGCTTGCTGAAAACTTCTTCGGCTCAATGACCTCCACAGAAGAAATTACTGGAAATGTTAAGTCATTAAATGAGGATGGAAAGGCAATCCTTTCAATTACAATGAATGAAGTGACAGTGGATGTTGAAGGAGTCTATAAATTATCTGAAGGTAAATTTGAATTCTCTACAACGATTAACATGGAGGCATGGAATGCTATTGGTGCTATTGATGCATTAAGTGAAGTTTGTAAAGAGCAGCATACAGGTGATGATGGTATTTTAAGAACTTCTTCAGAAGTAGCACTTGTCTTTTCTACACAACTTTCTTCGGACTGTTAATTTTTTGAGTTGACACTTCAATGAGTATAACTTTCTTAAAAAAATGAAAAGCACGTTGTGGAACGTGCTTTTTTTGTAGCATGAACTTTTTAGACATACTGATCTTGATTCCTCTTGTTATTGGTGCTTGGCGAGGATTTAAAAAAGGCTTCATTATAGAGTTGTTTACGTTTTTAGCTCTTTTTTTAGGGCTTTATGCGGGAATTCATTTTTCTGATTATGCCGCGAACGCAATCAATGAAAGTATGGAGGTGAATTCTGATAACCTTCCAGTAATTGCATTTACAGTGACTTTTTTATTAATTGGAGCAATGGTTTATTTCGCTGGAAAAGCAATTGAAAAAGCAATTAAAGTGGTTCAGCTGAGTTTGTTGAATAAAGCTGGAGGAGCTTTTTTTGGAATGTTGAAAATGGCTTTATTCGCGGGAGGAGTAATCTTATTGTTACAATCATATGATGAAAAGGCTGATTTAATTTCTGAGGAAACAAAAAAGGACTCATTGCTTCTTCAACCGATACAGACTATGACAATGTTCGCAATTCCTGCCTTTGAAGAAAGCACTATTTTTTTGAAGAATGCGTTAAAAGATAAAGACCTATTCAATGTGGAGAAGTAAAGTTATTCTAAGCTTAATTTTTGTTTTATGCTATGTAAGCATGAATGCTCAGCAAGGTGCATCAGATGGGGTAAAAAAACCATTGATAGATTTAAGTATAAAGAAGACGGGACCTTATATAGGGATTCAGCGAGGAAAGTATAATGTTTTTGAATTTGGAATAGAACGACAATGGAAACAGATTTCTTTGAAACAATCATTAACGCATGCGGGACACATGGGGCTTAATTATAATTTTAGACGAAATGTGCTTGGATATGACATTGGATATTGGGTGAAGCCGCATCGTTTTGGTTTAACTTATGGTGGAAACGTTGTGTTTAGAACTAATTTTGATGATTCTAGAGTCGGAATTGCTCCAGTAATTGGATTCAAATTTTGGTTGTTACACCTTCAATCAGGGTATCATTTTTTTCCTGCTCTACCAACTAGTTTAGAGACGAATAAGTTCTTCATTTCTTTGCGGTTAGGGATTGTTAATGACCGAGATGTTGAGTTTAATGGTCGAAAAAAAGGAAAGAAAAAGAAGGGGGGCTTCTTTGATTTTTGAAAGAATGATTGAAGAACTTCGATTTTTCCCAGTTTTTACTGATGTTTTGTGATGCGGATATCATGATATTTCCCTAAATTTGCGCCTTCATTCATTATTTGTGTCTGTGGGAGTAAAAATATTTGCAGGACGAGCGTCTCGTCAATTGGCCGAAAAAATCGCGAAGGAATACAATGTAGACCTTGGTAACGTGAAGGTTACGGATTTTAGCGATGGGGAATTTCAACCTTCTTTTGAAGAGACTGTTCGTGGTCAAGATGTTTTCTTGATTCAGTCAACGATGCCGCCTTCGGAAAATTTGTTTGAATTATTATTGATGGTTGATGCGGCTAAAAGAGCCTCTGCTAGAAAAATCATCGTAGTTGTTCCTTATTTCGGATTTGCACGACAAGATCGAAAGGACAAACCAAGAGTTGCTATTGGTGCACGTCTAGTAGCAAACATGTTTATGGCTGCGGGGATTGATCGAATTATGACAATGGACTTGCATGCGGATCAAATTCAAGGATTCTTTGAGGTTCCAGTAGATCACTTGTTTGGTTCAACAATTTTCTTCCCGGAAATAGAGAAAATGAATACGGGTAACTTGATTATGGCCGCTCCTGATGCAGGGGGAGCTAAACGAGCAAATTCATATGCAAAGCAATTGGATATTGGTTTAGCAATTTGTCATAAGCAACGTAAGAAGGCAAATGAAGTTGCTGAAATGACAGTTATCGGGGATGTTAGTGGAAAAGATGTTGTTTTAGTGGATGATATGATTGATACGGCCGGTACATTGACAAAGGCTGCGGATTTATTCATGGCAAAAGGAGCAAAGAGTGTTCGTGCATTTTGTACGCATGCGGTATTATCTGGACCTGCATATGAAAGGTTAACAAAATCAGCAATTACGGAACTGATCGTAACAGATACAATTCCATTAAAGTCAGAGCATGATAAAATTAGAGTGCTTTCTGTATCAAAATTGTTTTCTGATGTAATTGACAAAATGGTGAAAAATGAGTCTATTAGCTCACACTTTATAATTTAGTAAATAACAAATAAATCATATATAATGAAAAAAGCGCAATTGAGCGGTTCGGCTAGAACGAGCGTAGGGAAAAAGGACGCGAAAGCAGTAAGGAATGCTGGGAACGTACCTTGTGTGCTTTATGGACAAGGTGAACAAACTCACTTTTCTGTAAGGTCTGTAGACATGGAGAAAATTATCTTTTCGCCAGATGTTTACCAAGTAGAAATTGATGTTGATGGAACTAAGAAAGTTGCAATCATTCAAGATTTACAAATGCACCCAGTAACAGATAAGCCTGTTCATGTTGATTTCCTTGAATTAGATGAAAAGAAAGCGGTTAAATTAAGCCTTCCTTTGAGAACAACAGGGGCTGCAATTGGTGTAATGAATGGTGGTAAATTAAGACAACCTTACCGTAAGTTACGTGTTATTGGTCTTCCTGGTGCTATTCCAGAAGAAGTTCTTGTAGATGTATCTGAAATGAAAATTGGAGAATCAGTTCGTATTTCTGATTTGAAAGTTGAAGGTGTTGAATTCCGTGAGCCTGCAAGTGCAGTGGTTGTGAGTGTTAAGATGGCGCGTGGAGCATCAACAGAGGAAGAAGAAGAGGAAGAAACAGCAGAAGCAGAAGGAGAAGCAGCAGAATAAGCAGTGGATCTTTAAAGAATATAAGCCTCGGTTATTGGACCGAGGCTTTTTTTTGCATGAAAGTTTGTTGACTATGTTTCTTTTAATCCATTATATTCGTGACTCAACCGTAGAATAGCCTATTAATTAAGAAAGATGAAAGAACGATTACTACTATTTATTGCGTTACTTCTTATGGGAGGGGTAAGTGCACAGAAAATCAATAAAGAAGGATGTGGAAGATACAGTTATGAGCAACCACCTTCCGATATGACCTTGCAAGAATTACAATCTTATTATGTAGAGTCTATTGTTCCAAATAACAATGCATATATAATGGATCAAGTTCGAGGTGCTTCTACATTGGAAGGCTTGGAAAAAATGCCTAACAGAGATGCGGCTGGTGTGATTGTGAAGTATACGGTTTACCCAACCGAGTTTACAATTCCTGAGTATAAGAAAGATTCATATACAAGTGAAAAAGACGGTGTAAAGAGAACGACGTATACATATCGATATGACGGAAAATACACCTATAAAGTGAATGTTACTGTTAGCAATAGGGAAGGAGTTGTTATTCATTCAGGAGTTAAGAATGGAACATCAAATGTTTCCGGAACGAGCACGGTTAATGCAACAGATGCTAAAAAGAATTATAACAGTGAAGTTGCTAAGATTAAAAAGTCAATTGTGGGGAGTTCTGTAAAGTATTTGAATAGTCAGATTGAGAATAAGTACTGCTATTTGAATAGGACAATGGCGATTAAAGCTATCAAGATTAAGCCTAAAAAATATGATTATGATGAGTTCAATCAGGCGGTTGATGTTTTAAAGGCTTCTGTTTTGGAAACAGATAAATCAACTAGAAACACAAATCTTACCGAGGCAATTAAAGCTTGGGAGACTGACTTGAAGGAGTCTGATCCAGAAATAAAAAAGGCTCGCGTGAATGGGAAGGTTACCGCTGGAGCTTATTACAATATCGCATTAGCATATTTTATGATGGAAGATTACACAAAAGCTGAGTTTAACTTTAAGAAGGCTACAGAATTTGACAAGAATGTTACCGCAGCGCATTTTTCGCAAACGAAAAGAGCAGCTGATTTGATTACTCGAATGGCGAATATGAGGTAATCATTTAATATAATACTGAACAAAGTCACTTGTTATCGAGTGGCTTTTTTTGTGAAGAAAATTATTTGCTTCGTTTTCTTTATGACCTGTATCTAGTGTTATTTAATTGAAAGTTGCGATTTATATTACTGTTCAGACAAATCATAAACTAATATTTAGCTGCGTTTTTTTCCAGATCTGTTTTTTCGACTACTATTTTTTTCTTTTTTTCTTCGTTCATCCAACCATTTTGGAGCGCGTTTTTCTCCATTGCTATTTGAAGACTTAACACCAATTAGTTGATCTGCTAAATCTTTACGATTGGCTTTGTTCAATGTTTGACGAATATAACCGTGATTTTCTCTTTTATACCAAAAGAAGAATCTTCGTTGGTTAAGTTTTTCTTCCTTCTTTTTTACCGTTTTGTATGGCTTAAGAGTATATGGATGTACACCACTGTAATAGATAACGGTAGCGACAGTCATCGGTGTTGGAGTAAAATCTTGAACTTGTTCCAGCTGGAATCCCATATCTTTTGTTTCAACTGCTAAATTGGCCATATCTTCATTTTCACATCCAGGATGAGAAGAAATAAAGTAAGGAATAAGCTGCTGTTTCAATCCATGTTTTTCTGAAATTTTGTCAAATTTTTGTTTGAACTTATGGAAATATGAAAAGGATGGTTTACGCATTACACGAAGAGTCGTGTCAGAAGTATGTTCAGGGGCAACTTTTAAACGCCCACTTACATGTCGCGTAATTACCTGTTCTATATATTCATCATGATTTCCATCATCATTATTCTTATTGAAATCATCGACAAGTAAGTCGTACCTTATTCCAGAACCAACGAATGCCTTTTTAACTTCGGGTAGAGCATCAACTTTTTTGTAGAGGGCTGTCATTGCCTTGTGCGAAGTGTCCAGGTTGCTACAAATTACAGGGTGAATACAACTTGGGCTAGAGCAGCGAGCACAAATATCCTCGTCTTTTCCTTGCATTCGATACATGTTGGCTGATGGCCCACCTAAATCAGAGATGTATCCTTTAAATTCAGAGTGTTTTACAACTTCATCTACTTCATTTAAAATTGACTTTTCACTGCGTGAAGCAATAAATTTTCCTTGATGTGCCGAAATTGTACAGAAGCTACAACCACCAAAACACCCACGGTGCATGTTGATTGAGAACTTTATCATTTCATAGGCCGGAATTGTTCCACGTTTTTTGTATTTGGGATGAGGCAATCGCGTATAAGGTAAGTCGAAGGATTGATCAATTTCACCTTCTGTCATTGTTTTATACGGAGGATTAATTACCAATGTTTGATTACCAACTTTTTGTATAATTCGATCAGCAGCCCACTTATTGGATTCCACTTCAACCGTCTTGAAATTTGCTGCGAATTTTATTTTGTCTTGAAGACAGGTTTCATGACTGGAAAGCTCCTTGGTTTTCCATTGTTTATTCTTAGGAAGTTCTTCGCTCGAGTCTTGCAAGAAGGCAACCTGTTTTAATGTTCGAAGATTTTCGAAAGGAACTCCTTTTTTCAAAAGACGAAGTAGTTCTCGCAAGGGTTGATCTCCCATTCCGTAAACAAGAATGTCTGCCATTGAGTCTACTAGAATAGAAGGCATTAATCGGTCTTTCCAATAATCATAATGGGTAACGCGACGCAAGGACGCTTCAATGCCTCCAATTAAAATTGGAACGTCAGGGTAAAGCTCTTTTAAAATTTTGCTGTAAACAGTTGTAGCATAATCAGGTCGGAAACCAGAAGTCCCACCCGGTGTGTATGCATCCGTAGACCGAAGACGTTTGTTTGCGGTATAATGATTCACCATTGAATCCATACAACCTGCTGTTACACCGAAAAAATGTCGGGGTTTCCCAAACTTTTTAAAGTCACGCAGATCATCTTTCCAGTTTGGTTGAGCGATTATCGCAACTGAAAATCCCTCATCTTCGATTATTCGTCCAATTACTGCCGTACCAAAAGCTGGATGATCAACATATGCATCACCAGAAACAATAACTACATCGACTTCTTCGAGACCCCTTTTTTTTAATTCATCCCTTGTAATTGGGAGCCAATCTGTAATTGGCCGTCTTTCTTCCATAGTGCAAAATTACGTTAAAATTGACTTGAACCGAAATCATTTTTGTATCTAGTAAATTTTAACCGAAAGATTGTTGGTATATTACTGGCAATATGACGCGAAACTGGCCTTTTATAGCACTTGCTTGCATTCTTCTTGCGTGTTCTCAGAAAAAAACACGCGCGAAAAGTAGGAAGAAGATCGAGCGAACTACTTTTGTATTTAATATGCAGAACTATTTCTCTGAATCTGAGAAAAATGTTTCTTTTCCTATTTGGTTTAATGATTCAATCATTCGAGTTAACGAAATAAAGAAAATGACTCGTAGAACATTTGAGCTAAATCAAGATACAAGTGGAGTGAATTTTCCTATGGAAGTGAAAACGTATTCTTTTGATAAGGAAGGAGATTTGAGCTCATACCAAATTGTTCAATACTACGAAAATACTGAGGTCGGAAGTGTTACTTTTTACTATTCTAACGTTAAAGATAAAAACGGTTATACGGATATAAAGAAAATAACCTCTACAACGAACGATATGGAATCTTTCTATACTGTGCATCATAAAGAACGATACACTGATAATTTTGCGGCGTATAGAAATGAACAAAATGGGAATTATCTACTTTGTATGTTGAATAAGGTGCATTTCGGTGCACTCTCGGTTGATTCAATTTTAAACCCAACACCATCAGATGTTGTTTTGTTGGGTAATCCGAGAGTTCCGCAAAAAATCTATCAAGTTGAAAATAGAGTGCGCGAGTTTAATGTAACGAATATGTCCTACGATGGAAAGACCAACTTAATCGAAACAGTTGATTTTGAGAAGACACCATTTTCGTTGAAAAGAGAGTTTCTTGTGAATGCTGATGGTAGGTGTAAAGGATTTGTTGATTCTACATTCACGATAGATAAATTTATATTTGCTCGGACTTCAACTTTTGATTTGAACAAGAATAATTTACCGATTCGATTGACACATGTGAGTTCTGCTAAAGGAAAACAAGGTGAGAATGTGCAATTGGAAACATTTGAATACGAAAAACACCATTAAAATCTACCTATCCTTACTATGATACCTATTAAAAAAATAGTCCGATTTATCTTCGTCATATGTTGTGTTTTGCCGTTTTATGGGGCGTCCCAAGGTGTCGATACTATGGTTGTTGCGGGGAGCGATGTTTTTGTTTATCCATTTAAAGTGGAAAGTAAGAGGTCGTATAAATATTGGCGGATTATGCATGCTGATAAAAATAAAGAAGCCAGTTACACTTATGAAGAATATTTGGAGGCCGTTGGAGGCCGAAGAATGATTCCTGATTCGATGCTTTTGACGCGTCAAGAGTTTAAGCGAGCGATCAAGCTTCAAAAGATCCGATCATATAAAAGGTTAAAAAAGAACTTTTTTCCAAAGTTAGGGACAATGCCTACAAAGGAAGAGTTTCATCGCTACAGGAAAAGAAAACGATTCAAAGTATTTGACAAAAAGAATAAGGAAGAAAAGTATTTGAGAAGTAAGAAGCTCAGAAAAGCGGTTCTTGCCAATCCGTATCCTTTGTTGTTGCAAGAAGTTGAAGAGAATGATTTGATCCCAGTACTTGACCCGATTCCTGATGGAAAATATGTTCAGCTCTACGAACCTTATTGTATTTATGATGAAAATGGAGCATGTCAGATGGTTGAGGATTGTATTGCAGGATACTTCACGATCAAAGATAATAAGCTTGATGGGGAAGCAACTTGGGTCGATTTAAAAGGTGATACGTTAAAACACGGAATGTTTGATAAAGGTCTTAGAGAAGGGGTTTGGACATTTCTTAGTCGAGAGTTGAAGAATCGGCTTGATGAAAAAGGTGCTATGCTATACATCGAGCAGGGAGCTCCGTCGATAGATTCAACTTTGAGGATTGTTGAGTATAGACGAGGAGCAAAAGAGGGGCGCTTTGTTAAGTATGAATCATCAATTTATCCGGTTTCTGAGGGGCATTACTTTGCTGGGGAAAAATCTGGTGAATGGACCTTTCGGCCTGTTCAGGTTAATAAGAATGAAGATGGGACTTTTTCCTTGAATGAAGATAACAAACAGATTACTGAACATTATTTCTTAAATACTGACGATAGTCTTATTGTTAAGCCAATATGGATTAGAGACGGAATGGTAAATACATGGAGCAATGATCCTGAGAAATTCAATTTTCTTCCAGAATATGATTTATTACGAATTCCGGGATCTTTGTATTCAATCGCATTCGATCAACCAGAAAATTTAGACTTGGAAGAGGAAGTTGCGATAAGGGAATACGAATATTTAGAAGAGGATTTGTATCAGTATAATCAACTTCATAGCTTGCAAGCTTCCGTTTTTGATAAGGTCATTGATGAAAATATAAAGAGAGGAAAGGCTATTGATAGTCTTGGTGCGATTCCGAAATATATAGGAGTTTATGAAGCGTTTTATCCAAACGGACAATTAGCTTTTAGGTATGAATTGCCAGGAGGTAAATTAAAGGAGGAGCCAATTATTTATTGGGATAATGGTCGGGTTTATGATGCAATCACGTTTGATACGGATTCTAGTCATTATGAACGTAAAGTGTTTGATTATGACGGTAAGTTGTACACAACAATTTATTATGACTCCTTAGGAGACTTTAAAAATCAAATGTATGAGGAAGAAGAACAGGATTCAATAGAAATTGATGGCTTAATGGTGCCAGATTACGATTATGGTGATTATTGGTATTATAGTTCTTATGATACTTTGAGAAGTGAGAACCTTTCAGAAAAAGTAATGCTTTATCGTTCTTGGAGTAAAGTGGACTCTGCAATTCTTTGGGATGGTTTTTATGATCCCAAAACTCGTATCCGTGATGGAAATATTTATGCTATGGATGGGGGAATAATCACATATTATTATGGAGAGTTTAGCCATGATTTTGAAAGTTGGACAGGAAAGGTTCATGATCATTTTGGAGAATTGGAATTGGAAACAACTAGATCGGCTTCACTGTCAGAAAACATAGAGGCAGATTCAATTCCTCAATATCATGTCAGAACAATGTATGAAATATTCGACATTACATATGATTATGTCTTAAAGAGGAATGGAGAACCATATAGCGGTGATTTGTCTATTGATTTCACGAAAAAAAAGGCAGGAATAGGTAAGGACATGGTTATCGAATTACCCTACCATAACGGACTTACTCCAGAGAGAATGGAGAAGGAGTTTGATGCATTCAAGAGGAAAGGAAAGACAAAGTTGGAATTAGAGTTTTCACAATTGAATTCAACAGATTATACTCAAGATTTTGGTAAAGAGGTTTTTGACAATGTGTTTGGAGGTTTGACAGGGAACTTCTTTGAAATAGAAAAAGCAGATCGATTTACATATGAATGGGATAGGGAAAAATCAAAAGATTTAAAAGTAAAGATTAAAAAGAAAGATGTTGAAGCGTATGTGGTTCGTATTGAAGGGAAAATGATTGACGGAAAACCAGAAGGGTTTTGGAGATCATATGACCAGTTTGGAAAAATAGTAACCGAGGTTCCTTTTACAAATGGTCAAGTCAATGGTCGGGTAAAACAGTTTTCCTATAAAATGAAAGCGAAATATTCTGAATATGATTACATGTATGAAGGTGATATGATGCAAGATTCCGTTCCCGAAAAACGAACCTATTTTATGTCAAATGCAGTAGATTTTGTTAATGGGAAAAGAGATGGGAAAGATATTGTTTATAATTGGCTCGGAGAGGTTAAGAGTGAGTCAACCTATAAGGACGGCTTCAGAAGTGGCCCGAGCATGGAACGTAATAGAATGGCTACATCAAAATCTAATTATGAGTATGGAGAGTTGGATGGGTATCTTAAAACGTACTTAACTCTTCCTGGAAAAGATTCAATTTTGGTATATGATCTTAATTTCCAAGAAGGATTACTCCAAGGCGAGTCGAAATCGTATCATACAAATGGTAATATTTCTAAAAAGGGATTCTTTTTATCAGGGCAACCAATTGATGACTATAATGGCTATGATTCCTTAGGCTTTAAATATCACTATGTTAAGTTTAAATACTCATTCCCAGTTGAAGAGAAAATTTGGGAAGAGAATCAACTAAGTGTACGTTATTTATTCGACTGGCAGGATTCTATTCGATTTGTTCCTATCGATATCACGAACTCTGAGTCGCTAGAGTCAATGTTGTATGATTCTGGACTTGGTAAAGGTCTATATGATCCGTATTATGGAAGACCGAGCATTGTGAATAAATCTGGAATTGATTATCAATTGACAAAGTACTATCCAAATGATACTGTAGCAAGAGATGGTAAAATAGAAAAGGGCAAAAAAGCCGGATGTTGGGAGTACTTTAGTTATAATGGGGAGAAATTATATGAAGCAAATTATTTCGATACATTATTGATTATTAATGATTCTATTCGATTTAAATCAAAAGGAATTTACTCGGAGTTTGATTCCAATGGAGAGGTTGTTTATGAAAGTTATATCATTGAAAAATCTGAGAGGTATGACTGTTCTCACAGTGATCATTATGAGGTGCGCCAATTAAAAACAATTTGGCAGGCAGAAGATAGTTTGAACCGAATGAACGGTCATGTGTATAATTATTATGATAATGGGTCTATTCAAAGCGATGGATTGATGAAAGATGGATTGCCAACAGGGGAGTGGAGATTCTATGATCCGAATGGAAAGCTTAATAAGTATGGTGTATACACATTAGGGAAAAGAAATGGGCGATGGCTTTCAGGAGATCTGTCTAAAACAAAATATCTGGGAGATATTTGTTTAAATCCAAATATGCCGGACATTGAAGATGAAATAAAGTATAGAGAGAATCTATTGGATATTGAAGTGATTAACTATAGACTTGGAAAGGTTCTTAATAGGCAATTCTATGATGTAGATATGAATCAATTTATAGAGATAGAAGAATCTGTTGAGGAGGTCGAGGGGATGGAATAAATCAATAAACTAAACTACTTAAAAACAACCGCTTACTATGAATACTGTGAAGTTATTAGCAACCATTGTGCTTATGAGTTTTGTGTCGATGAATGCGTATAGTCAAGAAATTGATACGCTAATAATTGATGGAAAACCCTTTTTTGTATATCCCTCTCGGATAGAAGTGAATATTCAAAAAGAATATTGGATTACAGTAAATGATAAAGAATTTTTTTCGGACTACAATAACTATTTTAATGAGTTTGTGGGAAATCGCGGATTTAACCGAGAGAAGTTTCAAATGGCAAAATCTAAAGCGGCGAAGAAGAGATTAGATAATCGTTTAAAGAATAAATGGAAAGGTGTTCGTTCAAATTATTACCTTAATAAACCATTTAGGTTTAGGTTCAAACGAAAGGTAAGAAAGGATCCAACAATACTTCTGAATGTTTCTTACCAACTCGATAAAGATATAATGCCTCCTTTTGACCCAATTCCTGATGGAGAGTATGTACAATTGTTTGAAGATTTTCCTCTAATTGGTGAGAATGGGAAAGTTTTACCGCAGACAAAAAGAATTGCAGGTGTTTTCACGATAAAAGATAATGTGATTGAAGGAGATGCTTGTTGGTTCAACGTGCAGGGCGATACAATGAAGAAGGCTTCGTATGTGGGTGGGATAATTCACGGAGACGCAATATGCTACAAATACGCTAAGTACAATCGTGCTCTTTCAAAGTTCCAAGTGAGAAGTATAAAGAAGTATGGACATGTAAATCATAGAGATACATCTTATATGTTTACACAATTTAAAAATGGAAGAAAACACGGGCTTTATATAAGAACTGAGGGATTAATAATTGATAGTGTTATAGGGTATCATATTGATGGTAAGGCTGCAGGCACTTGGGATTATTTTACGAATGGCGTACTAACGGATCATCATGAATATGCAGATATAAATGATACCGTTTTATCAAAAAAACCGATTATCCGTTCTTCTGCGAATAGAATTCGATTAGGAGGAGATGGGTATGAATTTGTTGACTTTGATTCTCATTTATTTCGTTTAAGGAGTATTCCATATTCTTACTATTCGATTCCAATTGAAGAGGAAGAATCATTAGATCTAGATGGAGAGTTAGAGCGTTCGCACTTAATCGTGAATCCTGAATCACGAGAAATACGAGGTGGTTATTATGAAGGAGATTATTCATCTGGAAATGGTTTGGCAAGATACATTCGTGATGAGCGTATGGGAAAGTCGCTGGCACATTGGAAGTGGATTGAT
Source organism: Crocinitomicaceae bacterium (assembly GCA_022448165.1). Taxonomy (GTDB): domain Bacteria; phylum Bacteroidota; class Bacteroidia; order Flavobacteriales_D; family Crocinitomicaceae; genus UBA4466. Next base: position 33,025 of record JAKVAS010000002.1, on the reverse strand, counting down.
AGTCTAGGAGCTAGAATGAAATATACGGGGACATATGAAAGGTACTATCCAAATGGTCAACGGTTTTTTAAATATGAGTTTGTGAATGGAGAACTGGTTTCTGAAGACACCATTTTTTGGTCAAATGGTGTTGCACATGATGTCATAACATTTAATAGTGATTCTAATCAATATCTTAGAACGGTTTACGATTTTAAAGGAAAGGAGTATAATGGCTTGATTTATGATTCACTAGGGAAGTTTGTTCGGTATACAAAAGATCAAACGAAACACGATTTTGTCAGCATTAATGGATACAAAACAGAACTAAAAGAGCAAGACTATTATTTTAAGAAACTGCCGAAGTATAATGAGTATTTTATGTATAGTAATTGGGATACTTTATATACCGAACTAACCGAGCCTACATTAATTTATCAATCTTGGTCAATGTATGACACTACTGAACGGTTAAAAACTGAATATTTCCCAGCACAAAGAAAATTGGTTACAACGACTTTTTCTGTAAGTGGCGATACCACGTTGTGTATGAAAAAAACGTTTTCTGAAGATTTCCAGGGTTGGATAGGAAAGCGATATGCAAGAATGGGGAGTCGATTAGCGGTTGTGGCTACAACTTCAGGAGTTTTAAAAGACGATTATACAAATGATTCTATTCCGCAGTCATTAGTGAGGGAGAGCTATAGATTGTTTAATGTCACGCGAGATTATAACCTAATGAAGGATGGGGAGGTTTTCACTGGCGATTTTACTGTTATTAGGGGAAAACGTGCTGTCAAATTGAGTGGCGGAAATAATAAACTCAAATTGACTTTGTCTCGATCTGGAAAAGGGTTTAGAAACAAGATTGAACGAAAAATCAAAAAGTATAAAGTCAGAGGTAAGGGTGAGGGATTAATCGTACAAACCTTGAAGAATGGCCGTTACGGAAGCGCGTTAAAAGAAGGGGTAAATGACGAATTGGTGGTTCCAATTATTAGAGACTTGTTTGGGTCTGATATTGCAAATTATTTCAATATATCAGGAAAATCATATACGAAAGCGATTGGATATATCTTGAATGGTAAGCCAGAAGGTTCTTGGAAACTATATGACAATTATGGGAAAGTCAAAGCAGAAGCAAGTTTTGTCAATGGAGAGATTGAAGGAGAGCTGAGATTCTACAAATATGAAAATAAGCTAAAGAAAAGAGGTTATCGTTATGGTGCATTAGTTCCAGATACACTACCTAAAAAAAGAGTGCGTTACCTTGCAGCTGTAGCTAATTTTAAAGAAGGTGTTTTGAATGGTGCTGCAATCGAATATGATTGGTTAGGAAGAGTGATAACGGAACTAAACTATAAGGCAGGGTTGCTTGATGGACCAATTTTCTTTAAACAAGCTACGTCTTATTCAATTGCCAATTTCCAGGAAGGATTACTCGATGGTTACTACAAGACTTATTTGACAATGAATAATATAGATACAACATTATTGTATGATTTAAACTTCCAGCATGGGTTGCTCAATGGAGAGTCCAAATCCTATCATTTGAATGGAAATGTATCAAAAAGAGGGTTCTTCTTAGATGGAAAGCCTATTGAGGATTATGAGGCTTATGATTCGCTTGGGTTCAAATATCATTATGTGAAGTTTAAGTATGGTTCACCAGTGGAAGAAAAGATTTGGGAAGAAAATGAACTGAGTATTCGGTATAAGTTCAACTGGGAAGATTCAATTGAATTTAACCCACGTGATTTAACTTCTTCTAGAAGTTTGGACAGGGTTATGAGACGCCGTGGATATAGAAATGAAGAACTTAACTCGAAATATTATGGACGTCCACGACTCATTAATAAGTCTGATGTTATACACCATATGACAAAATATTATCCGAACGATACGGTTGCTCGCGAAGGAAAATTAAATGATAATAAAAAAATAGGTGAATGGAAATTCTACGGGTATGAAGGAGAGTTTCTGTATGAGGCGAATTATTTTGATACGATCATTAAGGTCAATGATTCCATTAAGTTTAAAGCGAAAGGAACACTAAGTGATTATGACGATCAAGGGAATAAATTGTACACGGCTTACATTATTGAAAAATTTGAGAAGTATGATTGTGCCCATACTGATCACTACGAAATTCGTCAGCTATATACTACTTGGGAGAACAATGATAGTACGGGTAGGATGAACGGTTATGTGTATAATTATTACGATAACGGGACACTTCAGGGAGAAGGACAAATGAAAAATGGACTTCCAGTTGGACTTTGGAAATATTATGACCCTTTCGGCAAATTAAATAAGATGGGACAATACATAATGGGGAAACGCAATGGTCGTTGGCTTGAAGGTGATTTGTCTAAAAAGAAATACTTGGGTGAGATTTGTATGAATCCTGACCTTCCTAATTTGGAAAAAGAACAAAAATACCAAGAGAATTTATTGGATATTACCATCATTAATTATGCGATGGGAAAAACAATCAGTAAGCAATTCTTCGATGTTAATATGAACCGAGTTAAGGAGCTTAAGAATTCTGAGTTCGCAATAACTGGAACACCAAACTTTTAGATTATTGCAAAGATGATGGATACATAGGATTTTTAAGGGTCGAGGGTTTAAGATCAATTTCTTATTGTTAAATCCTTGGCTTTCATTTTCTTGTTTTATTGAGTAGAAATTCTGAAGGGAGTAAGATAAAAAAATGACAAACGTTAGTGATAATGCTTTATGTTGGAAGAATTGTTTGTCAAATAACTGAATCCTTATTTACGTAAGTAAATGATTACTTTTGTCACACAACTTTGGAACATGAAATTTAATATAGATAAAGATCTAGGTGCAATTAAGCACAAGGTGATCATTGGAAATACGGAGATGACTCCTGATGGTATAAATGCGGAAGAGAACGAATTGTTTGTAAGGTTCTTGGAAGGAAAAGAATCTTTTGTTGTCTTGGCGCAGTTGGATGGATCAACAACTTTGGTTAAGTGGGAGGATAATGCTGAAAAGATGCGTAAGCATGGAGCCAGTCTTCGTAGCAGTTTACCAAAAGATGTTGTAGATCTTGCTGTAATTGGTAATGGAGATGTAACTGTCGATTTCTTAGAAGGATTTTGCTTGTCAAGTTACCAATTCTTAAAGTACTTTAAAGACAAAGAGGAAAAGGAGTATAAATTGACAACAATTCATTTGAATGGAGGTGTCGATGAACAGAAAATTAAAGAAATTGAGAGTGTAGTTTCTGCAGTTTTTTGGTCAAGAGATATGGTGAATGAACCTGTTTCATTTTTGAATGCTGATCAATTAGCGCATGAAATTGAGAATCTTTCCAAGCATACCTCATTAGAAGTTAGTGTGTTGGAAAAGGCGCAGATTGAAGCGCTTAAAATGGGAGGGCTACTTGCTGTAAATCAAGGGTCGGTTGATCAACCAACTTTCACCATTGTTGAGTATAAAGGAGAAAATGCGGTCAATGAAAAGCCTATTGTATTAGTTGGAAAGGGAGTTGTATATGATACAGGTGGATTGAGTTTAAAACCTACGCCTAATTCTATGGACCTAATGAAAAGTGATATGGGAGGTGCTGCATGTATGGCTGGAGCTATTTATTTGGCTGCTTTGCAAAAATTGCCAGTACATCTTATTGCTTTGATTCCAGCAACAGATAATCGCCCTGGTTTAAATGCTTATGCGCCAGGAGATGTTGTGACGATGTTTAACGGTACAACGGTTGAAGTGTTGAATACTGATGCTGAGGGAAGAATGATATTGGCGGATGCATTATCGTATTCAAAGAAATTTGATCCAGAATTGGTCATCGATGCGGCAACATTAACAGGTGCAGCGGTGAGAGCAATTGGGGCGCATGGTTCTGTTGTAATGGGGAACGCTGAAGATCATTATTTTGAGGCGCTAGAGAAAGCTGGGAATGATGCACATGAACGTACAGTAAGATTTCCGTTTTGGGATGAATATGCGGAGGAGATGAAGTCTCCAATCGCTGATTTGAAAAATTTAGGTGGCCCAACTGCCGGAATGATTACGGCGGGAAAATTTTTAGAACATTTTGTGGACTCGCCATATATACATATTGATCTTGCAGGGCCGGCATATATTAGTGCAGCTGATGCATATCGCACAAAGGGCGGTACAGGAGTTGGGGTTAGATTACTCTATCACTTCTTAAAAAATTACCCAAATGGATAAAAGAAAAGAACAACAGAAAGAAACTACAACGCGTAAAGTTGTAAGGGTGGGGATTTCCATGGGAGATGTTAATGGAATAGGTCCTGAGGTGATTATGAAATCACTTTCTGATTCGAGGCTATTGATTGATTGCACGCCGGTTATCTATGGCTCAACTAAGATCCTTTCGTTTTATCGAAAGAGACTCAACATGAATCAATTTAATTATCAAGAAACTAAATCTATTGATGATTTAAAACTGAGAAGAGTAAATGTCATTAATGTTTGGAGCGATGAGGTTAAATTAAAGCTAGGAGAAGCTACAGAAGAAGGCGGTAAAAGGGCTTTTGAATCATTGGAAAGAGCTACAGCTGATCTTGCTGCTGGTAAAATTGATGTGTTGGTAACTGCCCCGATTTCGAAAGAAGCGATGGGTAAAAGTGGATTTAAATTCCCTGGACATACAGAGTATCTTGCAGATTTGGCAGGAGAAGATGAGGCTTTAATGCTTATGGTTTCATCTACAATGAGAGTTGGGCTTGTTACGTCGCATATTCCAATTAAGGAAGTGTGTGAGACTATTACAGCGGACAAAGTTGCAGGTAAAATAGAATCATTTAATGCAAGCTTGAAAAAGGATTTTGGAATTCAGCGACCAAAAATTGCTGTTTTTGGATTAAATCCCCATGCCGGAGAAAACGGGAAAATGGGAATGGAAGAGAAAGAAATTATTTCTCCAGCAATTGCTCGTGTTAAGGATAAAGGAATATTTGCATTTGGCCCTTTTCCTGCAGATGGCTTTTTTGGTTCCGCAGCCAAAGCAAATTATGATGGGGTCTTGGCAATGTATCACGATCAAGGGTTGGCGGCGTTTAAAGCACTCGCGTTTGATGAGGGGGTGAATTTTACAGCTGGTTTGCCGATTGTTAGAACATCTCCTGATCATGGAACTGCATTTGATATTGTAGGTAAAAATTTGGCATCAGGAGATTCTATGAGAAACGCGATTTACCTTGCGATTGATGTGCATAGAAACCATGTGGATGAAAAGGAAATTAAAGCAAATCCATTGGTTTCAAAAGAGCGTGATAGACGAGGAAACAATAGAAATAGGGATGCAAAAAGAAGAGAACAATAAAATTTCTCGAAAGATATCAACATCTTTCAGTTAAATTAGTTAACTTTGCCGCCCTCTACCGTGAGGTATGGTGTAATAAAAAATGTCAGAGGATATGTCAGACAAAGAATATCAGATTCCGTTTGTTGGTTTAAAGCTAGGGATTCACGATTTTGAGTTTGAAATCACTGACAGGTTCTTTGAAAATATTGAGTATTCAATTGTTCAAAAGGGAAATGTGAAAGTTCACTTTTCACTTGAGAAGAAGGAAACAATGATGATAGGTAACTATCAATTGGAAGGGGTTGTTGGAACAACATGTGATCGATGTACAGATCCTATCGATGTTCAAATCGAAGGAGAGTATAGATTGATCTATAAGTTCGATAATGAAGACACGGATGATGAAACGCTAATTGTTGTGTTTCCGGAAGAGTTTGAAATTAACATCAAACAGTCAATTCTTGAGTTTATTTCGGTTTCTCTTCCTTCAAGAACAATGCATGAAAAAGGTGATTGCAACGAAGAAATGTTGGATCTTTTGAATGAATACACAATAAATTCAGAACCAATTGGGGATGAAGACGTAGAAGATGAAGACTGGGATGATGAAGATAACGAAGATGAGGAGAGCGAGGAAGAGAATGATTACGTTGACCCTAGATGGGAAGCATTAAAGAAGCTGAAAGGCGATAGTAAATAAGTAAGTAAATTAACGTGCGAGAGCACAGGAGAATATAAACAAAGTAAAATGGCACATCCAAAACGAAAGATCTCGAGAACGAGACGTGACAAAAGAAGAACACACGTAAAGGGTGAAGCGAAGAACATCGCTACATGTCCTACAACAGGACAACCACACTTATTTCACCATGCTCACTGGCATGAAGGAAAACTTTACTACAAAGGAAAAGTTGTAGCAGAGAAAGAAGTAGCAGTTTAATCTGTACTTTTTAGTTCTTCTTTATGAAGATTGGAATCGATGTCCTTGGTGGTGACTTTGCGCCCAATGCAAATTTGCAAGGCGCTGCGCTAGCTAGAAAAGAGCTTTCCAAGGATACAACAATTGTATTGATAGGCGACCAAGATGTTATCTTGAGTGGCCTTTCTTTGTTGAATGAAGATTCAAAAGATTATGAAGTAATTCATGCTCCCGATGTTATTACGATGAATGATCATCCAACTAGGGCACTTTCGCAAAAACCAAACAGTTCTATTGCTGTTGGGTTTGATTTACTAGCAAAAGAAGGAATTCAATCGTTTGCTAGTACTGGTAATACTGGAGCGATGCTCGTGGGAGCGATGTTTAAAGTGAACACCATCCCTGGGGTAATTCGACCATGTATTACATCAATGCTTCCATGTGAGGATGGTTCCCAATCGATTATTCTTGATGTGGGAACTAATGCGGACTGTAAACCTGATGTTTTAATGCAGTTTGCAGAATTGGGATCGATCTATTCTAAAAACGTCTATGGTATCGAGAGTCCTAAAATAGGATTACTAAACATTGGTGAAGAAGCTTCAAAAGGAAACTTATTGACGCAAAATACACACAAGCTTCTTGCTGGATCAGATACAATTAATTTTGTAGGGAATATTGAGGGGCGAGATTTGTTTTCTGGGAAGGCTGATGTGATCGTATGTGACGGATTTACAGGGAATGTTGTACTGAAAGAAGCGGAAGGAATTTACACGCTTTTGAAGAAACGAGGTATTCATGACGAATACTTTGATCGATTTAACTATGAAAATTATGGCGGAACACCTATTTTAGGCGTCAGAGGAAATGTGATCATTGGTCATGGTATCTCTAATGATGTCGCCGTTAAGAATATGATTTTACACGCTTGGGAAGTAGCAAGTTCTGGACTTGCAACCAAGATTAACGAAGCATTTAACTAATTATGAATAAAATTTCTGCAGCGATTACAGGTGTGCAAGGATATTTGCCAGAGCACATTTTATCCAATGAAGATTTGTCCAAGATCGTTGATACTAACGATGAGTGGATTACCTCTAGAACCGGTATTAAAGAAAGAAGAATCATGAAAGATGGAGCTTCTTCTGATATGTGTGTTGAGGCAGTAAATGGATTGCTTAAGAAAACAAACACAAGTCCAGAAGATGTGGATTTAGTGATTGTTGCAACGGTAACACCAGATCACCCTTTCCCGAGTACATCAAACATTTTATGTGATAAAACAGGAATGAAGAATGCATGGGGATATGACCTTATTGCTGCTTGCTCTGGGTTTATCTATGCATTGTCAACGGGGGCACAATTTGTGGAAACTGGACGTTACAAAAAGGTAGTGGTTGTTGGAGTGGATAAAATGTCTTCAATTATCGATTATCAAGATCGTACAACATGTGTAATCTTTGGAGATGGAGCTGGAGCAGTTATGCTTGAGCCAAACGAAGAGGGATATGGAGTACAAGATTTCATTCTTAAAGCTGATGGAAAGGGACGTGAGTACTTGTTACAACCTGCCGGAGGATCACTGCATCCTGCGTCAATTGAAACAGTAGAGAACCGTGAACATTTTGTGAAACAAGAAGGAAAGCAAGTTTTCAAGTTTGCGGTTACAAATATGGCGGAAGTTTCGGCGGAAATCATGGAGAAAAACAACTTGGAAAGTGATGATGTTGATTGGTTGGTTCCGCATCAAGCGAACTTACGTATCATTGATGCAACGGCAAAAAGAATGGGATTGCCAAAAGAGAAGGTGATGATAAACATCCAGAAGTATGGAAATACAACGGCTGGAACACTGCCACTTTGTCTTTGGGATTATGAAAAGCAATTAAAGAAAGGAGATAACCTAATTCTATCTGCCTTTGGAGGTGGATTTACTTGGGGTGCGGTTTACTTGAAGTGGGCGTACAATTCTTAAAAAATATTAATTTTAGCACGTTAAAACCCGTAGGAAATGAATATTAAGGAAATACAAGATTTAATCAAGTTTGTCGCTAAGTCTGGCGTAAATGAAGTACAAATCGAACAAAAGGAGTTCAAAATCACGATTAAGTCGGAGGAGAAATCTGTAAAAGAAGAGAAGCAAATAATTGTACAAGCGGCTGCACCAGTTGCAGCGCCTGTTGCAGCTATTCCAGCAGCACCGGCAGCACCGGTTGCAGCGGCTCCAGCTCCAGCGGCGCCATCTGCTCCAGCAGCGGCAGCAGATGAAGCTTCAAACTTGGTAACTATTAAGTCGCCAATGATTGGTACATTCTATCGTTCTGCTGGACCAGACAAGCCTACATTTGTAGCGGTTGGAGATTCAGTTAGTCCTGATAGTACTGTATGTATTATTGAAGCTATGAAGTTATTCAACGAAATTGAATCAGAAGTAACAGGGAAAATTGTAAAAGTTCTTGTTGATGATTCAACTCCAGTTGAGTACGATCAACCATTGTTTTTGGTTGAACCAGCATAGATATTAGTTCCGTGAAATATCTTAGATATTTTCACAAGTAACGAATTCAAAACACTTAGGCATGTTCAAAAAAATATTGATCGCCAACCGTGGAGAGATTGCCCTACGCGTAATTCGTACGTGTAAAGAAATGGGAATCCAAACGGTCGCGGTATATTCAACAGCAGATAAAGATAGTTTGCACGTGCGTTTTGCAGATGAGGCCGTATGTATCGGCCCAGCTGTAAGCGCCAAATCATATTTGTCAATCCCTAATATTATTGCGGCAGCAGAAATTACAAATGCTGATGCAATACATCCTGGATATGGCTTCCTTTCTGAAAACGAGAAGTTTTCACGTGTTTGTCAAGAACATGACATCAAGTTTATTGGTGCGCTTCCTGAACAAATTGCAGGAATGGGAGATAAGGCTACTGCAAAAGCAACAATGGTTGCAGCAGGTGTTCCATGTATTCCTGGATCGAAAGGATTATTGAAGAATTTAGCAGATGCTAAGAAAACGGCGAAAGTCGTTAAATATCCAGTTATTCTTAAAGCAACTGCCGGTGGTGGTGGTAAAGGAATGCGTGTGGTATGGAAGGAGTCTGAAATGGAAGCAGCATGGGATGGTACCCGTGCAGAGTCAAAAGCAGCTTTTGGAAATGATGGATTATATATGGAGAAATTCATCGAAGATCCTCGTCATATTGAGATCCAGATTGCTGGAGATCAATATGGAAATGCTTGCCACCTTTCTGAAAGAGATTGTTCTATTCAACGTCGTCACCAAAAGTTGGTGGAAGAAACACCGTCACCATTTATGACGGAAGAGCTACGTGAAGCAATGGGGGTAGCTGCTATTAAAGCAACAAAAGCTGTAAACTATGAAGGTGTAGGAACGGTTGAGTTCTTGGTAGATAAACACCGTGATTTCTATTTCATGGAAATGAATACGCGTATTCAAGTAGAGCATACTATTACGGAAGAGGTAATTAACTATGACCTTATCAAGGAGCAAATTAAAATTGCTGCAGGAGATAAAATGTCAGGAGAGAATTATTATCCTCGTTTACATGCGATTCAATGTCGTATCAATGCAGAAGATCCCAAGAATAATTTCCGACCAAGTCCAGGGAAGATTACAAGTTATCATTCTCCTGGAGGACATGGTATACGTATAGACACACATGTTTATGCAGGTTACACAATTCCACCGAATTACGATTCAATGATCTCTAAGTTGATTGTTGTGGCACAAAGTCGTGAGGAGGCAATAACGAAAATGAAACGAGCTTTAGATGAGTATATCATTGAAGGAATTAAAACGACGATTCCTTTCCATCAAAAATTGATGGAAGATCCTCAATTTAACAAAGGTAATTTCACTACTGGATTCATGGATACATTTGAATTTTAGTATAAAAATTAGAGTATTTTGAAGCCATCCGTAAGGATGGCTTTTTTTGTTTCTGATTAACTGTGGATTGAACGCCATTGGGATGGTGTATGTCCCTTTATTTGTTTGAACTTTCTATTGAAGTGTGAAAGGTTTTTAAATCCGGAGAACGTACATACTTCTGATATACTAAGCTCTTTTTTTTCTAAAAGCAATCTTGAAGCATACTCTAAGCGAATCTCCAGTAAAAATTGAAAGAATGTTTTATTTGTACGGGTTTTAAAATAACGACAGAAAGCATTTGGTGTCATGTTGGCAATGTTCGCGACTTCATCCAGAGAAACTTCTCGATGGTATTGAGTAATGGCAAAGTTCATGATCTTGCTCATACGTGTACCGTCATTCTCTGAATATGTACGCTGATAAATGAAGGAAGATAATATCTCGTATTCGCAGCGGTTAATTTCTTTTAGAATAGACATGAAATTGATGAATTTCTCTAAAGGGCTGCATGTTTCGAGTTCCACAAAGTATGCATCTAAATTATGTTTTGAGGCGTGAACAATTATACCGCTTGCAGCTGAATTAAGAAGTTTTTTTAATTCATCAAATTCGAGTTGATTGAAAAAATCACTTCCAAATGAATCATATGAGAAGAAGAGGGAAACCATATGAGAAGGATCATCATGTTCTGAACTTTGCAATAAATGAGGTAAGTTGCTTCCAATTAGTAGTATATCTCCTTTGCGGTATTGATGAATAGAATCTCCAACTAATAGGTCACCCTCTCCTGATACAATGAATGATAGTTGGATTTCTTCATGCTGGTGAAGTAAATTATAAAATCTCTCGCCATGGTCTACTTGATAGATAAGAGATGTGCCTTGGTGTTTCGGAATTTTAAAAGGAAGAACTTTCATGACTACATAATAGTTAATTATTAACCATTTATATTAACTATTTCCATTAATTGGTTAAAATAGTATTATTACGTGTTAAAATTGCGGTATATCATTGTGTTGTTTGGCTTTAACTTTGCTTCAGAAAAGAGTATTAGAATGAAGATAGAATGGAATGGGGTAATGCCTGCAGTAACTACTAAGTTTACAGAATCTGATCAGCTAGATCTTAAGATGTTTGAGGTAAATATTAAAGCTCAGCTGGAAGCTGGAGTACATGGAATTATCCTTGGGGGTACCCTAGGAGAGGCGAGTACACTTAGCGATAATGAGAAAAGAGTTCTAGTAAGAAAAGCTGTAGAGATTGTACAAGGTAGCGTACCAGTGATTATTAATATTGCTGAGCAAACAACGAAGGCCGCAATTGAGGCTGCAAGTAAAGCTAAGGAGGATGGTGCATCTGGGTTGATGATGTTGCCTCCAATGAGATATAAAGCAGATGATCGTGAAACGGTGATCTATTTTAAAGAGGTGGCTAATAGTACTGACTTACCAATTATGGTATATAATAATCCGGTCGATTATGGTATTGAAGTCACGTTGGATATGTTTGATAGCCTTTTGAAGGAATGTCATAACATCCAAGCTGTGAAAGAGTCTACGAGAGATCTATCAAACATTACTCGAATGAAAAATCATTTCGGTGATAGGTTAAAGATACTTTCGGGTGTTGATACACTGGCTTTGGAAAGTCTATTTATGGGAGCCGATGGTTGGGTTGCAGGACTTGTGTGTGCGTTTCCGAAAGAAACAGTAGCTATTTATGAATTGGTAAAAGCAGGGAGAAATGATGAAGCGTTGGAAATTTACAGATGGTTTTTACCTTTACTAGAGCTTGATATTAACACGAAATTGGTTCAGAATATTAAATTGGCTGAAGTAGCAACAGGAATTGGAACTGAGAATGTACGTGCTCCGAGATTGCCATTGATTGGTGAGGAACGTAAGGAGGTTCTCGAAATTATAGAAAAGGGATTATCTACCAGACCTGTATTGCCTAACTATAAAAACATTGAAACTATATGCTAACAGGTAAAAATTATGTAGGAAATAAATTATCAGCAAATGGAGATGTTGTCTTTACAACGTTAAACCCAAAGTTGAATATTAAGAACTCGGTACATTTCACTGAGGCAAGTGATGATGAAATTAATGAGGCGGTTAAAATAGCCGATATTGCTTTTGACGAGTTTAAAGGTAAATCTAATCTGGAAAGAGCGAAGTTTCTGAATGCTATTGCAGATGAAATTTTGGCACTTGATAGTGAACTTATTGATGTTTATATGTCTGAAACTGGACTTCCAGAAGGAAGGGCCATTGGAGAAAGAGGGAGAACTATTGGGCAGTTGAGAAATTTTGCGGCATTGTTAGAGGAAGGGTCGTGGGTAGATGCAAGAATTGATACGGCTATTCCAGATCGTGAACCAATACCAAAAGCTGATCTAAGAAAGATGAATGTAGCAATTGGGCCTATAGTCGTATTTGGGGCAAGTAATTTTCCTTTAGCTTATTCTACTGCTGGAGGAGACACTGCAAGTGCCTTGGCTGCGGGATGTCCAGTAATCGTCAAGGTACATCCAATGCATGCGGGAACGTCTGAACTTGTTGGCTCTGCAATTGTTAAAGCGGCAGAAAAAACAGGAATGCCAAATGGTGTTTTTTCGAATTTGAATAGTAAAGGGATAGAGCTTGGAAGAAAACTGGTTTCCCATCCAAAAATTAAGGGAGTTGGATTTACCGGGAGCATAAAAGGGGGAAGAGCACTGTATAATTTAGCTGCTGCAAGACCTGAGCCAATTCCTGTTTTTGCAGAAATGGGGAGTATTAATCCGGTAGTGATTTTACCTGAATATTTAGCTAATAATGCGAGTTCAATAGGAAAGACTTATGCAGGTTCCATTACCTTAGGTGCTGGACAGTTCTGCACAAACCCTGGACTTATTCTATGTGTTAATGGAGATAAGTTAAATGAATTTTTGACTGTACTTAGTTCTGAGATCGAACAGGCTGCTCCTCAGTGCATGCTACATCCTTTAATTAAAACTAATTTTTTGAATGCTAATGTAATGATGCAGCAACAAAAAGGTGTAGAGGTGATTGCTTCATATGGTGATTCTGTTGATGCTAATTATGCAAGTCAGGTAGTTGCAAGGGTTTCTGGAGATGAGTTTTTAAATAATCCGAATCTACATCATGAAGTGTTTGGACCATATTCATTGGTTGTAGTTTGTGATGATGCTGAACAAATGGAAGAAATATTAAGAGGATTGGAAGGTCAATTGACAGGTACTATTTTAGGAGAGGTTAATGAAATTTCAAGATTTTCAGGAGTGGTTAGCACTTTACAAAATAGGGTTGGTCGCGTTATCTTTAATGGTGTTCCAACCGGCGTGGAAGTATGTCCATCAATGTTGCATGGTGGACCATATCCAGCATCAACAGATTCTAGATTTACCGCTGTTGGTACCGATTCTATTAAACGTTGGGTAAGACCACTTTCATTTCAGAATTGGCCAAACGAAATGTTGCCCAAAGAATTGAAAAATGAAAACCCGTTGAATATCATACGGAAAGTAGATAATCTAGACACAAAAAATAGTATCTCATAAGGATGTCAGTAAACGAATTTACATGCATTGATGCACATACATGTGGAAACCCTGTAAGGGTCGTTGCAAAAGGTGGTCCTGATTTATTGGGAGAAACGATGCTCGAAAAAAGAGCGCATTTTTTGAGAGAATTTGATTGGATTCGAAGGGGGTTAATGTTTGAACCTAGAGGTCATGATATGATGTCGGGAAGTATTTTATTCGAGCCTGAGAATCCTGAAAATGACTGTGGTGTTTTGTTTATTGAAACTAGTGGGTGTCTGCCAATGTGCGGCCATGGAACTATAGGAACGGTAACCATAGCAATTGAAGAAGGCTTAGTAAAGCCTAAAACACCTGGAAAGTTACGATTGGAAACGCCTGCAGGTATGGTGAATATTGAATATGGATTGAAAGGTGGCAAGGTGAGTTATGTGAAATTGACGAATGTCAAATCTTATCTTGCTGCTGAATCCATTGAAGTGATTTGTGAAGAATTGGGACCATTGAAAGTAGACGTCGCCTATGGAGGCAATTTTTATGCAATTGTGGATCCTCAAGAAAATTTTAATGGAATTCAGGAACATACGGCGGATCAATTGATTCGTTGGAGTCGGGATATAAGAGAAAAATTGAATAAAGAACATTCATTTGTTCATCCAGAAGATGATCGAATCAATGGCTTAAGTCATTTGTTATGGACTGGTGAACCGTTGGATAAGCATTCTACTGCTAGGAATGCGGTGTTCTACGGTGATAAGGCTATTGATCGATCACCTTGCGGTACTGGTACATCTGCTCGAATGGCCCAATGGTATGCGAAAGGAAAGCTTAAAAAAGGGGATGAATTTGTACATGAAAGTATCATAGGTTCAAAATTTATCGGTCGAATTGAGGAAGAAACAGAATTGAAAGGAAAGAAAGCTATTGTTCCGAGTGTTCAGGGCTGGGCTAGAATATATGGACATAATGTTATTACTATCGATGATAAAGATCCGTATGCGTTTGGTTTTCAGGTGATTTAATCAAATAAGGTATGTCGAAATCAAAAAAAGTTGTAGTTGTTGGTGGCGGAGTTGTGGGATTATTTTCTGCGTTGTATCTATCTGATTCTGGTCATGAAGTAACCATTGTAGATAAGAATGATTTTGTAGCAAGTTGTTCTTATGGAAATGCTGGTTTGATAGTGCCAAGTCATATTATACCAATGGCAGCCCCTGGAATGATTAAACAAGGGGTTAAATGGATGTTTGATTCCAAAAGTCCTTTTTACGTTCGGCCTAGGTTGAGTTTGGAACTCCTGACTTGGGGACGGAAGTTTTATCGATCCTCTACTAAAGAACACGTTGAGAACGTTAAACCATTCTTGCGAGATTTTTCATTGTTGAGTAAAGAGTTGTATAAGGAACTGGCACAAGAAAGTGAGTCGTTTTTGTATAAGGAAAAAGGTTTATTGATGTTGTTTCAGTCGGATAAGGTTGCTGATGAGGAGTTATTAGCGGCTAGAGCAGCTAAAGAATTAGAGCTTGAAGTTGATTTTCTTTCTGAAAAAGAGGTGCAGGAATTGGAAGTTGGCACAAAGGTGAAAGCCATAGGTGGAGTGCATTATAAATCGGATGCGCACCTCTACCCGAACAAGTTGATGCAATACTTATTAAAGAAACTTAAGGATTCTAAAGTAGAACTCATTGGAAATGCTTGCGTGACTGATATTGAATTGATAAATGGTAGGATTTTAAATGTTAGAACCAATACGAACCAAGTGATTTTGGGAGATGAGTTTGTTGTTGCTGCCGGATCATGGACTCCTGAGATAAGCAAGAAGATCGGGAAAAAGTGTTCTCTTTTACCTGGAAAAGGATATAGTTTTACATTAGAAAAGTCGGTTTTAGGACCTACAGTCCCTAGTATTTTATGTGAAGGCAAGGTTGCAGTAACTCCAATG
Organism: Crocinitomicaceae bacterium; assembly: GCA_022448165.1. Taxonomy (GTDB): domain Bacteria; phylum Bacteroidota; class Bacteroidia; order Flavobacteriales_D; family Crocinitomicaceae; genus UBA4466. Next base: position 17,422 of record JAKVAS010000002.1, on the reverse strand, counting down.
GGACAAGATTTAAGATTTGGAGGAACAATGGAAATAACAAATGTTCGTGATAACAAAATTCGAAGTAAGCGTCTTGAGGGAATTGTAAATACTGCAAATTCATTTTATCCTGAATTGAATATTTCCGTTCCATCAGAAAAAGATACTTGGTTTGGTTTTCGTCCTTGCTCACCAGATGGGGTTCCCTATGTAGGAAGAGTGAATGGAATTAGTAATGCTCTTCTCGCTACTGGACATTCTATGATGGGGTTGAGTTTAGCGCCGGCAACAGGTAAGATTATTGATGGACTAATTAGTAATAAAAAAATCTCTATTGATATTGATTTCCTTAATCCTAATAGAAAGATATAGCCCAGAATAAATGTCTATTATACCCGATTAACAATCTATCCTGAATAACTCAATGCATTTAAAGATATCATGCTAAGGCATTATCCGTATTTTTGATTTTATGGGAGACGGCGCCGATAAGTATAATAGGAAAGGGGTAAAAACCAGTTATATATCCACAATCATTGGTATCTCTTTGGTGCTATTTCTGATTGGGATTGTACTGGTAGGAGTATTTGGACTAAATAATGTTCAACGTCAAGCCAAAGAAAGCTTGGAATGTGATCTTTTCTTTCTTCCGGAACTTAATGAAGCGGATGTTAAACAAGTGGAGCAAGAATTGAAAACATGGCCTCAATTTAAGGAGGTTTACTTTGTTTCATCTGATAGAGCGCTTGATTATTTTCAGGAAGGTGACCAAACTTCCGAAAACATTGCAGAAATATTTGATGGGGAGAATCCCATGCCTCCAACGGTTAGTTTTAAGCCAAAGGAAAAATATGCGACGATTGAAGGATTGAAGGAAATTGAGGCGCTATTGCTTGAAGGTTATGGTGATCGTTTAGAAGATATCAATTACGAAGAGGCAACGGTGAAAGCAGTCAATTTAGGGTTTAAGCAACTTGTGTACGTTATTGGGGTGATTGCTTTACTTTTGATTGTTGTGGCTTTTGCAATGATTAATAATACAATTCGGTTGGCGCTTTATTCAAAACGATTTTCCATTAAAACGATGCAACTGGTTGGGGCAACAAGAAGATATATTCGAAGACCATTTCTTGCACAGTCAATTGGAATGGGGGTTGTGAGTGGAACAATTGGCATGGCTTTGCTTATTGGATTGTTCTTTGGAGTAAATAATGTTATTGATTCGGTTGAATTGAAATTTTCATTTATTCCGTTTGTAATTCTCTTCGCATCGCTACTCTTAATAGGCATTGTGATAAGTTTTATCTCTACTTGGTTTGCTCTTAACAAATATTTGAGAATGAAATTGGACGATTTATATTAAATTTGGAGCATGAGTAATAAAACGTCCAATTTAACAGATACACTTGATCAACAATTATCAGGAGGAGTAGCTAATAACAAAAGTGTCGATTTGAAGGAATATTCAAAGACAGCGCCATTGTCATTTTCTAAGTCTAATTATCGAGTTTTATTGATTGGACTGGCCATTAATATTCTTGGATATATTCTAATGATTGGCGGAGCAGCGGATTCTCCAGATAAGTTTGATGCAGGGGCTTTGTTTAGCCATGTTAGGATTACCTTGGCTCCATTACTTATTGTGATTGGTTTCATAATTATTATCTACGCAATTATGAAAAAACCGAAACAACAAGAAGGCGATAACGCTTAAATACATTAATAATGAATTTTCTTGAAGCAATTATCCTTGGAATCGTTCAGGGACTAACGGAGTTTTTACCCGTAAGTAGTAGCGGCCATTTGGAACTTGTAAAAGAGATTCAAGGTCAGGAGCTTTCTGGTGAATCAAGCATGATGATGACTGTTGTCCTGCATTTTGCGACTGCATTAAGTACAATTGTCGTTTTTAGAAAAGAGGTGGCTCAAATTATTAAAGGACTGTTTGCCTTTAAAGCGAACGAGGAATTTTTATTCTCTGTGAAAATTGTCTTGTCTATGATTCCTGCAGCGATCATTGGAGTTATGTTTGATGATTTTATTGAGGCTTTCTTCAACGGGAATATTTTGTTTGTTGGGACAATGCTTATTCTTACGGGATTGCTTTTGTTTTTGGCTGATAGGGCTAGGAAAACGGATAAAAATGTTAGTGTTTCCAATGCAATTGTTATTGGTATTGCACAGGCAATAGCTATTCTACCAGGTATTTCTAGATCGGGAGCAACGATTGGAACTTCTGTGTTACTTGGTGTTGATAGAGAAAAAGCGGCTCGGTTTTCTTTTTTAATGGTTGTTCCATTAATTCTTGGAAAGATGGCAAAAGATTTATTTAGTGATGATTTTACAACTAATGGTGTAGGGTATGGGGTGATTGGTGTTGGTTTTTTGGCTGCGTTTATTACCGGAGTTGTTGCATGTACTTGGATGATTTCATTGGTTAAACGAAGTAAACTGTCTTACTTCTCTTACTATTGTTTTGCAGTTGGATTGGCGGTAATTGGATATGTGGCTATAGTCTAATAAGGTTTGTATGTTAAGAGAATTCGCACAAGGAAGTACAATTTTGGTTGATAAGCCATTGGAATGGACGTCATTCGATGTAGTAAACAAGATTCGTTGGAATCTTAAACGAAAATTGGGTGTTAAAAAAATAAAAGTTGGACATGCAGGAACTTTGGATCCTCTGGCAACGGGTCTTTTAATTTTGTGCGTTGGAAAACATACGAAGCGGATTAATGATATAATGCCTGGTGAGAAAACCTACACAGGAACAATTTTGCTCGGAAAAACGACGCCTTCATATGATCTTGAATCTGAATTTGATAAGGAATATTCTGTTGAGCATATTACGAACGACATGATGGAGGAGGTTCGAAAATCCTTTTTAGGAGACCAAGAACAAGTGCCACCAATTTTCTCAGCTAAGCAGGTCGATGGCAAGCGGGCCTATGATCTCGCTAGAGCTGGAGTTGAAGTAGTGTTAAAAGCTAATACGATTAACATCTCTAATTTATCTATAGACACAAGTAATTTCCCAAAGGTGAAATTTGAAGTTACCTGTAGTAAAGGAACGTATATAAGATCTCTTGCGCATGATTTTGGGAAACGTTTAAATTCTGGGGGTACTTTGATCGAACTAAGAAGAACTGTTTCGGGTGACTTTTCTATTGAGAATAGTAAAAGTGTTGAAGAATGGATCACGTTTATTGAGGAGGCAGAGCTTGGGGAGTAATTTGTTATAGAGTGATTTAATGGTATCGTTCGAGTAAGTTTTTTGTAAAATACTAAGTCATCGCTAAGAACTCGTAACTGTATTATTATAATCTTTTTTATCTTTGCCACCCTTGTTTAAATTAGGATATAATACAAAGAATACAGTATGGGTGTAATGAACAAAATGAAACTGTCGCAATTTAACTTCGAATTACCAGAAGAATTAGTTGCGGAATATCCAAGTGATAATCGTGATGAAGCGCGTTTAATGGTCGTTCACCGCGACACCGGAAAGATTGAACACAAACTATTTAAAGATGTGATCAATTACATTGATGAAGGAGATGTAATGATCATGAATAATACCAAAGTGTTTCCTGCTAGAATGTATGGAAATAAAGAGAAGACTGGAGCGAAAATTGAAGTGTTCTTGTTAAGAGAATTAAATCGTGAAAGTTTACTGTGGGATGTTTTAGTTGATCCTGCGCGTAAAATACGTATCGGAAATAAATTATACTTCGGAGATGATGAGTCGTTAGTTGCTGAGGTAATTGATAATACAACTTCTAGAGGAAGAACATTGCGTTTTTTGTTTGATGGACCATACGAAGATTTTAAGAAGAAAATCACTGAATTAGGAGAAACACCACTTCCTAAATATATCAAGCGTTCAGTGGAAGATACGGATGAAGATCGTTATCAAACAATATACGCGAAGGAAGAAGGAGCAGTGGCTGCACCTACGGCAGGTTTGCACTTTTCTCGTCAGTTGATGAAGCGTTTAGAATTAAAAGGTGTTGATTTTGCGGAGGTTACTCTACACATTGGATTAGGAACATTCCGTCCAGTGGAAGTGGAAGATTTAACAAAGCATAAAATGGATTCTGAACAAATGATTATTAGTCAGGATTGTGCAGATCGAGTAAACAATGCGAAGAAATCTAAGAAAAAAGTTATCGCAGTTGGTACAACCTCAATGCGTGCGATCGAAACTTCTGTCTCTACAGTTGGAATGTTAAAGCCTTATGAAGGATGGACAAATAAATTTATTTTCCCTCCATACGATTTTAGTATTGCTGATGTATTGATTACAAACTTTCATACACCACTTTCAACGTTATTGATGATGATTTCTGCTTTTGGTGGACATGATTTGATCATGAGTGCTTACGAAGAAGCAATCAAAGAAAAATATAATTTCTATTCTTATGGTGATGCTATGATGATCATCTAAATTAAGATGTAAAGAAAATAAAAAGGATGTTGTTTTAAAACAACATCCTTTTTTTGTTCGTAGAGGTTTTTGGGTTGACCGTATAATGTCTTTTTCGTTAATTGATATAGACGTATCAGTCAATATTCAAGACAAGATAGGTAAAATAGTCGACGAATGCACTATAATGTCGGGAGGAATAAAAAAATCATGAAAAGAAACGGTTATCCCCCCACAAATAATGAGTATTTTTGAGCGCAAATTTTCGTGATGGAATCAGTGAAAGATAAAAGTAGTGCTCCCAATAAGCTAAAAACCTATATGGTTTTCACGAAATTTAGACTCTCCGCATTGGTCGTAGTCTCGGCATTGTCTGGATATCTCTTTGTTGGAGGTAGCGATGGACTTGAGATATTTTTTCTTCTAGTAGGTGGAATGTTAGTCACTGCTGCGTCTAATGGATCCAATCAAATTTGGGAAAGAGAGCTTGATAAGTTAATGAACCGTACCGCCAAACGTCCACTCCCACAACGTCAAATGTCAGTAAAGGAAGCTTATCTTGTTGTGGCTGTTTGCTTGATTACGGGAACTGCAATGCTTTATACGTTGAATTGGGAGTCTGCTGTACTTGGGCTGGCTGCGTTTGTTTCTTATGTGTTTATGTATACACCATTAAAGCGTAAATCTGCATGGGCGGTTTTTGTTGGAGCATTTCCGGGAGCAATTCCACCAATGCTAGGAGCAATAGCGCATACAGGGAAATTCGATTTTGTTTCAGGAGTGCTATTTTTCGTGCAATTCACTTGGCAATTCCCGCATTTTTGGGCAATTGCTTGGGTTTCTTATGAAGACTATAAGGCGGGAGGTTTTTCTTTACTTCCTTCATCGAAAGGGAAATCTAAGAATTCTGCATTTCAAATTACCCTATATTCATTGGCACTTATCCCGTGCAGTTTAGCTCCATGGATTTTGGGGTGGACTGGAGTATATTCAATGATCTTGGCAACAATTCTTGGAGCAATATTCTTTTTCTATTCGTATCGCTTATTTTTAACCTGTGACGATAAAGACGCGAGAAAATTAATGTTTGCTTCATTCTTTTACTTACCAATCATTCAATTCGTATACGTTTTTGATAAAATTGAAGGGGTAATTCCCGGTTAAATGATAAATTATGAAAGAATCAAAAGTCTTAGAAGACTTTAACAAAGAAGTCGGCGATGATGCAAAGGTCATTGACGATAACAACAAAAAGGCATTAGAAAAAGCCAAGAAGAATATTGTTTATCTGTTGATTTTCAGTGTTTTCATGGTGTTTGCAGGGTTCTCATCTGCATACATAGTTTCTATGGGAGATGCTTTTTGGCTGAAAGTTCCTTTTCCTCCAGCGTTTTGGGTAAGTACAATAGTTATTTTGTTAAGTAGTGTATTGATTCAAACTGCAGTTTATTTCTCAAGAAGAGATAATAAATCTGGATTGAAACTGGCTACAGCTGGAACATTGATTTTAGGATTGGCATTTCTTTACTTTCAGTTTAAGGGGTACGGACAACTTGTAGATAATGGAATTCATGCGGCAAACAATAGAATTGTTGTAACCGACGGAAAGTATGGAGATTACTTTGAAGTTAAAACGGATGAAGGTTTTATAGAGGTAAATGGGAATGATTACTTGATGAATGGTAAAGAGCTTTCGAAGAAAGAAATGAAGTCCTTACAGGGGTTTATGGGGCAGTTCCTAAAATTCGAATTAACGAAACCATTCAACGTATCTGAGTATGGAAAGTACAGATTGTATTTTCGAAGTAAAGAGATGAAGTTGGAAGGCGGCCAATTGAAAACAAAAGAGGGAGAATCATTAGATTTGTTAGATCGGGAGCGTTTGTACTTCTTGGCTCTTAATATCCGTGATGGTCGTGGAGATTTTTTTGTAAAAGGGAAAATGGGAAAGGATTTTCATGTTTATTATAAGGGGAAAGAACTAGAGTATATTAACCGTAACCTACACATGAATGGCTTGCCACTATCTCCTTACCTGCAATTAAAGGCTATGGAATCGGCCGATACATCATCATCTTTTCTTTATATTCTCACCTTCTGGCATTTGTTACACATTGTAATTTCATTGTTTTTTGTCATTGCTGTTGTAATACGTTCATTTACAGGTGTTATTAGTAGTGAAAACAATATCTTTCTCCGTACAACTTCTATTTTCTGGCATTTTTTGGGGGTATTATGGATCTATTTATTACTTTTTTTACTTTTTATTCATTAAACTTGCATAAAAATTTTCAGTATGGCAGGACATGCTTCTAAACAAATTGACTCTAAAACACTGTGGGGTGGGAAAATATCTCCATTCAGCACGAGTTACGGGAAATTAATGATGTGGTTCTTCTTGGTGTCGGATGCTCTGACGTTTGGAGGATTACTTATTGCATATGGATTTACACGTCATGCTTTTCAGGATGCGTGGCCAATTGGAGAGGAAACATTTAATTCCCTTCCTTTTTTAGGACACGGATTTCCTTTGATCTATGTAGCCCTAATGACATTCATTCTTATTGTTTCTTCGGTAACAATGGTATTGGCCGTTGAAGCTGGACATAGAATGGATAAGAAAGGTGTAATTAAATGGATGATTGCCACAATTATTGGTGGATTTTTCTTCGTTGGTTCACAAGCGTGGGAATGGGCACACTTCATCCATGGATCCGAATTCGGAAAGGTTGAGTTGGCCGATGGCTCTCAAGCAATCGTAAAAGGACATTTTGGTGAAATTAGTAGCTTTACCGTAATTACTGCAGGTGATCACCACAAAGTCGGAGAAAAGATTACTGAGGATCTTTTGCATGAATATCAACACGCAGCATCAGAAGGTCATATTTTGAATAATATCATCACTTTACATGATGGCTCTACAGCTCAAATCAACAAAGAGGCAAATGAGCATATGGAGTTGATAATAAAAGTTGCTGGTGCTGAACACAAGTTGAATGAGCATATAGAGGAGAAAGATGGAGCTTCAAAAATGTATGAAGAAGTAATTAACTCTGGGGTGTCAAACAGAGTTGTTTATGGAGCCAATCTTGAACAAAACGAATATGGTCCGCAACAATACGGACAGTTCTTTTTCTTTATTACTGGATTTCACGGGTTCCACGTATTTTCAGGAGTAATAATTAACATTATTATTTTGATGGGAGTTATTGGTGGAGTTTACCATAAAAGAGGACATTATGAAATGGTTGAGAAAACAGGATTATACTGGCACTTTGTCGATCTTGTTTGGGTATTCGTATTTACCTTCTTCTACCTAGTATAACAACGAATAAATACATCGGATATGTTAAGAGATGATATTATAGAATATTCTTTAGACGCTCACCACAGTGAGGAAGCGGGGAAAGGGTTAAGAAAAAAGATCTGGAAGATCACATTGTACCTTACGTTAATTACCGCGTTTGAAGTGATTGTAGGGATGTCAATAAAGCAGAGTTCTAGCTCATGGTGGATTGTAAAATGGTTGTTTATTGGTCTTACAATTTTGAAAGCAGCAATGATCGTATTATCATTTATGCACTTGGGAGATGAGAGAAAAACCATGCGTTATGTAATTCTGATCCCTTATTTTATTTTTATTTGCTATTTGATATTTATTGCTTTGTACGAAGGTACAGCAGCAGGGCAAGCAATGCCTGGATATATAAGTTAAGAAAGGATTAGCATGGCTAAAAAAAATAAAGCCGGACGAATGAAAGTGTTATTAGCATTTATACTTTTATTTGGTCCGGCTTCTTTATTGATTCTAATCGGTGTTGGTGGTTGTGAACATAAGTTCAAGGTTCTTGAAGATTATGGAGAAGTCATCGAATACAAGTTTACAGACGCTAAAGGTAAAGAGTATACGGCGAAGGATTTTGAAGGTGAGGCAGTCATAGTCTCAACTCTTCAGGTGACTTGCCCTGATGATTGCGAAGTATCTCTTTGGCATATCAAAAAACATCTATACAGCGTATTAAACAAAAATCAGAAACGTTTAGGGAATATTAAAATGATTTCGTTCGTAACTGATGGCGAAGGGAATGCTCTTGAAGATATTTCAGCGGTAAATGAGATGATTAAGGATCAAATTGAAGATTATGATCCAGACTTATGGATAATTGCTTCGGGTGACTCTCGAGAGCTGTATGATATTAAAAAGGATGATAAGAGCTTTGCAAAGGATGGTGAGCAATATAGCGGAAATGGGTTTCAAAAATTACTACTGCTAATTGACAGAGAAAATCATCTGAGAATGGTTCTTCCGGGTGACTCGGAAGGAATGGTGCGTAGAATGAAGGAACATATGGCTTTGTTGATGAAGGAATATGATAAAATAGACGCAAAAAAATAAAAATGAGATATTTAGTGTTTTTTGTGGTAATAGCAATGATCTTGTTTAGTTGTGAGGAGAACGAGAGACTTCCTTTTTTGGGACATGCTGATATTGACTATAGCACAAATGATACGGTTTATCCTAAAATCCCCGAATTTGAATATCTTAATCAAGACTCTATATTGATTAAGTCCGGGGATATGAAAGGGAAAATATGGATTGCAGATTTCTTCTTTACTACATGTCCAACGATTTGTCCTGTTATGACTACCCAGATGAAACGGTTGAACGGAATGACTGAAGACCTTTCTGAACACATTCAATTTATGTCATTTTCAATTGCACCTAAACATGATCAACCATCTCAGCTTATGAGATATATTGATCACCATGGGATAAAGGCGAATAACTGGCATTTTTTTACAGGTGATGAGAGCGCCACACATTTACTGGGAGTTGAGAGTTTCTTGGTACATGCTGCGGCAGATGAAGAAGCTCCTGGTGGATATGCGCACTCTGGTGCGTTTACCTTGGTGGATAAAGAAGGTTATGTTCGTGGTGTATATATGGGGACAGAAACAGAAGAGGTAAATCGATTGGAGAAAGATCTAAGAATTTTATTGAAAGATGAGTACGGAATTGAGTAAGACGCCAGAAGAAATGGCAAAGATGAAAAAGTTAATCTATGGAGTGTCCGTAGTTGTCCCAGTGGTTGTAGCACTTTTGTTTAAAGTTCGTATTGATGGGGTCGATTTCTCATTTTTACCTCCTATTTATGCATCTATTAATGGAATAACAGCAATTTTGTTGATTGCAGCACTTGTTGCAATAAAGGCGAAAAAAATGAAATTACATAGAGGACTTATTCGTATATGTCTCGTGTTATCATTGTTGTTTTTATTGTGTTATATCGGATATCACATAACATCAACTTCTACAGAGTATTTGGGTGATTATGGAAGTGTATACTTTCCTTTACTTATCGCGCATATCGTTTTGAGTATTGTTGTCATTCCATTGGTGCTGCTTACCTACTTATGGGCTTGGGAAGGAGATTATCAAAAACATAAAAAATGGACAAAAGTTTCATTTCCAATTTGGCTATTTGTGGCAGTTAGTGGAGTTATTGTTTATTTAATGATTTCTCCTTATTACGCTTAGCTTCTTTAAGGCTAAGTACTTCTTGGTATATTATTAGCTTCTAACCTAATAATTATCTTGTTGAGTAAGTTTTTTCTCTGAATTGAAACTAATGTTAAAATAACGACTATATATTTTCAATTTCTTTTAGAAGTACATTCCAAACGTTTTTTGCTGCAATATCCCAAGAGAATAGTTTACTTCTTTCGAGTGATTTTTTAGAAAGTGATGTACGGAGAGAGGCGTCCGTAGATAATTGGAGCAACTTTTGTTGTATATCCTTAATGTCGAAAGGATCACAGTAAATGGCTGCATCACCTGCGACTTCAGGCAAAGAAGTAAGATTTCCGGAAAGTATTGGTGTGCCACATTTCATGGCTTCAACTATTGGAATTCCAAAACCTTCAAAATAAGGTACAAAAGTGAAAGCAAAAGCGCTTCCCATGATTTTGGCTAGTTCTTCTAATTTTACATGCCCGGTAAAATGAATTCGAGACTTAATTACATCACTAATTTCTAAATCAAAAGAAGTGTTTTTCCAAAGCTCTTCACCAACAATTACCAGTTGAGTATCAATGGACGGATTGTTTGTGATTAAACCTTCATATGCCTTTAGAAGACGTTTTAAATTCTTTCTGGGGTGTAGGGCTCCAACAAAAAGAAAGTAATCTTTTCCATCCGTGTATTGGCGTCGTATTGATTCTTGTTCTTTCTTTTCAAGGGGGCGAAACACTTCCGAGGCACCGTTCCAAATTGCATGAATTTTTGAGGTGTCAATTCCATATGTAGCACTTATGTCTGACTTTGAATAGTTAGATACAGTGATGATTTGGGATGCTTTCCTTGCAAACTTAGGAAAGTACTTCTGTAAATAGTTTCGAGCAGTTTTTGGAAGGTCTTCTGGATGATGCTCGAAATTGACATCATGAATTACTGGAACCTGAGGAACATTTGTTTTTAAGCAGAGATAACCATCGGGAGAAAAGAAAACATCCGGTTTATATTTTCTTAGGGCTCGTTTAATTGAGAAGTCAAACCAAATCTTAAATAAAATGGGATGTCGTGCTTGTGGATAGAGAACAACAGGTGTTACATTCGCCCCAAAGACAAATTTTTGATCATATGGACGGTCAAAAAAGAAGACGAAGTCAACATCTGGATGGTTTTCAACTAATCGTTTACTAATTTCATAGGCATACCAGCCAAAACCTTCCATTTTCGTTGGAAGCAAAAATCTTGTATTGATGGCAACGCGCATCTTGCTAAGTTAATTGCATTTTAGAAAGAATCGCGATTATGAAAGTAGTATTGGGTTACTTTTCTTCTCGTTACCAATAGTTGTCTCACCACCATGTCCACATAAAACGATTGTTTCATCAGGTAAGGCGAACATTACTTCAGTAATTGATTTTTTTAATACTTCAAGACTTCCTCCTGGAAGATCATATCTACCATAGCTTCCTTGAAACAAAACATCACCATTGATTACGTACTGATCTTCTTTATTGTAATAGACTACATGTCCTGGTGCATGCCCCGGGGTGAATAGAACATCAAGTGTTATTTCACCAAAACGTAATTGATCTCCATGCTCTACCCATTTTGTAGGAAGAGGGGGTACAACAAATTCACTAAATCCATAAACATGTGCTGATTGTTCTCCAGCATTGAAGGTTGGAATGTCTGTTTTGTGCATATACGCTTCAATATCGTAAGTGTCTAAAACAAAAGAAACCCCCATTATGTGATCAATATGCCCATGAGTGAGTAAAAGAGCAACCGGTGTTAAATTTAGATCTTCGATGGTTCCAATAAGCCTTTGTTGTTCTTCACGGCTATAGCATCCAGGATCAACAATGACACAAGAAGCTCCATCATGAACAATGAAAGTGTTTTCTTGGAATCCGTTGAAGGTCATTTTTACGATTTTCGTCTTCATATTTGATCAATTTGAGTACAAAAATACAACGAATCGTAAGAGTTGATAATCAACATTACTGAAATTGATTAATTAGGCATTGTTTTTGCGTCTTGACTTTCATTATATTTGAAAAAAAATCAGCAAATGAAATACGTTTTATTTTTATTTATCGGTGTAATTCTTGCAAGTTGTGGTACAAAAATCCCGTATACTTCAAGAGTAGCAGATGATTTCGGATTAGATAATGAGAAGTCAATGGCAAAAGTTCAATTTTTTACTTCTGCTACAATTATTATTGAAAGAAGTAAAAGTTCGGGAAATCAAAATACTACATCAGATGGTACACTGGTTTCTAATTCAAGTTCCGAGAAAGACAGAATTATTATACCATTGGGAACCAAATGTGTTTTCGAGAAATTTGATGAAGACAACAACATTGTAGTTCGTTTTGAACCAGGTGTAGGTCATACTATTTCATTTGGTAAGCGGGAAGGTCAATCTTCGGGTAAGTACTACTTATTAGCAGATTGGACTTCTAAAAAAGGGGGAGAGATGAAATATGGAAATAGCACGTATTTTGCGAACACTGCAAGTGGAACAGCTTATCTTCAAGTAGTGAAAAAGAAGTTACAGAAAACGAAGCGTAAAGACCGTGTAGTTAAAGGGATGAAGGTATAAATACACATCATAAAATTTGGAAAGGGAGATTAGACATGTAATCTCCCTTTTTTTGTGCAAATTATTTTTAGGTCTATTCAAGAGTAAGTTCTTTTCCGAATACTTGACTCATTATCACCTTTCGTTCGTAAAGGTCTATTACTTCTGTCAAACTTTTACTGTATTGCAATCTTTTGCGGATATTTGTAATATGAAATTATCTAATAGAGAATTGAGTTGGCTTTCTTTTAATGAACGTGTTTTACAGGAAGCGTTAGACGAAAATGTTCCTATTATTGAACGAATGCGATTTTTGGGTATTTACTCGAATAATATGGATGAGTTTTTCCGTGTTCGTGTCGCGTATATCAGACGTTTGATTCTGATTAAAAAGAAAAAGGTTCAAGGCTTTGACGGCAATGCAGCTGAATTATTCGAAGAAATTCGGAATACGGTAATGACACTACAGAAAAAGTTTCAAATAGCATATAAACGAATTTTAACTGAGCTTGAAAAGGAGAACATTTTTCATATTACCGAAAATGAATTAGAGTTAGATCAAGCTGCTGAACTCATTGAGTATTTTAATTTAAAACTGAAACACGCAATTGTTCCGATTATGTTGAACAAGAAAACTCCGTTTCCAGAATTAAAGGATTCGGGGATTTATTTAGCGGTTAAAATGTTATTTGAGAATAAGCAGAAAACAAGATTTGCATTGATTGAAATTCCAAAAGAATTTCCTCGATTCTATCATATCAAGGAAAATGGAAAAGAACATATCATCTTGCTGGACGATATTATTCGTCTGAATTTAGAAGCAATTTTTTCAATTTTTACTTTTGATATAGTAGAAGCGTTTACTTTCAAGTTTACCCGCGATGCGGAATTAGACCTAGATGATGATGTATCTGTTTCGTTTTTAGAAAAAATCAAAAAGAGTATAAAAAAGAGAAAGGTAGGGGAGCCGGTTCGATTCGTTTATGATGAGGAAATGCCTGATGACCTCTTGGAATACCTTCTAACCAGCTTGAATTTAGAACTTGGAATAAACACTATTCCTGGAGGAAAGTATCATAATTTTAAAGATTTCATGTCTTTTCCTGATTTCGGTAGAGATGATTTTGTTTTTCCTATTCAGAAACCGCACGAACACGGTCAACTTGTAATGAAGAGGAGTTTAATCAAAGAGGTTATCAATAAGGATGTTCTGATGCATTATCCCTATCAACGATTTGATTATGTTGTAGATTTACTTCGTGAAGCGGCAATTGATCCAAAGGTGCGCTCCATTAAGATGAATGTATATCGTGTAGCGAAAAATTCGCAAGTAATGAACGCGTTAATCAATGCAGTTCTAAATGGGAAACAAGTATTTGTCGTAGTAGAGTTACAAGCGCGATTTGATGAAGAGAATAATGTCTTTTGGGCAAATAAACTCAGAGAGGTTGGTGCGAAAGTATCTTTTGGACAACAGAAACTCAAGGTTCATTCCAAATTGATTCAAATACATCGTGTTGGGAGTAAGCGTGAAAATTGGATCACCTATGTTGGAACAGGGAACTTTCATGAAGGAACGGCAAAGTTCTATGAAGATTTAGGCCTAATCACCGTAAATGAAGATATTGGAATTGAAGTGGGACGTGTTTTTAACTTCTTGGATGGTTTTGCAAATGATTTTCGATTTGAGAATTTAATAGTTTCTCCATTTAACACACGGTCATTTATAGGTGAACTTATTTATCAAGAAATTGAAAATGCAAAAAATGGATTTGAGGCAAAAATTCAAATTAAATTAAACAACTTAGTAGACGCTCAGATGATTGAACTACTCTACAAGGCGAGTCAAGTTGGAGTAAAGGTTAAACTGTTGGTCCGTGGTATATGTTGTTTAGTCCCTGGAGTTGAGGGGATGAGTGAAAATATTGAAGTAAGAAGTATTATTGGACAATATCTAGAGCATTCTAGATTGTTGATTTTTGAAAATAATGGAGATCCCAAATTCTATTTAACAAGTGCTGATTGGATGGAGCGAAACTTAGACAAACGAATTGAGGTTGGTGCTCCAATTTATGACGAAGATATTAAGAGTACAATAAAGGATATTTTTGAAATTTATTGGAAAGGAAATGTGAAGTCGAGAATTATTGATGAAAATCAAAGGAATTTATATTATCGAAATGATGAATCTAATTTTTCATCTCAAAAGGAGATTTATAGGTATTATAGAATTCTCGAGTGATAGTTATTCAGTGATGATTGTCACACCTTCAATTTCCGTGGCTGGCTGATCTGATTCTATTGACACCTCTGGTGTCGTTGATTTACCCTTGTAAAGAAAAACAAATAGAGAAGCGATCACTAATAATGCGACGTAAAATAGTATTCTGTAGAGATACCTTCTAGAAACTGGTTTTGCAGTATACTGTTGCAAATCAAATTTATCTCTTTCCTCCATACCCTAAAAATACTTCAAAACGTTTACCTTTGAATAGAATGGATAGAAATAAAAAAATTCTGGTAAGTGGTGGAGCAGGGTATATTGGCTCTCATACTGTTGTGGAGCTTGTACACGCTGGATTTACTCCAGTGATTGTTGATGATTTTCGAAATTCGAATCCTTTAGTATTGGAAGGAATTGAGCGAATTACAGGAAGCAAGGTGATTTGTCACGATTGTGATGTTTCGGATATGACAGCATTTCGGAAAGTGTTTATGACACATGATTTTGCTGGGATAATTCATTTTGCTGCGTACAAGGCGGTTGGTGAATCAGTAGACCACCCCTTAAAATACTATAGAAATAATATCAATAGTCTGCTAGCGATATTAGAATTGGCGGAGGAATTTTCAGTAGATAATTTTGTGTTTTCTTCTTCGTGTACGGTGTACGGATTTATTCAGGAAAATACAATTGTGACTGAAGATACTCCATTGTTACCGGCAAATTCACCCTATGGTGCGACTAAGCAAATGGGGGAACGTATTCTAAGTGATGCTGTAAAGGCTAGCAAACAATTAAAGGTTTTACACTTACGCTATTTTAATCCGGTTGGAGCACATGAAACAGGACTAATTGGTGAGCTACCAATTGGAAAGCCAAATAATTTGTTGCCATACGTTACTCAGACCGGAGTTGGTTTGTTAGAATGCCTTACTGTTTTTGGGAATGATTATAACACCGCTGACGGAACTTGCGTGCGTGATTATATTCATGTTACAGATTTGGCAATTGCTCATATTAAAGGTGTTGAGTGGCTGAGCGAACAAGATAAAGGAACAGAAGACGTATTTAATGTTGGAACAGGAAAAGGAACAAGCGTTCTTGAAATAATTAATACTTTCGAAGAGGTATCAGGGCAACGATTGAATTGGAAATTTGGACCAAGAAGATCGGGAGATGTAGAACAAATATTTGCCAATACGTCAAAGATAGAATCTATGACAAGTTGGAAAGCGAATAGATCGGTGAAAGACGCCATTCGAGATGCTTGGAATTGGGAACAAAAAAGAGGAAATGATTAAGTCGATTATCATAGTTTTGATGTGTTTATTGGGTGGGTTTGCTTCAGCACAGTACAACAGTAAAGTAGGTACTGAAGGGTCTCAGTTTCGTCCTGGGTTTATGTGGTATTTTACAGGGCTACGTCCTGCAAAAGTTGATCGTGTTCGTAAATATGATAGATTAATTTTTGATATAACCTATAACGATTGGATTGGAGATAGAGATTTGTTTCAAAATCACTGGGCATCAATAGGCTTGAATACAAATTTTATGTTTGACGTTCCATTAAGGGATGGAAATACAGTTGCTCTTGGAATCGGTGTTGCACATTCGTTTAGTGTTATTCGTCATAATGGAAATCTTATACAAGATGAAATATTAGGAACTACAGCTTGGACAGATAAATTGCCATTGCAGAATTATAAACGAAGTACATTTGGGGCACATAGTTTTGCAATGCCTTTAGAGCTTCGTTTTAGAAAAGAAAGTTGGAGACATTTTAAATTCCATATTGGAGGAAGAATTGGGTATCAAACCAGTGCATTCAATAAGGAAGTAGAAGGGGAATTTCAAAATAAGGAGATTAATAAAGTTTTTGGATTTGTTGATAATGAGAAGTTAATTTACGGGGCTCATCTTCGTTTTGGCTTCAGAAATTGGGCTCTTTTTGCCAATTATAATTTCAATAAAGTGTTTTCAAATACAAAGAGTGTGCAGCTGAACCAAACTCAATTGGGAATAAGTATCTCACTTTTCTAAAATTACTTTTATGTTTATAGATACGCATACTCATCTCTTTGTAGATGCTTTTAATGATGATCGGAAATCGGTTATACAACGAGCTATTGATGCGGGGGTAGAAAAGATGCTTCTCCCAAATATTGATGTTGAGAGTATTGATTCAATGCATCAATTAGCAGAGGAGTTTCCAAAAAACTGTTTCCCAATGATGGGATTACACCCCTGTTCCGTAAAGGAAAATTGGGAAGAGGAATTAGAAGTAATTCGCAAGAATCTTTTTGAGAATTCTTATGTGGCTGTTGGAGAAATTGGAATGGACTTATATTGGGATAAAAATTTCGTTGAACAACAGGCGGAAGTATTAAGAATGCAAATTAATTGGGCTAAGGAGCTTAATTTACCAGTTGTAATTCATGCGCGTGATGCTTTTGATGAAATATTTGAAGTTGTTGATGAATTAAATGATGAACGCCTTACAGGTGTTTTTCATTGTTTTACAGGAAGTGTGGAGCAAGCAAACCGTATCGTTGAATACGGAGGATTTAAGCTTGGTATAGGCGGCGTTTTAACCTATAAAAAAGCCGCGTTAGATGCTGTGTTAGAGAACGTAGACATGAATCATTTGATTTTGGAAACAGATTCGCCTTATCTATCACCTGTTCCATATAGAGGAAA